>JBEQLD010000033.1:0-16738 GCA_040326115.1 Mariprofundaceae bacterium | reverse complement strand
TCGCGTTGAGGCGAAGGGGAGTGATACCAACAAGTTGCGAAAGCAGGTTGATTTTATCAGTGCTGCCATATCAAAACGGATGAAGCGGGAGCGGGGCACAAAGATTATTACCACTGGCCGCAGGCTTGATCCGGTCTGGGAGAATCGACCCGGTTATAAACGGGAGAGAAGCGGATGGCAGATGGTTCAGAGCGGGCGAATCACTTCAACGAGACTGAATGCGGTCTCAGATTGGTTGGAGGATATTGAGCAACTTGGCGCACATTTGAAGGGGCTCCGTTTCAGGGTGAGTGATAAATTGTTGAAGGCAACTCAGGAGCGACTTCGTTTGAATGCAATTGAGCGTTTTAAAGATAAATCATCTTCAATCGCCAAGGGTCTGAATGCCACGTCATATTGTATTGCAAGGCTTCAGACCGATAGCCACAGGCCTGCCTACCCCATGCAGCGAGACCGTACATTTGCCATGGCTGAAAGTGTCAGCGCATCTTCACCGGCTTTGGAGGCGGGTGAGAGCAAGGTCAGTGTAACGGTTTACGGTGAGATTGAGGTGGAGAAACAGAAGTTTCCGGTAGAATAAATAGCTATTCAGCCTTTAACAGATGCTGAATGCTTTGGCTTAATTCAGGAATTGAAAGAGGTTTGGAGAGGATGATATCATCTTTCTGAACGGCTTCGGAGGCAAAGAGCTCTTTGTCGTAGCCCGTTGCGAAGATGAATGGAATGCTCTTATCAACAGCCCTGATCTCTTTTGCCATCTCCATACCGTTCATCTTCGGCATTACCACATCGGTAAGTACCAGAGCGATCTCATGCTGGTGTGAATTGAACAGGGCCAGCCCCTCAACCCCATTATTACCAACCAGTACTTTGTAACCAAGGGCTTCCAGTACTTCCCGTCCTGCTTCACACACTGTGGATTCATCATCCACCAGGAGAATGGTTTCACCGGAACCTGACTGCTCTGCCGTACTTTCAATCACTTGAGATGCTGCCTCTATCTCTTCAATAAGTGGGAAATAGAGATGGAAAGAGGTGCCGCTATTTTCACTGCTTTCAACATCAATAATGCCATCATGCGTTTGCATGGCACCATAGATCATGGCGAGTCCGAGCCCGCTTCCCTGACCTTCCAGCTTGGTAGTAAAAAAGGGTTCAAAAATATTCTCCAGAACCTCGGTAGAGATACCGTGTCCATTATCCCGAATGGTTAACAGTGCAAACTGGTCGTTTGCCAAATGTGGATGAGCTTTGCGAAAAGTATCCGTGGCCTCAAACCTTTTAAGAGAGATATGAATTTCAGGGTTTCGTTCATCAGCTATGGCATCTTTAGCGTTACTAAGCAGGTTCATCAGTATCTGTTGAACCTGTGTGCTGTCGCCATTGATGGATAAAGCCTTATCCTGAATATCGGTCGTAACAGAGATGGTTTCCGGGATTGAAGCGGCAGCAAGCTTGATTGCTTCATTAAGAAATGAGGAGAGCGGCAGTGGAATCATCTGCACCGTACCTTTACGGGCAAATGCCAGGAGCTGTGCAATCATCTCACCGGCCCGGTAGCCCAGCGTTTCAGCCTTCTCAATCTTATCAATAATAGCCGGAGAGCCGGCGGCCCTCTTTCTTGCCAGGTAGAGATTGCCGGTCATGCCGGCCAGCATGTTGTTAAAGTCATGGGCAATGCCACCCACCAGCGTGCCCAGCGCCTCCATCTTTTGCGACTGTCTTAACTGGTCTTCAAGAAGAAGCTGGTTGGTCATATCCTGCTGAATGGATACGAAGTGAGATATCTCATTGCCGGTTGTGACAGGGGCAATGGATATAAGTGACGGGTATAGTTCACCGCTCTTCCTGCGATTGATAAGCGTGCCTTCCCAAACATTTCCTTCAGATATGGTGCGCCACATTTTTTTGTAATGCTGTTGATTTTGTTTGCTGCCACTAAGAAAACGTGGATTTTTTCCTATAATCTCATCAGTGGTAAATCCTGTAATGTTAGTGAATGCCGGGTTTACATACTCAATAGCACCCTCTTTGCTGACAATTAGAATCGCTTCGCCAGCCTGTTCAACGGCTTGAGAGACATTTTGCAGGGAGGTTTCCCGATAGTCGATCTCTTCGATCATGGTATTGAAGGCAGAGGTGAGCGCATCGATCTCTTCATAACGCGACTGTTTGGCGAGCCGTGTATAGTCACCGTCTGTTGCCGTTTTTACGACTTTAGCCAGATCCGAGATTGGATTTAAAAGGTATTTTGTAAAGAGCAGGCTGGCCAGTCCAAACAGAATATGAAGTAGAAAGACGATGATCGTCAATGTGATCAGCGAAGTAATAATGGGATGCATAATGATACTGGTTGGGATTTCAGAGATAATGCCCCATTTCAATATCGGAATCAGTGATGCGATGCCAAAAACATCCGTGCCCTCAAAGCCCTGATAAATCTCCGGCCGCTTCCAGTCACTACCTGCCAGAAGGCTGCGAACAATCTCTTTATCTGATAACAGATCACCCTGCTGGTGCAGTGATTCACCGACCTGGACAAGCAGAGAGCCGCGGCTGTCGATCAGGTAAACTTTCGAGTCATTTTCAGGAATTCTGGTTCTGACAAGATTCCAGAATTGATTGATATTAACTGTTGCCGCCAGAACCCCCGTCGGCTTCTTGTGCTTAAAGATAGGCACAGTGATGAGGAATTCGTAATGGCCATCCGAAAGTTTTGTTGGACCGCCGATAAAGCTGCGGCCATGCATCGGCACCACAAATTCAGCCATATCTGTATTTAGATTGGAGAATGTGTGCTCTGAATGTTTTGATCCGGTGACCAGGCGAGAGGCATGGTCATAAATGCCGATAGTTGTGATCACCGGCTCCCGTTCAACAATATTATTTATTAAGCTGTTTACCAGTGAGTTGTCATTCATCTCAAAGATAAGATGTTCCATGGGATCTGTTTTGTTTGTCAGTACAGATAAAAGTCGCTTGGTTTCCATGGCCAGCCGAATTTCCATCTCATTATGAAGCAGCTCCTCCTGAAGCATGGCGCGCTCAAGTAAGAGGGAGTGCGCCTGTTGTCCGAGCCACGGTGATAGCGCAACCGCAGGTAGCACAGAGGCCAGAATAATCAGGCCATACCATGCTATGCGCAGCGGTATTTTTTTCGGTTGCGTCACAGGTTGGTTCTTACTGCTGGCCGGATGCTTTCAGGATGAATCGTTGATCGGTGTAATTCTGCAGATCGGCCGGAATATCTTTCCAGATTCCCATCTCCACCATCACGTCGGCCATGGCCCTGATACGCTCATCGCTGGGGATCATATCCGAGTAATCGATCCAGTTTGGTGGATCGGTCAGAACCTTTTCAAATACTGCAGCGCTGGAGCCAGTGTAATCTTCGCCCATGACAGCTGCTTCATGAGGGTTGGCTTCAATGAACTCTCCACCCTTCTTCAGGGCAGAGATCAACTCCTGAGCCTGGTCGGGATGTTGTTCGATAAAGGCATTGGATGCGAGAAAGACGTGATCCAGATGATCCTTCCAGATGTCCGGAGAGATGGAAGCCATCCAGCCAACACCCAGAGAGATCGACTTATTGCCTTCGGGTTCGCCAACCACGAAACCATCAATCTCACCACGTTGCAGAGAGTTGATCATATCCCGTGGCGGCATTCCGACAACAGTCACATCGCTGTAGGGGACGCCATGCTGTTTCAGTGCCAGATAGAGCAGCACATGATGCTGCGAGAAGATGTGCGGTACGGCCATCACCGTATTTTTTCCTTTCACTTCAGCAATGCTCTTGTATTTGGTTGAGAGCACAAAGCCGTTTCCATTGCGATCGGCCATCATCACAATCTTGGCAGGTATGCCTTCACGAATCATGTTCATTGCCAGTGGTGAGAGAATAAAGGTGCCGGCCATTTTTCCGGTTTTCATGTCATTGACCACATCATTCCAGTTGTGGTTTTGAATTGTTTTGAGGCGGAAGGTGCTCAAGTCATCCTGATATTTGTTTTCCACCACAGCCAGAGAGAGGTGGCCGCCACAGATCAATCGTCCAATTTTCAGCTCAGGTTTTGTTTGCGTCGATTGAGCAGGTGGCTCACTGCTACAGGAAGAGATTAGTAGTGCCATTAGCAGAATGAAGAAAAAACGAACTTGAGGATAAAGCGTCATATGAATGGTGCCTCCATTTAGCAGCTCTTTTGCATGAGCCAATCTTTCAACATTTAATAAAGTGTCAATCACCCTACAAGCAATAAGGATGCCTAAATGGATTCTTCCCAGGCTAGCAATTTTCTCTTCCAGTCGGAGCCATATGCAAAGCCACCCAGACCATCTGCGGCAACCACCCTGTGGCAGGGAATGAGAATGGGTAGTGGATTTGCTCCCAATGCCTGACCCACTGCCCGGGGGGCGCTGTTCAGAGTCTTTGCCAGCTCCCCATAGGTATGAACCTTTCCGAATGGAATTTTCAGCAACTCCTCACGCAGATGTGCCTGAAATGTTGTCCGGGGCGCCGCTGTTTTTGGTAGAGGAAGATGGGCTCCTCTGAAATAGGCACGCAACCAGAGCGCTGTTGGATGATCAGGCGAGCACTCAGGGGCATCCGTGTTACTTGGCAGAACCCGATGACAAACATCATCGGCCAGTTCCAGGCCAATGGTTCCCAGCGGCGATTCATAGCGAAAAAGATGCGTTCCCGTGTCCATTGAGGAAGAGTGTAGCACATGGATTGGGCTTTGTTCTTCTCTGCATTGGTATCTTCCACACTTTTTCCCGGTGGTTCAGAAGCGATGCTTCTCTATCTGCTGAATGAGGGGGGAGATGCAATCGCGCTGGTTTTGATTGCGACAGTGGGAAATGTGCTCGGTAGTTTGATCACCTATGGCATGGGCAGGCTTGGCAATGAGGCGGTTCACAAAAAGTGGCTGCGCATGGATGAGGCGAAAGTGGTCCGGGCGGAACAGTGGTTTGGGAAATATGGAACACCATCTCTGTTGTTTGCATGGTTGCCTATAGTGGGTGATCCGCTCTGCCTGGCAGCAGGCCTGCTACGAAGCAATATTTTACTGTTTCTGATTCTGGTTACGATAGGAAAAGTAGCCCGTTATGCTTTTCTGGCATGGGCCTTCGTATAAACCAGTTTAAAAATATATTTTGTTATGAAACAAGCTTAAGCCACATCGGCAGCGTCAGTAACGAAAGAGCTGTAGTCACGGTAACCGCCTCCGCATAGAGGCTGGTATCAAGTTTGAAACGATCACAGATCACCAGACCCAATACCATTGTTGGCATCGCACCTTCAATGATGGCAGGTGCAAGAAGGTTGGCAGGCATGCCTACACCGATGGAAGCACCCCAGACAATCAGAGGCATCAGAATCAGCTGAATAGCGACCATGGGCAGTATGTAAGGGATGCGGCCGATCCAACCCGATTGCCATCTCAGTGCCATGCCGATGGAGAGCAGCATCAACGGAACGACCGCTGCTCCCAGTACGCCCAGTGATTCATCCAGCCAAAGAGGCATGGGAAGATGCATGCTGCTGGCCAGCACGCCTGCGATGGCAGCCCAAAGCGCCGGAACACGAATCAACTCTACGCCAATATGTATTTTCTTTGTCGATGAACCAAAGTGGCTGGCAACGAGAATGCCGACTGTAAACAGCAGGGGCGTGCTTGCGAACAGGTCAAACGAAATGGCGACTGATTGTGCCCATGGGCCAAAAGTTTGAGTCAGAACCGGCAGGCCGAGATAGGTGAAGTTACCAAAACTTGAGGCAAGCAGCAGCGCGCCCGCAGCTTTGCGTTGCTGAATGGTACTGCCGGGCAGCCACTTGCCATTGGCATAAATTAATGATGCAACCAGTAGAGAAAGCAGAATCGCCAGAGCAGAGACAAGCGGAAGTCTGATGGCGTTGATACTGACCTCTGTCTGCCACATGACATGCAGAACGAGCGCGGGAAGAAAAATATCATAAACCGAGCGAACCAGATGGCCCCGGATGGTTTCAGCATTTTTTTCTTTTAGAAAAATTCGCCAGAGAAGCCCTGCGATGATGATGGCAGACATGCCAAGTAGAATTGCAAACATGCGCGAAGCATAACGGAATCATCATAGCTTCGCCCGAAATGAAGTCCTGAAATATGCAGATGTTGTTCAGAAGTTCTCTACGTTGCAGGATTGGCTGCAATGAATGAGATAAGCAGTAGTGGCGCAGTGGAATCACCATGGTCGACACGGATGAAAAAAGGGGTGCACTGGCTACAGAAGCAGGATGGCCTCTATTTGGGCCTATTGGCACTTGTGATTGGTGCATTGGCTGGTTATGGCGCGCTCTTTTTAAGGCTTGGCATTGAAGAGGTCAGCCTGCTCTGGACGGGTGAACGAACATGGTCAGATGCTCTCAATGCCATACCGTGGTATCTCTATATTGTCGCTCCGGTGACAGGCGGCCTGTTGGTTGGCGTGATTAATACCAAAGTACTGGATCCCGATCAGCACCGCGTTATTCCCGGTGTGATCGAGGCCCTCTCGGAGCGTGGCGGTCGAATCAGTGCACGCAAGGCCATTGGCGAAGTTTCCAGTAGTATTATTGCCATTGGTAGTGGTGCAAGTATGGGCCGCGAAGCGCCTACCGTTGCACTCGGCGCTGCGCTTGCCTCTCTGGTTGGCCAGAAACTGGGCTTAACTGAAAAGCAACTTCGCACGCTGCTTGGCTGTGGTGTAGCTGCAGGTATTGCGGCCTCATTTAATGCGCCGATTGCAGGTGTGCTGTTTGCGCTGGAAGTGATTCTTGCGGATTATGCCGTGGCAACATTCACACCGATTGTTTTGGCATCTGTGATTGCCACGGTGATCACCCGTGCCGAGCTTGGCAATTACCCGGTATTTACCATTCCAGAATTTGAGCTGGTGTCAGGCTGGGAGATTCCTGCCTATCTGGCGCTTGGCGTGATCTGTGGGGTCATTGCCGCTTTTGTTGTGAAAGCGCTACCGGTTGTTCGAGCTGTTTTTGAAAGCAGAGTTAAAAACCGACTGTTTCATCCGGCAATTGCCGGTTTCCTGTTGGGTTGTGTTGCGCTGTTTCTGCCGGAAATCATGTCGATTGGTTATGGCACTGTGGAGTCGATTTTACTGGAACAGATCGTGGTGGACTCTCTGGGTTGGGAATTGCCTTTGATACTGTTTCTGGCTGTACTGATTGTTGCCAAGGTAGCGACCAGTGTGATCTGTTCCGCCGGTGGTTTTGGTGGCGGTATGATTGGCCCGTCACTTTTTATAGGCGCGACAACAGGTGCGCTGTTTGGTTATATCGCACATGATATTTTCCCGGGTTATTCGGAAACGTTCGGGGCTTATGCACTGGTTGGTGCAGGGGCACTTCTGGCAGCTACGGTTCAGGCACCGATGAGTATGATTCTGATGATTTTTGAAATTTCAGGAAATTATCAAGTGATGGTACCGCTGATGACGGCATGCGTGGTCGCGGCCCTGGTCAAACGTGCATTCGGGCCGGAATCGGTGGTAACAGAGTCACTGGAGGCCAAGGGTATTGAGACGGGCTGGGGTCTGGAAAAATCCTGGATGCGGGCGGTACCGGTCAGAAGAATACCGTGGCGTTCCATTCCATCTGTTTCAGAGCATGCAAGGCTGGAAGAGCTGAAGCGGGTCTATATATCTTCCGGCAAAGGCTGTGTGCAGGTCGTTGATGAAAATGATCTGATGATAGGCATTGTAACTTTTGATGATCTGCAGGAGTGGCTGCTTGATCCGGCATTGGATCATGTGGTGGTGGCCGCCGAAGTTGCAAACAAAAATGTAAGGGTGATCTCTGAATCAGACAATCTGCTGGATGTGATCCGGATATTTGATAGCGAAACCTTTGAACAGATGCCGATTGTGGCTGCTGACGAACCACGAAAGGTGTTGGGAATTCTTGCCAGAAACTCGGTGTTTTCCACCTACCATAAAATGATCGTAAAACATGGCGAGGCATCAGATCACACACAGTTCTAAGGATACGGCTTTGGGCTCCTGCCCTTCGCTTTTGATCGCTACGCAAGTGCGTGAGCTTGCTTTGCTTACGAGCTCACTGTATTCGCTCGCCCCACTTCCTGTGGGTAGATGCTATCCACCCATGGATGGGGAAAACTAATTGGTTAATTTGAATGATGCCCAGAAGGCTGCGGTAGAAGCAGGAGATGGCCCGCAGCTGATCCTTGCCGGGGCGGGTTCCGGGAAAACCCAGACCATTGTGCATCGAATTGGCCATCTGATTTCTGCGTGTGGGTATGCTCCCCATAGAGTTTTGGCGGTAACCTTTACCAATAAAGCTGCGGGAGAGTTGAAAGAGCGGCTCTCTTATCTGATTGGTGATGGTGGTGGTGGTGTTGTCTCCGGCACATTCCATTCGATCTCCCTGCGTTTTTTGCGCCGTTATGCCGATGTGCTGGGGTATCCAAAAAGTTTTCAGGTGATTGATGCTGATGATCAGAGAACGCTGATTAAACGTCTGCTGAAGTCCCGCAATATTGCATCCGACAAACTGCACCCTTCCTACCTGCTCAGCTGGATCGAACACTGTAAACATGCCGGAATTTTGCCGGGTGATGCGCCCGAGCAGATGTGGAGCGGTATTGATCTGCGCGAACTCTACGCAGCTTATCAGTCTGAGTTGATGCAGCTGGAACGCATGGATTTTTCCGATCTGATTGTCAATTTCGTGCGTCTTTTAAAAGAGTTTCCGGATGTGGCGGCGGCTTTGCGAGCCCGTTTTGATCATCTATTGGTGGATGAGTATCAGGATACAAACCCTGTACAGCATGAGTGGTTGATGCTGCTCTCTTCAGAGCATCATAATCTGACTGTGGTTGGTGATGACGATCAGTCGATCTACGGTTGGCGAGGCGCAGATGTGCGCCATATTCTGGATTTTGAACATCTGTGGAAAACAGGCGGGGGATCTAGCTGTTCGGATATCAAGGTAGGCATTCATCGGCTGGAAGAGAACTATCGTTCCACACCATCAATTCTGAAATTTGCCAATGCCATTATTCACAGTAATCCGGATCGTCATGAAAAAGAGCTGCGGGCGACCCGTGAAGACGGGCCCATGCCTGAATGGTTGGTCTGTAATGATGAGTATGATGAAGCGCGAAAGATCAGCCGATTTTTTCAATCACGACGAGACCGGGGAGTTGGCTGGCAGGATATGGCGGTGCTCTATCGCTCCAATCGACAGTCGCTTGCCCTGGAGCAGGTGCTGCGTGAAGAGGAGATGCCTTACCGGATTATCGGTGGTGTGGGCTTTTTTGAACGTATGGAGATCAAGGATGCTTTGAGTTTCTGGGCGCTGCTCAATGGCTGTGCCGATAGCATGCACTTGCTGCGTATTATGAACAAACCCAAACGCGGTATCGGGGCTAAAGGGCAGGAAAAACTCATCGCATCACTGGCATCTTCCGGTTTAAGAGCAGCAGACTGGCTGGATGTGGTCGCTGATGGTGGAGAGGCCCTTGCGAGCAAACTACAACCGTTGGCTGGTTTGGTACGCAATGTTCGGGCAGAGATTGAAACGCATTCGGATCGGGGGCTAATGGCCCTGCTGGAGCAGTCGGGGTATCTGGAAAGCCTGCAATCCTTCGGAGAGATAGAAGCTGAATCACGGATCGAGAATATCCGCGCCCTGCAGGGTTATGTTGAGCAGACATTGAGCGAAGGCGTAACACCGATTGAATTCATGGATCGGGCAGCGCTTTTGCAGTCTGGCGAACAGGTTGCACAAGAGAATAACAATGATGAAGACGATGATCGGGTCATCAGCCTGATGAGTCTGCACCGTGCCAAAGGACTGGAGTTTGATTCCGTGGTGCTGGCAGGCGTTGAAGATGGGCTCTTGCCACATCAGCGATCTCTGGATGAAGGGGAGAGCGGTGTTGCCGAGGAGCGCAGACTTTTATATGTCGGGATTACACGGGCGGAGAACTGTCTGTTGCTGACATCGGCAAGGCAGCGCCGGGTATTTGGCGATATGCACTATCCCATCCCGAGTCGGTTTATTAAAAATATCAGCCCGGATGTTTTAAAACATGAAAAACCTCAGGTCGTAACGATTCAGCCTACTGAAGAGAGCGGCATCTATATCGGTGCCGGTGTTCGACACCCAACTTTTGGAGAGGGCGTTGTGCTTGAGATGGAGGGTAGTGGTGATGCTATCCGCATATCGATTCAGTTTCGTGGCACAGGCATTAAACGACTGATGTTGAAATATGCTGCTCTGGAAGTGATTTAGTTCTCATCTTATCGGGTGAGCCAGTAGGCGATACCGGGTAGATCCGTAATACCGATCAGTACATAGAAGTTTTTTCCGCCAAAGTCCCCGTGGAGACTGCGTACACCTGATGTGATTCGGAATTTGTCCACATAACCGATATAGCCGGCAACGCCATAGTTGATAGGCACATCCTCTCCGGGTTTTGACCATGAAAAGTTAACAGTGGGGGCAAGCCCGACATTGAGCCCGTTATTAAAGCGATACTGTATGGCCGGATCCAGCTGGCTTGAGCGGGAGATGATTCCACTGCTGCGATACCAGATAAATGGCGAAGCTTTTAGTCTCAGTGAAAACTGATGGGGCAGTGGCAGCAGCTGCCACTCATAGGCTACGAAGGTGCCGCCATTGGCTGAATCCACTGCAATTTCATACGGCAGAAGCCGGAACCAGAACGAATCTGTAGGTGCAGATGAGGCAGTAAACAGCCGGGTCTCATCTCGATAGACTGAATTGATTCCGAGGGCGGTAAATTTGGTTGCAAGATTCTGTGTGGGGTCGCCATCGTTATCGTTGAGCGCAATCACCCGCTCACTCAGACGGGAGGTCAGGGGGTACATCCACGCTTCGATTCCTCTGTTCCGGTTTCGCGGGTGCGCTAGATGATTTAGAAAGCTGTTTTGATTGGGTTGATAGGAGTCAGAGCCTTCAGCAAACAGGTTTTCAATAAACTGCTCAAAACAGCGGGCGCCTGAGGGCTCTTTTTTATGAGCCAGCGTTTTCATCGCATGGAAAATCTTTTTCATGTTTGCATGCTGGTTTGAAGATTCTGTGATAAGCGAAATGTTACCAAACTCCTCTTTTAACAGGAGTCCGAAAACCGTGCCAACTTCAGAGCTTGAATCGATATCCAGTGTTTTGAAAACATGGATGACATCTTTAGCTGCTGGTTTGCTGTCAGTTGATGAACCGGCAAGATAGTAGGCGGCATCATAGATGCCGACAGCATAATCAAAATGACGAAAGCCTTTATCCCAGAATGCTCCGAAGTTGCCCATGAAACTGGCTGTTAAACCAAAATATCTGCTTGGCGTTCGAATCTTTTTCAGCCAGGCCTCATTATGTCTTACAAGGTTATAGAGCTCATATTGCCTGGCAGTGGCTACAGCATCGGGGAAGAAGTCGAGCTGGGAGAAGAGCTCACCGAGGGGCTGGTTTTTCTCCTCCCCTTCACACAGTTCGCCGGAACTTTCTACGGCAGATTGTGAACGCCGGATATCCGGATCAAGGAAGAGGTAGTGATCCGGTTCCGGCAGATCTGAATCCTGAGTCGAGATTGCACGCAGGGCACCCAACGGGACATTATCGAAAATGCCGCCATCAACGAAATCAGCACTCTCTCTTCGATAGCCTGTTGCACAACCGGTATCTTTTCGGTCAGTGGCAATATCCTTGATACAGTAGTCCAGCTTCTTTTTTCCAAAGGCGCCGGGGAAGGCGCTGGATGCGAGAATGGCCTGGGCAACGGAGCGTTGTTTAGGGGTATCAAATGTTAATGGATACTCTTTGCTATTAACAAGCTCGCCACCTGCAAGATAGATGACATTACCAAGATAGCGGTGATCCTCATCAACGCCTAAAGAGTAGATGGTTGCCCGCTTTGTTTTTCCAGCCATATCAGCTTTTTCAACGACAAGTTGCATGGGGATGACAAAACGTGAATTTTTTACCGTGATTGATGTTCCGGCAGGATTGATTTCAGCTGCATTTTTTCGGGTTACCGTGATGGCGAAGGGAACAGTGCAGCCGGGCTGATAGATCTCTTTCTCTAAATGTTTGCGAATATCTACAATGACAGAGTTGAATACTGTGCGTGACATCAAAGCATCATCATCTTCATAGCTTTTCACAATATTGGGGTCGGGCAGGAGATTTTCAAAACCGATTTCAAGCCAGACATCACGGAAAAGGTTCTTTTTACTGCTAAAGGAAAATGTCTCCTCATTTCCAGATGCGACGCACATACTGATCGCGGAGAGAAGTGCGTTAATGTTGCCTGCGGAGGCACCGGAAAAAGTGCCAAGCATTGGCTGGTATGGGCCGGCCCGGTCAAGGGAGCGGTTTCGATAGTGTTTTACAATGGCCCAGTTCAGTCCCGCTTCATATGAGCCCAGGCTGATTCCACCACTGAGTGCGAGTGCCGCACGCTGCTGCTTGCTTGCTTCGGGGTTGGCAATGGAGAGCCCGGGCAGAACGATCAAGCTCCAAATGGCTATCAACAGACAAAGTGATTTCATTGCAGCCTCCTTCCCGGCTTGAAAAAGAAACAGGGTAGCCCATTATAGCCACAATATGTTCCATCTATAAAAGTTATCTGAAAGGAGCGCGATGTGCCCGTAACGATTTACCATAATCCACGCTGTTCAAAATCCCGCCAGACTTTGGCATTGATTCAGGAAAAAGGCATTGAACCGGATATCATCGAATATCTGACTTCACCACCATCTGAAGCTGAACTGGATCAAATTTTGACACTGCTTGATAAAGAGCCATCGGAACTGATGCGAAAGGGTGAAGATGAATACAAGCAGCATTTTAAGGGAAAAGAGCTATCACGGGCAGAGATAATTAGCTTGATGGTGCAGTATCCAAAAGTGATAGAGCGCCCAGTTGTGGTTCATGGAAACAGGGCAGCCGTAGGACGACCGCCCGAGAGTGTGTTAGATATCCTCTAAATAGAGTTCAATACGACGGTTTTTTGCTCGTCCTTCTTCAGAAGTGTTGTCAGCAACAGGTGCAATGGCACCGCTGGCTTCAATATGGAAACGGTTCTGACTGATGTTTTCACCCCAGATTAGTGCGCGCGCAACAGCGGCTGCACGTGCAGCAGAAAGTTCCCAGTTATCGGTATACTTTGCGCGTAGCTCACTGCCAACAGGATAGGAATCCGTGTGGCCTACAATTCTAACACGGGCAGATTCAGGCGCGGTGCGGATGCCTTCGGCAAAATGTTTTAACAGTGCGCGCCCTGTTGTGCTGATTTTGCTGGAGCCACTTTTAAACAGCATCTCCTGCTGCATGGTGACCTGAATGCTTTCATTCGAGATCTGCTCAATGGCCACGGTTTCTGCTTCAACTTCTTTTTCCATACTCACATTCATGAGGCCAAGTGATGCTTTAAGGGAGCGAATTTCCTGCTCGAGTTTTTGATCATTTGCTTGTAGGCGTTTCACATTTGAGTCGACATTAACAACATCATTGTAATGCTGGTCATTCAGATAAGTACAGCCGGAAAACAGTGCTAATGCGATAATACCTGTAATAATTTTCATTGTTCATTCCCCTGCGATCTCTTGTTTGCGGCAGCTTTGATAGCTTCGAGCTCACTGCGCATCCGCTGATCTTTTTTATCGAGCTGGTTTACATTTGAATCAATGTTGACGACATCATTATAATGTTGGTCATTCAGGTAGGTACAGCCGGAAAGCAATAACAGAATAACTCCGATCAGCTTGTACATAGACACCTCTCAATGAACTGATAGCAGAAGCTTAGACCTTTTTCCTCATAAAAACAAAAGGTTACCTCAGGAAGCTTATCCACCCAGTTCACGGCATACAGGCTCGATGGTTTCTTCAATCTGCTTTAACAGTTCATTGCGCCTGGTATTGGCAACAGTTTCAGCTGAAATCAGTGGTAGGAAACGGAATGTGACGGTACCGGGATGCTTTATAAATCCACGTTTGGGCCAGTGTGCTCCGGCATTGTGGGCCATTGGCAGAATGGCGGCATTGGCCTTTTGGGCCAGCACAATACCACCGGGCTGATAGTTGCCGGTCGTTTTAACCGCTGATCGCGTTCCCTCCGGAAAGATCACCACCCAGCGGCGGTTTTTCAGAAATTTACGTCCCTGCTGAATCACCTGTTTGATTGCTTCTCTCGGGTTTCCTCGGCGGATGGCGATGGCGCCAATCACAGCCAGCGCCCAGCCAAACAGAGGGATATGGAAGAGTTCACGTTTCAATATCCATACGTAGGGCGGAACAAGTGTCGGCATGGCAATGGTTTCCAAAGCGGATTGATGTTTGGCCATCACTACACAGGGCTCATCTGGAAAATGCTCCTGCCCCTCTATCTCTACCCGGATGCCACAGATGATGTGCGCCAGCCAGAGCATGGTTCTGGACCAGACTTTGGCCCAGAACCATGAAGCCTTGAATCCAAATATGCTGAATAGCAGAACCAGCAGTGAGCAGACTGGGGTGAGTACAAAGAAAAAGAGATTAAACAGGGCGGATCGAATAAACAGCATCAATTTTTTCCAGGTTCTGTTTCCAATAGAAAATCTACGGCAGCAGCCAGATCTGGGAATGCTTTGATTTCTGGATGAATCACAAGAGAGTGCTGCAGGATCATTTCGGCATTACCGTAACCGGACTGTACCAGCATGGAATCAACACCGGCAGTATGAGCAGCTTCGATATCACGGGAAGAGTCACCAATCATAAGGGCTTCATCCGCTTTTAGATTCAGCGCTTTCAACGCTTCAAATATCAGGCCGGGCAGGGGTTTGCGGCAACTGCATTGATCTTCCGGACTGTGCGGGCAGTAGGCCGCGTGGGTAAGCATTCCGCCAGCCTCTTCAATCGCCAGTAACATCTTGGCATGAATGGAATGGAAGAGCTCATCATTCATCATGCCGCGTCCGAGGCCGGACTGATTGCTACAGATGGCAACAGCGATGCCTGCGTTATTAAGTTTCGCAATCGCTTCAAGGCTGCCGGGGATCGGCTGCCACTGTTCCGGTGTAAGAATATAGTCAGGTGAATCGAAGTTGATCACTCCGTCACGATCAAGAAGTACAGCTTTGGGTAGATTCATTCCGAAACGGTACGTTTAGCGAAGCATAAAAGAAAGAGGCAGTGGCAACCTGCAGGGGATTGTCTTTTTATGATTTGCTGAGAGTTTATTAACTGCTGATCTGCTTGATCGCACCGTAATATGGAAATTGAACACCGCGAAGCATTACTATTTTCTCATGTCCGATAGAGAATCCTTTTTTCTTAAAGAATTCTTTTGCGGTAATACTGGCCTCGGTAAAGATGTAGGTTAGCTCCTGATTTTTTGCTTCGGTTTCAATAGCAGAAAGGAGCAGGCTGCCAACACCCTTTCCAAGCCAGTGCTGATCACAGAAAAAGCAATCAATGTGACCGCTGCTTTCAAGTTCTGCAAAGCCAACAACCTGATCTTCAGCTTCAACTACAAACGGTCTGCTTCCCAGCAGGCGCTCTTTCCACTGCTCCATATCCCAATCATCCGGCGCCCATGCATTGAGCTGCTCGCTGGAATAATCCTGGATATTTACATGATGGACGGTGTTATAGAGCAACTGCCATAAAACATCTTCTTCGCCTTGACGGTAACGCCGAATATTCATACTCCACATATTGTCTCCGATGGACTCAATGTAGCAGAGAGGCTTACATAATGCAGAAACAAAAAGGGCGGCCCGTGGGCCGCCCTTTAAGATACTTGGTTTATTTGGATTAGTTAAAAATCGGGAAGTGTGCGCTTGATGCCATGAAGAACAGCATTGGAATAGAGAGCAGAGTGTTGAGGCGGGAAGCCATCAATGCTTTCTTTCCAGCCGCCGCTTTTTCATCAGCAGTCGCTTCAACAATACCGATCACTTTTTTCTGGTTAGGCCAGATAATCATCCATACGTTGACCCACATGATGATACCGAATGCAGCGCCGATGCGGATATCCCAACCGGCAGATGCGCTCATGTTGTAGTACAACACAAAGCCAAAGATCAAGGTGAACATGGCGCCCCAACGGAACCACCACAATGCACGTCGGACAATGCTGCCCTCTTTGAAGATGTCTGCTTTGGTTTCAGGGGTAACACCGCCCAGAGAAGGAACCTGAACAAAGTTAAAGTAATAAAGTAGGCCGATCCAGGTTACACCTGCAATGATATGACCAAAACGCGCCAGACCGAATGGGTCAAGGCCGTCATATGCGCCGCCACCTGCAATAGTGGTTTTGATGCCGATAGCAACAAGAATAAGGGTAAGGATAACACCGGCACCGATGGTCCAGCGATGGTCTGTAAAGATTTTCATTGTATTCTATTCCTCCAAGGAAATTATCTTCGAATGATAGCAGTTTTCATCATGGCAACCACCTATACAAGTTATGGGCTTGCAACATGGACTGTTATTGCTATAGAACTTAGGGTTGTAACCATTAAACGATTGAGAGGTATGGATGTCTGCTTCTGAGAATGAATCAGGGCCCAAGGGCTGGAAACCAGGAAAACGCGATGCCTTTTTTCTGGCATTTGTTGCAGCGGTTATTCTGTTGCTGATGCTGGGAACCGGAGAGCGGACCACTAAACCGACGCCAAATGATGTAATGCATCAGCAGGCCTCATCGCGCAGTGCCTGTATGGAATGCCAC
>JBEQLD010000032.1:0-17748 GCA_040326115.1 Mariprofundaceae bacterium | reverse complement strand
AGAAGCTGCGCACCAGCAAACAGTGAATAGGTGTTCCATGTGTTCATACGGCAGATTAAACCACTCCACAGCAAACGGGTCAATTCTCATCCCCATTCGATGCGTTGCGTTTACGCACACGGGCATGGCGTTTGGCCAGACGGTGGCGTGTGGCTTTCTGATGCTGCCAGACACTCATCATAGGGCCATGTAAACAGTAGATCAGCAATATGCCAAACAGTACATTATACGGGTCGGCCATGATAAAAACGATGGCCAGAAGCATGCCGACCAGAACGGCAAATGAGCGGCGTTTCTTCAGATCAATATCTTTACCGGAAAGGAAACGGACACCGCTAACCATTAACCAGGCCAGCGCTACAGAAATAACAAACCAGAGCCATGCGATGGGCTCATATCCACCCTGCTCATGAAACAGAACCGCCGTTGCTATCAACAGTGCTGTTGCAGGTGTAGGCAGGCCCTGAAAATAACGTTTATCCTGACTTGCCAGTTGAACGTTAAAACGCGCCAGCCTTAATGCGGCACAGGCCGTAATCAGAAATGCTGCCAACCAACCCAGCTTTTGCAGCGGTGCAAGAGCCCAAAGATAGATCAATACGGCTGGCGCAAGACCAAAAGAGACCATATCACAAAGAGAATCAAGCTCCGCGCCAAAGGCCGTCTCTGCATTTAACAGGCGTGCAACGCGACCATCCAGCATATCAAACACTGCGGCAGCCAGAATAGCCCAGGCCGCCAGTTCATAGCGTCCTTGTACCGCAGCAATCACCGCATAGAAACCTGAAAACAGGCCCATGATTGTAAACAAACTTGGCAACAGATAGATACCACGCTTTGTCATCAGACGCTTATGCGTTTGGGTCACTTAGGAATCCACCTTGCGAGCGATAATGGTTTTCCCTGCTGTCACATGATCCCCCACACCAACACAAAGTTCATACCCGGCCGGAATTTCACAATTCACCCGTGATCCAAAACGAATCATGCCAATACGCTGACCTGCTTTAACCTGATCGCCCACAGCTGTGTAAGATACGATTCTACGGGCAACCAATCCGGCAATCTGGGTAAAAGCAATACTACCACCATCATCTGTCTGCATTTCGAATCGATTGCGCTCATTCTCTTCGCCGGCATGTTCAAAGCTGGCATTGATAAACTTTCCCGGAAAATACTGCATATGTGTAATTCGGCCAGACATCGGTGCGCGATTCACATGCACATTAAATACATTCATGAAAATATCGACACGCAAACCCGGCTCATCGCCATCGGCTTCATTGGCGCGAATAACCTTGCCGTCAGCGGGGCATACAAACAGGCCATCCCCCTCCGGAAGCTGACGTTCCGGATCCCGGAAAAAATTCACCATGAAAGCCAGCAAAAGTGCCAGCACCCCTGATACAAGCCACCAGCAGAGCAGGCTCGCAACTATCAAAAGCAGCAGTGTTGGAATAATAAATGGCCAACCTTCAGGCGCAAACGGAAGCCTGCCGCGTGGCTGACCGGAAATAGCGATTTTTTCATTCATAGGTACGAAGCCTACATGCAGCCTCTCAAATGCCCAAGAAAACAGAATAGATGTAATGTAAATATATGAAATAATAAACAGAATGGGCCTATTCAGATATCCCTGAATTTCATTTAATGGCTGTTCATTTTTTTTGCTTTCGTCTACGATTGTCTCTCATATGGGATTGACTAATCATAAGCTGCTTCGTGTATATAGAGATCTACACAAAATCTTCCCTGAAGATTTGCATATTGCCCGTCCGCTCATTCAAATGCTGCAAAATAAAGATGATCTTGAACATGCGCGAGACTTGGCCATAAATATGGCTCGTCGCATGCTCGCCAAAGGACGACCTGGTGATTCCATCAGCTTTCTGGAGATCTGCAAACTACTAAAACATCCTGATCTGGACGAAATTGAAGCGATGAAGACCATTGCACAAATCACCTCCGATGGGCCTATGGACATGGAAACCGGCGGCGGCAAAACGTTTATGCTCATCGACCAGCTCTCCGATCATGAAACCCGGGACTTTCTCGATCATGGCCGCCTGATGGAAATTCCAGAAGGCAAAGATATCGTCCAGCAAGGTGAGGTGAACCGGAATTTTTATCTGATTCTGGAAGGCGGCATGCAGGTTCACATGACATCTCAATCCGGTCATCGTATTGACCTAAGCAAACTTGGGCCCGGCCACTTCTTTGGCGAATTTGCCTGTGTCTATCAGCTTCCACGTTCTGCAACTGTTACGTCTGCAGAAAATTCACTGGTTCTTGAGTTTTCTGATCTGGCGATATCCCAGCTGATGCAAAGATCCCCCATTGCAGGCGAGCGGCTCATGCAGATTATTCAAACCCGTCTGATTCATTCGATGTCTTACAGCCACCCGGCCATGACCGAATTTCCTGAAGCCGACAGAAGCTGGCTCGCCGAAGAGTCTCACCTACTTGAGTTTCAGGGTGACTCCCTTATCACCCGTGACGGGGATATGTCTGATCGCTGCTGTATCATTGTATACGGTACGGCCACTGCACAGCGTACCATAGATGGAAAAACCACCGAACTTCTCATGGAGACGGGTGAAATGTTCGGTGATCTCAACTCATATTTAAGCCTGCCGCCTGGTACAACCGTACGCACCAATAGTCGCTGTCTTGTATGCAGCATGCCTAAAAAAGTTTTCCAGTCTTTCATGAATGCATATGGTCATTTTGAACAGTGGGTTGAGGCACATGGAAAAGACCGTCATAAAAAGCTCAATGGCAGAACTTCTTAACCGAAAGAGCTAAAGAGAGCCGGGATCAGGTTGATCTGGGCCCCGCGATCTGGAGGCCGCTATGAAGAACATCATCTCCATTCCCGTCATATCAATCTGTCTGTTCATTTCTCAGTGCCTGTTACCAGCCACAACAACTGCTGATGAGCAGCCTGAAATCAAAAATCGAACCTCGGAAATTTTGAACATTGTCGATGATCTCTGGCGTGGTTCATCTTCCTATACAGTAGTCACCATGCGGGTAAAAACCAAAAACTACACGCGAACAATGCGGATGGAGGGGTGGTCCAAAGGCAAAGAGAAAACCCTCTTTCATGTACTGGAACCTCTGCGTGAAAAAGGTACAAAAACCCTTAAATCGGACAACCATATCTATACCTACCTTCCCAAAACAGATCGAACCATCCGACTCACCAGTGGCATGATGATGGGTGCCTGGATGGGTAGCCATCTCACCAATGATGATCTGGTGAAGGAGGCACGTCTGGAAGAGGATTACACCGCCTCCATCAGTTTCGAAGGTGTTCGTGATGATCAGGATATCATTGAATTTACGTTGATTCCAAAACCCGATGCGGCAGTGGTATGGGGCAAACTGGTGCTGACAATCCTTGCCGATTCCTACACACCGCTGCTTGAAATATATTATGATGAAGATATGCAGCGGACACGCACCTTTACCTTTAGTGATCTGAAATTGCTCAGTGATAAAATGCGCCCTGCCCTGCTGCGCGTTGTGCCCGAAGATAAGCCTGATGAGTATACCGAGTTTATTTATGAAAAACTGGAGCTGAATATCCCGGTCAATGACGCCATGTTTTCCAAACAGAGCCTGAAGCGGCGTTAAACAAAGCATTATGAGAATACTGACCCTTGCATCAAGAAATGTGCGCCGCAGCTGGCATCGCTCACTGGTGACCATGGGGGCGATGGCTTTCGCCTGCTTCATTATGATTTTCTTCTCATCGCTAATGGAAGGAATGATGCAGGGCAGCGAACGGGCAGTGGTCTCGATGAACCTTGGAGACATCCAGATCCATGCCCAGGGATATCGTGATGACCCCGATCTCTACACTCGTATTGCTCATTCAGATGAGCTGATAACATCATTGGAAAAACAGGGGTTCAGAGCCACAAGCAGGCTTTACAGCTACGGGCTTCTGGCGGTAAATATGGCTTCCAGTGGAGTCCAGCTTCGGGGCATTGATCTCAACAGGGAGAAACGTGTAACCCAGCTTTATCAGCATATTGGCAGCGGCTTGTGGCTTGATGAGGATGATACTACCGGGGTCGTGCTGGGGAAAAAGCTTGCCGCCACACTCGGTGTAAACCTTGGTGATGAGCTTGTATTTGTAGGTCAAAGCGCAGATGGATACATGGCCAACGAACTATTCAAGGTGCGGGGTGTGCTCAAATCGGTATCTGATGGCATTGATCGAATGGGTCTGTTTTTACCCATGCAGACCCTCAGAGAGTTGATGAGTATTCCAAATGGCGTTCACGAGATTGTTATCATTCGCTCTGACCGCACAACTGACCTGACTGTTGAAACATCAAAAGTCGAGAGCCTTGCAAACAACCTCGAAACAGGCCTGGAGGTAAAAAACTGGAAGCAGCTGATGCCGGTGGTTGCCCGTATGATTGAGACAGCCGATGTACAGATCATGATCATGATGGTGATCTTCTATATTGCGGTCGCAACCGTAGTGCTCAATGCCATGCTGATGAATGTATTCGAGCGCATTCACGAGTTCGGCATTATGAAAGCACTTGGTGTTTCTCCCTGGCAACTTCTGGCTCTGGTTTATGCGGAGACTTTTTTCCTTACACTGCTGGCAGCCACTGTCGGTCTTCTCAGTGGCTGGTGGGTATCCGACTACTACCAGACTCATGGGATTGATCTCTCTTCTATGGCTGGCTCTATCGCTTATGGCGGCATTGCATTTGATCCGCTCTGGTATGCAGCAATTACGGAAAAAGCTTTGATCTATCCGGTTCTGTTTCTGTTTATTGTTTCAGCCATTGCAGTGATCTATCCGGCAGTTAAGGCGGCTCTCTTAAGTCCTGTCAAAGCGATCTACTTCCGATGAGAAATAACTTCAATAAGCGTGAGCGCTCAATGAACCTGGATCCCTCATGAAAATAAATCAGCTTGCCTGGCGGAACATCTGGCGCAGAAAGCGGAGAACGCTGATCACAGCCTTTTCGATCGGCTTCGGCGTGATGCTTGCGGTCACCTTTACCGGCTCCGGTGATTACACCTATACCAACATGATCGATACCGGCGCAAGCATGGGCATGGGCCATGTAACTGTGCAGCCAGTCGGCTATCACCTGAAGCCGACACTTGATAAGCGTCTGACAAAAAGTAACAGCTTGCGTGAGCAGATCATGGCGATGGATGGTATTGCCGACGCCACTGTTCGCATCACCGGACAGGCGATGTTTGCCAGTGCCCACAAGAGTGTTGGCGGTGCTTTTATTGCCGTTGACCCCGCTTTTGAAACAGCGGCAAACAATCTGCTCATGCGCTCCATCGTCAAAGGAGGAATGTTATCAGACAAGGCTTCCCGGGGGATCGTGATCGGCAGCAGGCTTGCAAAGATGCTGCAGGTGAAAATAGGTAAAAAAGTCGTCTATACCACCACCGATGCAGATGGAGAGATTGTCAGCAATATTGCACGGGTAAAGGGCATCTTCACCACCGGTGAGCACACCATCGACGGTATCATGGCTCTATTGCCAATTTCGACTATCCAGAAGACATTGAATTACGCGCCTGATGAAGCCACGGTGATTGCAGTCATCATCAAAGATCAGCGCCATGCAGAATCCATGCGTGATGAAGTTGCCGCTCTGCCCGAGGCTAAAGATGTTGCTGTACTGACATGGAAAGAATCACAGCCTGATCTCGCGGCTGTGGTCACTTTCGATAAGGCCGGCAACTATATCAGCCAGTTTCTTGTCGGACTGCTGATAGCGGTAGGCATACTCAATACCATGCTGATGAGCGTGTTGGAGCGCACCCGTGAGTTTGGCGTCATGATGGCGGTTGGCATGTCACCGAAGGTACTATTCAAACTGGTGATGGTGGAATCCTTCTGGCTGACCATTGTCGGGCTGATACTGGGCATCATCATTACCGCACCCTGGTACTATTTTCTCTACCATTACGGCATCGATTTCTCTGGAGCCTTTGGCAATGACTTCAGCTATGGCGGTGTTCTGGTCGACCCGGTATTCAAGGCAAGGCTGTTCAAGGAGAGCATCATGGCGATTCTTGGCAGTCTCTTTATGCTGGCTCTGCTGGCGGGCCTCTATCCGGCCTGGCGAGCCGGGCGCGTGCCGCCGGTTGAAAGCCTGAAAACAATATGAGTTGGAGATGCAAGGCCAGAGATATGAGGACAAACCAACATGAGTGAAGTGATACAGAACCCGGACCATATCGTCCGCATGCAGGATATTGTGAAGACCTATCGTCAGGGCAAAGTGGACGTGCATGCCGTGAACCGTGTCTCTCTGGCGATTGAAAACGGTGATTTCGCAGCACTGTGCGGCCCATCCGGCTCCGGCAAAACCAGCATTCTCAATCTGATCGGTGGATTGGATATTCCGACTTCCGGCAGCGTATGGGTGGATGGCATTGACCTTTCGACACTCAACAACACTGAGCTTTCGGAGATGCGCAAGAATCGTATTGGATTTGTCTTTCAGGCCTATAACCTGATTCCTGTCATGACCGCCTATGAAAATGCCGAGTTTGTCATGAACCTGCAGGGCCAGAGTGAAGCCGAATGCCGTGAACGAGTCATGGCAACCCTGAAAGCTGTCGGGCTGGAGGGGCTGGAACATCGAAGGCCTGATGAGATGTCCGGTGGCCAACAGCAACGAGTAGCCATTGCTCGTGCCATTGTAACAGAACCCGCGATTGTCCTGGCCGATGAACCCACCGCCAACGTTGATTCACATACGGCCGAGTCACTGCTGGATCTCATGGAACAGCTTAACCGGGAACAGGGAATTACCTTTCTCTTCTCTACCCACGATCAGCATGTGATGGATCGGGCAAAACGCATTATCAATGTTCATGATGGCAAGATAGAATCGGATGAAGTTCGGGCTTAGCACAGCTCGGGCTACCTTGATCAGGATTGCCTTAACTGCACTGTTTCTGGCTGTTTTTTTACAGCCAGCCCACGCTTTCTATTTCCATCAGGATGAGAACAGCTCCCTTGAGATGCGCGGAATGCTCCAAGGTTCGGCGCTGGCACTAAGGAATCCTGATGCCCCGCTCCTGTATAACGACAGGCATATCACAGGCATTGCCGCCTCTGGCAGGTTGATGATTGATGCAGGGGTTACCGATCTGTTTAGTTTCGAAATGCATAGCGTGCTGGGCTATGCCCCAATAAAACTGCAGACCGGTGGTAGCAATCTGGCCCTGCTACGAGATGTCGAACGCAGTGGCCTGCTGGACTGGAGCTTTGATGACAAACAGGGCCATCTACTGATTGACAGGATCAATCTCCAATTCACTTCCAGCAGAGTCAGCCTGAAAATTGGCCGGCAACCACTAAACTTTGCTGCCACTTTTTATTTCACCCCCAATGATTTTTTTGCACCCTTTGCCGCCCAAACCTTTTTCAGGGCATACAAACCTGGAGTAGATGCTCTGCGTGCAGATATCCAGTTGCCCGACCTGTCACAGATCTCTCTTATCTCTGTATTGGGCTACAGCGTGGATGCAAGCAATGATAATGGGTGGAGCAACAGGCCTGACACTTCACGCAACTCCTATCTCGGCAGAGCTTCGACAGTCATGGGTGATTTCGAGTTCGCACTACTGGGCGGAACGGTTAAAAAGGATCGCGTGCTTGGTATTGATTTTCAGGGTGAGCTTTTCGATTGGCTGGGTGTTCGTGGTGAAGGGCATATTGTATGGCCAGATTCGCCGCTGCTTCGCAATACAACAGAGTTTGCATTAGGCGTGGAGCATCGTTGGGAGAACAGCTTCACCATCCGTGTGGAGCAATTCTATCATGGTGCCGGAGCTCTATCTGCCACCGCCTATAATCCTGCGGCTCTAACTGGTGGAGGTTATCTGGCCAGACATTACACCGCTGTTGGAGCCAGCTATGAATTTACCCCTCTGCTAACGGGCGATGCAACGGCCATTCATAACTGGGTAGATCATTCGAGTCTGCTGGCTCTATATTCGAATTATTCACTTTCAGATGAATCTGAATTGGCCATCAGCGCCACGATTCCCATGGGACGCAAACCTGTTGGCACTGCTGTCCGCAGTGAATTTGGTCTGTTGCCTTATTCATTAAGCGTGGAAGCCCGAATATATTTTTAATTGGCTTCCCACTAAAGATGTTAACGGCAACAGTTGTATGTTACATCTTTTTACAATCTATCGTAATTTATTGCTGCAGCAGGTCAAAAAAGTGGCTCACACACCATCCAAATTTCGCCGCTGTTGCTCTACAGCATGCAACTGCTGACTAATCTGTGGAAAACGCTGTGCAAGATCCAACACATCATCCCGCCTGATTCTAAGCAGTTCGCAGGCATGAACCGCACTCACATTGACAATTCTTACCTGTTCGCCAAGCAGAGCCATCTCACCAAAAAAGTCTCCGTCTTCAAGCATGGCGATATCATCATCAACTGAATCGCTCCGGAATACTCGCAGAAGACCATGCACAACAATATAGAGTGCATCCCCGTGTTCACCCTGCCCGATCACCCTGTCTCCAGGCAGAAAAGTTACCGCAACCGTACGGGCCACAAGCTCACTCACTACCTCTTCAGAGAGACCTGCAAACAGAGGCACCGTACAAATAAGCTTATGCACTGACACCTTTGGAATATCAGATGAAAGCGGAGGAAGTGAATTGAATTTCTCCTGCAGCAGCTTGCTCAATTTGGCATAAGGCTTCCCTCCCATCTGCCCATGATGAAACAGCGAGCCCGCTTCTGTAATGGCACCGGACCAGGCGGCCTGACTTGCAATGCGATAGCTGTAACGACGATAAAACTCAGGCATATCCCGCCTGAATCCGGCAAGCAAACCCTCAAGTTTTCGGCATCTCTCCTGCAAGTGCTCCAACAGCATCTTCTTAACTTTACCTGATATCGACTCATCAAGTTCAAGGCTGTTGATCGAAGACTCTGTCATCATCAGCCTGGCAATATCCCGACGGAAATGCTGTGACAAGCGCATATACTGATAGCGCATAAGCAAACGGGATAACCAGTCCAGCTCGCGAACTTTTCCGAGCAGGTACTGCTCAGCCCGTGCAAATGCACTCATCTGATCATCTGCTTTTGAAATCGCATCCAGAGAGAGGCCGGAACAGAGCTGATCACGTTCACTCTGAACCTGCTGGCGAATATCCATACGGGTATATTGGGGAATAACACCTGCATTGTAGAGCATATCGAGTGTTTCCAGTTCCGTATGCAGCAGGGAAAGATAGGCATTTCTTTCACTCTCCTGCTTCTCAATTTTCACCCGGCTGGCTTTCAGCAATTGATGAATATCACCTGTTATATTGTGATAAGCGCCTTTGGATAGCACATCGATCTTGCGGAATCCCTCAAGCACAGTTACTGCACTCTGTTCTGCCCGCCTTACACCTGCATTGAACTCAGCCTCTTCATGCAGGTCAAACCTGTCCATGCCAAGAAACTTCATAAACGGACGAATGGTTGAAGCGTTAACCAGCAGCGTAAATACAACCACGCCAACCGTCATGGCCAGCAGCATCTCCCTGCCCGGAACATCAACTGGAATCGAAAGAGCCATCGCAATCGCCAGACCGCCTTTCAAGCCGCCCCACCACATGATTTGACGTTCGGGATTAGCAATAGGGGGCAGATGAAACCAGCGAACCACAAGCGGCACCATACTATGAACCGTCGCTGCACGTACAATTAACACCAGCAAAATAGCAACGCTTATCGCCCATACATGTTGAATCAGTAGCCCGGGTTCAACCGAAAGTCCTACCAGAAGAAACAGCAATGCATTGCAGACATAGGCAATGAATTCCCAGATGTCGCGCGCTGTTTCCGCCACCTCCTGAGACATCCTGCTACGTCCCCAGGCTCCCAGACAGATCGCTGCCACTACAACCGTCATCACGCCGGACATGTGCAGCATGTGCTCTGAAACAGTGAATCCGCCATATGCCATCACGGTAGTAAGCGTAAACACCGCACTTCGGGACTGCATAAACCGCATCGCCTCACTGAGCAACAGACCGATAACAAATCCAACCGCTGCACCACCAAAAAAGACACGGACAAATTCACCACTTCCGGCAACAACATGCTGCCACTCCATACTGCCAACCAGGGCGATCCCCAACAGGACCTTAAACACAACCAGCGCTGTAGCATCATTGAGCAGTGATTCGCCTTCGACCAGCACATTCAACCTGAGCGGCGCACCCAGCTCCTTAAACAGGGCAACGACAGCTATCGGGTCTGTTGCTGAAATCAATGCACCAAACAGGAGCGCATACACAAGCGGCATATCAAGCAGCCACCAGAGACCAAGCCCGATCAGGCCGGCAGAGAGAAGCAGTGCGGGAACAGCAAGTGTAAATATCGGTACAATATCTTTTAGCAGTTGCCTGCCATCGAGATTAAATCCGGATTCAAAGATCAATGCGGGAAGAAACACAAACAGAACCAGCTCGGGAGAGAGGTGAAATGCTTGCAGCGGCTGCAGGGGTTCCCATGTGTGATCCAGCCAGCCAAGCAAAAGCCCCAGCATCACCAGCAGTGCGGTAAAAGGCACCGGCACCCGACGACAGATGGCCGCTGCCAGAACAGCTACAGCCAGCAGACAGACAATAATAAAAACGGTTTCAGCTATTGGCACACGTTACGCCTCTTATCGATGATGAGTTTTACGACTTCATCATTAATAATAGACGATTGAAAGCAGACAGGTATTACGCCCTTAGCTGAATAGATCTCCGGCATGATGCAAAACAGCGCGCTCCACTTCACTGCGCGACAGATCAATACCCAGAGATGCAATAGATGTAACAGGTTGATCTTTCATGCCGCAGGTGATGATGCCCTCAAAATGCTTCATCTTCGGATTGATGTTCAGCGCAATGCCATGATAGGTCACCCACTTGCGGCAACGAACCCCCACAGCGGCAATTTTGAGTCCATCCACCCAGACGCCAATACCACGATCGTCACGAACTGACTGAATCCCAAAATCGGCCAGCGCGCGGATCACCATCTCCTCCAGCCGCCAGACATGTTTGTGCAGATCCTGCTCCTGACTGACATCTGCAATCACATAACAGACTAACTGGCCCGGCCCGTGATAGGTCGCCTCTCCACCACGCCCTGTTTCAAACACATCAATTTTTTCACCATCGATTTCCCGTTTTAATACATCCGTCATATTCCCAGACGTCCCGAGCGTAAAAACCGGCGGGTGCTCGGTAAAAATCAGTGTGTTGTTACGCTCTCCCTGAAGCACCTCGGAAACGAACTTCTCCTGCTCTACTACGGAGCCCGGATAGCTCTGGCATTCATGTCTGACCACTTTAATTGAGTCCGGATTTGTCATATCTACATGCATGATGAAAAGCTAACGTTGTGACAGTCCATTGACCACGAAATTGAGCCGCATACAATAGCAGGTTCTTTCTACAGGAGCTGGCCGTGAGTAAATCAGATTCAACATCACCGGAGATCGAAAAACTCTCTTTCGAGCAGGCTTTAGAGCAACTCACTGATCTGGAGAGCAAACTTGAATCCGGTAAACTCCCTCTGGAGGAGAGCGTCACCGCTTTTGAATCCGGCGTACAACTGTCAAGACGCTGTGAATCCCTGCTTGATCACGCTGAACAACGTCTACAGATTTTAAACGACCCCCTGAACGACCAACCTAGCGAATAACCGTGTCAGACATCTCATTCCTTGAAGCGCATGCCGTGCATCTGAATGGCGCATTGGAGAAGCTGCTTGCTTCAAAACGTACCGCTGTATCCAAACGCCTTTGGGATGCGATGAGCTACTCACTGCTCGCTGGCGGAAAACGGATTCGCCCTGCCCTGATTCTGGAGTGCTACAAGGCCTGTGGCGGCACTGACCCCGAATCGGTTATGCCGGCCGCCATGAGTATTGAGAGCATGCATACCTACTCCCTGATTCATGATGATCTCCCCTGCATGGATGATGATGATCTTCGACGTGGCATGGCGACCTGTCACAAACAGTTTGATGAACCCACCGCAATCCTCGCCGCCGATGCACTTCAGGCTCTGAGTTTTGAACTGCTCACCGGTTCTGAACATGCGGCTGAAATCCGCCTTGAGCTGGTCAGACGTCTTGGTGTCGCATCGGGCGCACAGGGCATGGTGGGAGGCCAACTTCTTGATATGGAGGCAGAGGCCGACGGCGTCAAAGATGTGCTTGAAGTGGAACGCATCCATCTACATAAAACCGGTGCGCTGCTTCGCTACTGCTGCGAGGCGGGTGCACTGCTGGCAGAATCTACCCTTGATCAACTCAAGGCATGTTCAAGATTCGGAAAAGCTGTTGGCCTGCTCTTCCAGATCGCAGATGATATTCTTGATGCCACAGCCACCTCGGATGAACTGGGCAAGAGTGCCGGCAAAGATGCTGCGCAAAACAAAGCCACTTATGTTTCGGTACTGGGTCTGGAAAAGTCTCGTGAACTGGCAGAAGATACGCGTGACATTGCCCTTGAAGCCCTTCTGCCTCTTGGAGAGAATGGAACAGGATTGGTTGCACTCACTCACTATATTTATGGACGTAACAATTGAACGAGCCTATTGAACTTTTACACACCATCCATGGTGTCGCTGACCTGAAAGCACTCTCGCGGGAGCAACTGCCTCAGCTGGCTAGTGAGATGCGGCAGTATCTGATCAAAACACTGGCTCCCATCGGCGGTCATCTTGGGGCGGGACTGGGTGTTGTAGAACTCTCCATTGCACTTCACTACCTCTACGACTCTCCAAAAGATAAAATTGTCTGGGATGTAGGCCATCAGGCTTACCCGCACAAAATTTTAACCGGGCGATTGAAGCAGATGCCGACCATTCGTCAATATGGTGGCCTTTGCGGCTTCACCTGCAGGGCCGAATCCGAACACGATGCATTTGGCGCAGGCCACGCCTCCACCTCCATCTCTGCAGCCTATGGCATTGCCGTTGGACGCGATCTTAAACATGAGGATCACCACTCCATTGCTGTTATCGGTGATGGTGCGCTGACCGGCGGCATGGCCTTTGAAGCACTCAACCATGCCGGTGCTCATGACACCAAGATGCTGGTGATTCTTAATGACAATGAGATGTCGATCGCTCCCAATGTAGGTGCCATGTCCGCCTATCTGGCGCGGGTGATTACCGGCAAGACATATACCGGCGTAAAAGATGCAACACTCAAAATGCTGGATATAGTTCCGGGAGCACTGGGTGCAGCCAAACGTGTGGAAGAACATGTCAAAGGCATGATCACACCGGGCACCCTGTTTGAAGAGATGGGCTTTCGTTATATCGGCCCGATTGATGGGCATAATTTCGACCATCTGTTGCCTACGCTGGAGAACTGCAAAGATCTTGATGGCCCGATTCTTCTGCATGTGCTGACCAAAAAAGGTTTTGGCTTCTCACCGGCGGAGGATGATCCGGAAACATGGCATGGACTAGGCCCTTACAACATTGAAGACGGTGAGCCGATCAAATCCAACGGCACACCCCCAAGTTATACTCAGGTGTTTGGCGATACACTGGCTGATCTGGCTGATGAAGATGAACGCATTGTCGCTATTACCGCTGCGATGCCGGGCGGCACAGGCATCTCAATTTTTGAGAAACGACATCCGGATCGCTGTTTTGACGTCGGTATTGCTGAGCAGCATGCCACAACCTTTGCTGCAGGGCTGGCCACAGAGGGCTTGCGACCTGTTGTCGCCATCTATTCAACCTTCATGCAACGTGCCTTCGATCAGATCATCCATGATGTCTGCATCCAGAACCTTCCCGTACTATTCTGTCTGGATCGGGCAGGCATTGTCGGCGCTGATGGCGCTACGCATACCGGCATGTTCGACATCGCTTTTCTGCGTTGCCTGCCAAACATCACGGTCATGGCACCCAAAGATGAAGTGGAACTTAAAGATATGCTGGCCACCGCATTCACACTCGATGGCCCATCCGCCATTCGCTACCCGCGTGGAAATGGCTTGGGTTTGGAACTAACTAAAGCATCACCGTTACCTGTTGGCAAAGCCGAACTGATTCGTAAAGGAAACGATGGTCTGCTGATCTCCGTTGGTACCCGCGCAGAGGATTCGATGGCGGCAGCAGAATCACTCTCATCCAAACATGGACTCAACTACGGCATTCTTAACCTTCGCTTTATCAAGCCGTTGGATGTCGAAGCGATCAAAGTCCATCTTAAACCCGGCAAACCTCTGGCCGTCATTGAAGAGGGCGCAATGCAGGGCGGTATTGGTGAAGCCATTGCAACATTGGCGCTCTCATCCGGCTGGCATGGACCATTTGCTCATATCGGCATGCCAAACTCCTTCCCTGAGCATGGAACCCAGTCCGAGATTCTTCATGACCTCAAACTTGATGCAGATTGCATCACAAAACGGTTAGAAGAACTCTCTGGTCTTTGACAGCTCATTTCAGCGCATCTACATTGAGACTATGCGCTTTTTTATAACTCTCCGCCTATGTGTAGCTGTACTGGCTATAAGCGCTCTGGGCTTTAGTGGTACTGCACTGGCCAAAGGTGATTCTTACTATATTGGAGCCCGTAGTGGTGCAGATGTTTTTGCAACGCCAAACAAACGCGCAGAAGTTACCAGCCACCTCACCCGAAAAACCTCAGTAAAGATACTTCAAAAACGTAAAAACTGGCGCAAAATTGAAACATTAAACAAAAATAAAATTACGGGCTGGGTCTTTGAAGGCGCAATCCGCAAACGCTATCAAACTGTAAAAAGCAAAAAGAAATCATCTTTTATGTCCAGTTTCACCTCATTTTTCCGATCACCTGAACCCACACACAAAACAGCCGTGTTGGGCGTTCGAGGGCTTGAAGATGTTGGTGCAGCCAGTGCTGAGAGAGCTGCCACAAAACGGGCCAATAAATTGGTAAAATGGATGGACACACTCAACGTTGAAGAGGGCGCCGTAGCTGCCTTTGTTGAAGAGGGAGACCTGAACCCATGATGCGATCTCTCTTCATTGCTTTTCACTTGATCATTTTCAGCTTGCCTGCGCACGCTTTTGATCTAAGTGGCTTTGGTCTTGGTGGATCTGGTGTCCTGGGCGAACGACTGGATCAGGCCAGCCAGGCTCTCAGAATAGCTTCAGCACTTATCCCTATTTCCGATGAGGAAGAGATCATACTTGGGAAACGGGTCGCCGCCCGGGTAATCGCCCGTTATGGCATAGAAGACAACGCCAAAACAACCTACTACCTGAACCTGATGGCAACAGCGATTGCCCAGCGTTCGGACAGGCCGGACATCCCCTACCATGTCGCCATCCTCGCAACCGATGATGTAAATGCATATGCATGCCCCGGTGGTTATATCTTCTTAACCCGTGGTGTTCTTAATATGGTACGGGATGAAGCTGAACTGGCCGCTGTGCTTGCCCATGAAATATCTCATGTTACAGAGCGTCACATTGTTAATGCGCTGCGTAACTCAAAGTTCATGAAAGTGAGTACGGAAGTTGCAGGGGAAGCATTTAATACACCAGGCCCACTACTTGAACAGATGACCAGCTTTGCAACAGACTCTCTGTTTGAAGGTCTGAAAAAATCAGATGAGTATGATTCGGATCAGAAGGCTGTCGAATATCTTGATCGGCTGGGTTATGACTACCCTGCCATGTTCGATGTGCTTAAACTGCTGGATCAACGTCGCAAACAGGGCGCTACCAAAGTCCTGGCCAAGACTCATCCATCCCCGACAACACGCACTCGAAAATTGAAATCCTCCGCAAAGAAACTTTCACTAGAAAAACCGACCGGCATTCGCCTGCCAAATCGATTTGCCCAGCACATCAACAAAAAAAACGCGTCTTGACCACCTGCTAACCGATCGGGGCCTGGCCGAAAGCGGTTCTCAGGCCCAGCGGTTAATCATGGCTGGACTGGTCTATGTTAATGGCCAGAAGTCTGACAAGGCAGGCACAAAATTCCGTGCTGATGTTGAAATCACTGTGCGTGAAACGCTTAAATATGTCTCCCGTGGCGGGCTTAAACTTGAAAAGGCGCTTGAACATTTTCCTTTTGACCCCAAGGGCTCCACTTGTCTGGATGTTGGTGCTTCCACGGGTGGTTTCACCGATGTACTGCTGCAAAATGGTGCTGAAAAAGTTTATGCCGTGGATGTCGGGCACAGTCAGTTACATTACAGGCTTCAAAATGAACCGCGCGTCATTAATCTCGAAAGGACCCATGTTCGTCTGTTAACGAAAGAGCATATTTCTGAACCCATCGATGCCATTGTCATTGATACTTCATTCATCTCTCTCACCAAGGTACTGCCCCATGCATGGCCATTTCTAAAGAAGGGAGGCTGGTGTGTTGCGCTGATCAAGCCCCAGTTTGAAGTGGGACCAAAACATCTGGTTAAGGGTGTTGTGAAAGATGATGAAACACGCCAATCCGCCATTAATAAAATTCTGGATTTTGTTCCTGATCTTCCTGATTCAGAAATTATAGGCGTTATTGAGTCTCCCATTCATGGGCCGAAGGGGAATGTTGAATATCTTCTGGGCCTTAAGCGCAGCGAATGACAAACAACCCGAATTCCTTTTACAACTTAGGGCCGGAACAGGTGCTACAGGCTATTGAGAGCATCGGTTTTGACTGTGATGGCGGCCAGATGGCTCTGAACTCATACGAAAACCGTGTTTATCAGATCGGTATTGAAGGCGAGAAACCTGTGGTCGCAAAATTCTATCGCCCTAACCGCTGGAAGGACGAGGCAATTCTGGAAGAGCACCAGTTCACTCTTGAATTGAATGAACTGGAAATCCCCGTAGTTCCACCTCTGGTGATCGATGGCGAAACACTTTTCACACATAACAACTACCGCTTCTCCCTATATCCCCTTAGGGGAGGAAGGGCGCCTGATCTGGAAAATATGGCTCAGCTCAAACAGATGGGCCGTTTCATGGGTCGTATTCATGCCCTGGGTGCAGCTGCCCCATTTAAACATCGTCCCACTCTGAATGTGGAACATTTCGGTGATGACTCCTACAGCTATCTTCTTGATCATGGTTTCATTCCAGCAGAGCTGGAAGCCGCTTATGAAACTCTGGCGGAAGACCTGCTTAATCATATTGAATCTGTTTTTGAAAAAATAACATCATCACATATCCGTCTGCATGGCGACTGTCACCCCGGCAATATATTATGGACAGATTCAGGCCCTCACATCGTCGACTTTGATGATGCCCGCATGGGGCCAGCTGTTCAGGATTTCTGGATGTTCCTGACTGGTAACCGGGATCATTGTGAAGCAGCACTTTCTGAATTCCTTGAAGGCTACACTCAGTTTTTTGATTTTGATCTACGTCAACTGGCCATGGTTGAAGGACTTCGAACCCTGCGCATGATGCACTATGCAGCATGGCTGGCTCGCCGCTGGGATGATCCGGCCTTTAAATATGCTTTCCCATGGTTCAATACCCAAAATTACTGGGAAGAGCATATACTTTCGCTAAAGGAGCAAGCATCTGCTCTGTATGAGGAGCCACTGCAATGGACATAGGTTGTTTGATACGATAAATGCTCCTGCATTTCTCTTTCATCGCTTCGCAGGCGCATGTCCTGCTACGCTTACGGCCTCATGACATTCGTCCGCCGCACAAGGTGAATTGGACTTCTGTGCAAGAGAGAGTGCTCTGGG
>JBEQLD010000031.1:0-17890 GCA_040326115.1 Mariprofundaceae bacterium | reverse complement strand
CTCAGGGCGGCGGACGTGCTCCTCAGGGCGGCGGACGTGGCGCAACCAGTTCAGGTCCTCGCACAACCATTCGCAAAGGATTAACACCGGCACAGATTGCTGCGTCCAAAGCACCTCGCTCATCCCTTAAGCAGATTGAAGCCAAGATCAGCAGCGAGAGAGCTGAAAGACGTAGAGAGCGTCCATCAGGACCTCCAAGAGCCGGTGCTGCAAGACCAGGTGGCAATGTACCAGGTGGGCCAAGACGCTCCCCTTCAGTTGCGGTAGCACCACAGCCCAATGCGCCTCCACCTGAAGGTCAGAAACGTCGTGGTGGATTCGGCGGCGGGTTCGGTGGTAAACATCAGAAACGCAGGCTCTCCCCAGCAGAGAAAGCGGCAAAACGTAACTACGCGTCCAGTCGCAATGTAGTGATGACAGAGGAGCAGATGGAGCGTCAGGCTCGTCTGGCTCGTGGTGGTCGCGGACGCGTGAAAGGCGTTACCAAGGACGATGAGGATTTCGTAATTCGTGAAGTTGAAATTAATGATCCTATCCTGTTAAGTGAATTGGCCAGCCGTATGGCAACCAAGGGTGCTGAAGTGGTTAAAAAGCTATTCGAGATGGGCACGGTGGTGACCATCAACGATAGTATTGATGCTGATACAGCAACGCTGATTGTTGAAGAATTTGGCCATAAACCGAAGTTGATCAATGCAGCCGCAGCTGAAGATGCACTTGTTGAACAGATTGTAGAGGAAGATACAGATCTACAGCCACGCCCACCTGTTGTGGTGGTGATGGGCCATGTGGATCATGGTAAAACCTCTATTCTTGATGCGCTTCGCAAAGCCCATGTGGCTGATGGTGAAGCCGGTGGTATTACCCAGCATATCGGTGCATACATGGTGAAGCTGGAAAGCAACGAACGTGTTGTTTTCGTAGATACTCCAGGCCATGAAGCATTTACAGGTTTGCGTGCACGTGGTGCGAAATTGACAGATGTGGCCGTACTGGTTGTTGCCGGTGATGATGGCGTGATGCCACAGACTGTTGAAGCGCTGAACCATGCCCGTGCAGCAGGTGTTCCGATCATTGTTGCTGTGAACAAGATGGATAAAGAGGGCGCAGATGTAGAGAAAGTGATGCGTCAGCTCTCTGAACATGAAGTTGTTCCTGAAGAGTGGGGCGGCGATACCATCTTTGTACCCGTCTCGGCACAGACCGGACAAGGTCTTGATGATCTGCTTGAAATGCTTGCGCTGCAGACAGAAATCCTAGAATTGAAAGCCAACCCCGAGCGTCGTGGTCAGGGTGTGGTTATTGAATCACGTCTCGATAAAGGAAGAGGGCCCGCAGCAACTGTTCTAGTGAAGAATGGTACTTTCAAGAAGGGCGATGTTGTTGTAGTTGATACGGTTATGGGTCGCATTCGTGCCCTTGTGGATGAGAATGCGGTTCAGCACAAAACTGCCGGACCATCGATTCCGTTTGAACTGCTTGGGCTGGAAGAAGTTCCGGAGGCAGGCCAGGATATTATGGTTGTTGAGAATGAGCGCCAGGCGCGTGATATTATCTCTTACCGTAAAGAGAAAGAACGTCAGGACAAAGCTGAAAGCCAGACCAAGGCAAGCTTTGATGATCTGTTTGCTGCAGTACAGAGTGGTGTAGCTGAAGTTCCAGTTCTGATTAAGGGTGATGTGACCGGCTCCGTTGAAGCGATGGCAGAATCTTTGATCAAGTGTGGAACCGATGAAGTTGAAGTGAAAGTGATTCTTAAGGGTATTGGTGGTATCACCGAGTCTGATGTCATGCTGGCATCGGCTGCCAACGCAATCATTATCGGGTTCAACGTACGACCGGAAACCAAAGGCAAGAAACTTGCACAGGCTGAAGGTGTTGATGTCCGCTTCTATAAGGTGATCTATGATGCCATTGATGACATCAAGGACGCCATGGCTGGAAAACTCTCGCCGGATGAGGTTGAGAAGGTTACCGGTAGTGCGGAAGTTCGTGATGTCTTCCAGGTTCCGAAGATTGGAGCTGTTGCCGGTTGCTACATGACAGATGGATTCGCCCAGCGTAACTCCAAAGTACGTGTGCTTCGTGAAGGTGTGTTGATCTATGATGGTGAACTTGCTTCCCTGAAACGCTTCAAAGATGATGTTAAAGAAGTTAAGACAGGTTACGAGTGCGGTATCGGCATTGAAAAATTCAATGATGTGAAGGTTGGAGACAGCTTTGAGTTTTACATTATCGAGGAAGTTGCTGCTACACTGTAAAGATTATGAGTAATCAGCGGACAACACGACCCACAGGAAAAAGCCGTCTGCAGACGGATATTCACCGTCTGCTAACAACGCTTATGCAGCGAGAGATCGATGATCCTGCACTGTTTGGCATCAGCATTACTCGTCTGGAGCCATCCAAGGCAAGTCAGGGGATGACTGTGTTTGTTCATCGCATGAATGAAAGTAATCCGGATTCTGCAGTGGCGCGCTTGAATAAAATGCGTCCGCATTTTGAACATGAACTGCGTAGAGCATTGCCGAAAAAACGTTTTCCATCGCTTAATTTCCGATGGGATGATGCTTTTGATAAAACCGGTACTGTCATGGATCTGTTAAGCAGGATTGAACGCAGTTGAATCCGATGATTACAACGACTGACTGGAAACCGGTCGTCAAAGCCCTGGATGATGCCGACGGCATTGTTCTGATTACCCATAAAAACCCGGATTCAGATGGTATTGGTTCTCAGCTGGCTCTCTATCATGCAATTAAAGGTATGGGGAAAGATGTCTGGATTCATAATCTGCACTCTGTTCCACGCATTTGCCGATACCTTGATGGTTCTGATGAGGCAGCTACTGGTGATAACTTTGTTCACCTTGAGCGTGTTGATACCATTGTTTCACTGGATTGCGGTGCCAAATCACGACTGGGCATGCAGGACTCTTTCTTTGCAGGAAAAACGCTGATCAATATTGATCACCATGCCAGTAATGTCGGGTTTGGTCAGGTAAATATTGTGGATGCCAATTATTGCGCTACCGGGGCAATGATCTTTGATCTTCTGTTGACGCTTGGTGTGACGCTTACACCTGCGATGGCATCAGCTCTCTATGTGGCACTTTTGACTGATACGGCAAGTTTCAGACTTTCAACAGTAACTGCTGATGTGTTTCACCTCGCTGCAGCGCTGGTTGAAGCTGGCGCAAATCCGGCAGTGGCATCCAAGTCTGTATATGGCAGCAACAGTCATGAGCGACTCAAACTGTTGAACATGTCGCTCGATACACTTCAGTTGCATGATGATGAACGCTCAGCATGGCTGCATGTAACAGAAGATATGTATGCCTCAACAGCAGCAGATACAGAAGATACGGAAGGGTTTATCGATTACGGGCGTGGTATTGCCGGTGTGGAGATTACAGTTTTTATCAGGCCGGAGTCTGATGATTACTGGAAGATAAGCTTTCGCGGTGCCAACGGTATTGATGTCGGTTCGCTTGCCGGTGAGCTTGATGGCGGTGGCCATCGTTATGCGGCGGGCTGTACGGCTGCCGGAACACTTGAAGAAGTGATCAAGCAGGTTCGTCCTCTGGTATCTTCCTACCTCGCAAAACAGTGATCTCTGGCGTTCTGTTTCTGGATAAGCCGTTTGGCTGGACATCCCGGCGTGCTGTGAATGAAGTTATTCGATTGTTTACTCCCGCAGGCAGTAAAAAAATCAAAGCAGGGCATACGGGCACACTGGATCCTTTGGCTACCGGTATGCTTCCGATTCTGTTGGGTGAAGCTACCAGGTTCGCAGAGATGGGCCTCAATGCCGAAAAAGAGTATCTGTTCACATTGGATTTGAGTTATCAGACTGATTCTCTGGATTGTGAAGGTGAGATCACCGATAAGTTTGATAACACCGCCAGCGAAAGCCGGCTTCATCAGGTGGTTCAGAGCTTTATGGGTGAGATAGAACAGATTCCACCCATCTATTCAGCCATTCGAGTCGACGGGAAACGGGCACACGCTCTGGCACGTCAGGGTAAAGAGGTGAAGATGGTTCCCCGCAAGGTTACGATTCATGAGCTTGAACTGTTGAGCTTTGAATTTCCTCTGGTTACGTTGCGATTGAAATGCTCGAAGGGTACATATGTCCGTTCACTGGCCAGAGATATCGGTGAGAAGCTGGAGATGGGCGGCTGTGTGACTATGCTGCGCCGGTTATCGACAGGCGGCTGGCCGGAATCATTGATGGTTGATATGGATGAGGCTCTGGAGAAGAGAGAAGCGACCGTTTTGCCTCTTTCCATGTGGTTGCGTGATCTTCCTGATCTGATTCTTCCGGAAACAGATGGCAGACGTTTCCTTCAGGGGCAACGGATACAGGTGGGTGACAGTTCAGAGGGAGATGTTAAAGTTTTTGCAGATGATTGCCTGCTGGGTACAGCAACGTTGAAACCGGGCATGAAACGGATGGTTCTGCATCCATCGAGAATTTTACCTTCTGCACAGGAGAAGTTATTGTGAAAGTGAATAAAGCACTGTTTCCAACTCTTATGGTGGCTCTTTTTATGATGCCTGCCTGCAGTGATGCGGGATATGGAAAATCAGTTAACGTTTCAAAAGAAAAAGTGGAGAAAACAATGAGTAAAGCACCTAAAAAAGCACCATTAGCGGCGGATAAAGATCTTCCGGAAGGCAATCATGTCCTGATTGAGACCGATCTGGGCGACATCAAAATCGAGCTGCTTCCGGATGTAGCCCCTAATACCGTGGCAAACTTCAAGGTTCTAAGTAACAACGGTTATTATGATGGCATCATTTTCCATCGTGTTATTCCCGGTTTCATGGCACAGGGCGGTGATCCATCCGGTACAGGAACCAGTGGCCCGGGCTACTCCGTTAAAGCTGAGTTTAATGAGACCAAACATGTGCGCGGTACGGTTGCGATGGCTCGAACATCTGACCCGGATTCGGCCGGTTCACAGTTCTATATCTGTTTTGGCCCTCAGCCGCATCTTGATCGTCAGTACACTGTTTTCGGTCAGGTAGTTGAAGGACTGGATGTGGTTGATGAACTGAAGAATGGTACCGTGATGAATAAGGTCACACTTCTGCCTTAAACTGAGGTTTTATACTGAGATTAAAAAAGGGCGCCAGAGGCGCCCTTTTTTTGTTGGTGATTTAAAAACGATTACTTGTTTTTCGGGCTTGTTGCGCGTTTACGATCAGTTTCATTCAGGAAGCGTTTACGCAGTCGGATTGATTTAGGTGTAATTTCCACCAGCTCATCATCTTCAATAAACTCAATCGCGCGTTCGAGGGAAAGATTGATCGGTGGAACCAGATCAATGGAGTCATCTTTACCTGAAGCACGAACGTTGGTCAGCTTCTTCTCACGGGTTCCGTTGACGACCATGTCATCACTGCGGTTGTTCATGCCGATGATCATGCCTTCATAGATTTTAACACCTGAATTGATAAACATTTTGCCGCGTTCCTGAATCTTCCAGATAGCGAAGGCAACAGATTCGCCTGCAGCCATGGAGATGAGTACACCATTGGTGCGACCAGGCAAGGCACCAACATATGGGCCATACTCGTGGAAGATATGGTGCATCACACCGGTACCACGGGTGTCAGTCATAAATTCAGAGGTGTAACCGATCAAGCCACGTGTCGGACACATGAATTCAACACGGGTTACGCCGTCGGCATTGGCCTGCATATGGGTCATTTCAGCGCCACGTTTGCCCAGTTTCTCAATCACAGCACCCTGATACTCAGATTCCACATCAACGGTAACATGCTCATAAGGCTCCTGCTTAACGCCATCAATCACACGAATGATCACGCTTGGACGGGATACAGCCATCTCAAAACCTTCACGGCGCATGTTTTCCAACAGGATACCGATATGCAGCTCACCACGACCTGAGATTTTATAAATATCTGCCGAGTCGGTCTCTTCAACACGCATCGCAACATTGGTACGAATCTCTTTGAACAGACGATCACGAATCTGGCGAGTGGTGATGAGTTTGCCTTCAGTGCCTGCCAGTGGAGAGTTGTTAACATGCAGTTCCATGGTCAGTGTCGGTTCATCAACTTTGATCAACGGCAGGGCGATAGGGTTCTCTTTGTCGCCGATTGTTTCACCGATATGAATGGTTTCAATGCCTGCTACAGCTACGATGTCGCCAGCCTGTGCAGTCTCTACTTCAACACGATGCAGACCTCTGAATCCGAGGATTTTGCTGACCTTGAACTTGGATTGTGATGCATCGGCATGAATGACAGCAATTTCCTGCCCGGTTTTCATGGTTCCGTTGGCGATACGACCAATAACGATACGGCCGATATAATCATCCCAGTCCAGTGTGGTGGCCAGCATCTGTAGTGGTGCTGCCGGATCGCCTGTTGGCTCATCAACATGCTCAAGAATGGTATCAAACAGACAGGTCAGGTTGTCGCTCTCTTCGGTGTGATCAAGCATGGCATAACCAAGTTTGGCGGATGCAAAAACAACCGGGAAATCCAGCTGCTCATCGTTGGCACCAAGAGAGGCAAAGAGGTCAAAGGTTTTATCTACAACGACATCGGGATCGGAGCCTTCACGGTCGATCTTGTTCACAACAACGATTGGCTTCAGGCCCAGACCCAGCGCTTTAGAAGTCACAAATTTAGTCTGTGGCATCGGGCCTTCACGGGCATCTACCAGTAGAAGCACACCATCAACCATGTTGAGGATTCGTTCCACTTCACCACCAAAATCGGCATGGCCCGGAGTGTCTACGATGTTAACCAGTGTGTCTCCATACTGAATGGCTGTGTTTTTAGCAAGAATGGTAATGCCACGTTCGCGCTCAATATCGTTAGAGTCCATCACACATGTGTCGATCTCTTCACGCTCTTCCAGTGTGCCGGACTGCTTCAGTAACTCATCAACCAACGTGGTTTTTCCATGGTCTACGTGAGCGATAATGGCGATATTTCTAATCTTTCTGGACATTTAAATTACCTTGAGCGCTTAAGGCGCAGCTAAAATTGGAGGCGCATAGTAACAGCCTTCGTTTTTATAGGAAGTGATTCATTTGTCTGTATGGATTTAACCTGAGGTGAGATCAGGGAATAAGAAGTTTCACATCTTTACTCTCATAAGCAACATAGTTACGGGAGTTTACGTTTTGCATGCCTTTGCCAATTCTTAATGCTGCATTTCTTACGACTTGTAACAGATCTTCCCTGCTCTCTTTAGGATTGGCAAGAAGGTCTCTGAAGTTGTCATAGCTGGGGTGTGGTGATCTGTTTATATGATGGATAGGCCCGGTATATGCAGAAAATAGCCGGAGTGACTTTTCGTGAATGCCAACAGCAAACCTGTCCAGGTAGAGAGTTTCTCGGGTAACCGGATCAATAAGTTCAGCTATAACAAATATTGAAGCACTATAGGGAACACCCAGGCCATCGGACCAAAATCCAAGTTGATCAAGTTTGATTCGCAGGATGCCATCACTTGTACTGCGTAGCTTTTTGTTGGCTGGTTTAAAATAATCCCAGTATCGAAGCTTTGAAAGACGTATTTTATAGCCATTTTTCTTTAGTTTTCTGACTAAAACTTCCTGAAACTGTTTGGAGCTGATCGTGCTGACATCGTTAGCCCGCTTTTCATATTCACTTTCCTGATAAAGGATGATGCCTGAGTCCATAAGGACCATGGCAGAAGTGCCCATTAATGCCAGAAACGGGTTTAGACGGCGAATTTTCAGCATGTCATCATATTCGATCCGGACAAGGTCAATCACCTTCACATCTGCCTTTACGCCAACTTGTATTGGCTTGTGCATAGAGGCGCATGATGAGAGAAACAGTGATGCAGTGATTGCAATGATGTGAACAGGTTTCATGCTTCTCCTCAAAATTTGGCGGTAAGATAGAAAATATTTCAGACAACACAATATATTAAACTGGTTGAGACTCTTTTTATGTGTGCAAGAGTGGCAGGGCCCCTTTTTTTTTATGTGACTTATGCCACATAAACATAAAAAAATGCAGAGGGAAATAAAATCAGAATTTCACTGGGTGATGGTGCTATTTCAGTTGTTGGTTAATGAAAATGATAGCGTGTGCTGACTTAACCGGTACTTCTCTTAATATAGACCATGGTGCTTGAAATTCGTTCTGCAGCACTCTCAACCAGACGGTTTTTTACGCCTGGATTTGCATCCATTACTTCCCTGAAAATTTCGGCAGGAATCTGCACAATGGCAGAGTCATTGACTGTGACCATATCCGCCATGGTTGATTCTTCACGAAGGGCTGCGATTTCTGCAATGGTATCACCCGGTTTGACGGGTTCCAGAAGGTGGCTTTGACCAAGCCGGTCCTCAGCAACAATACGAATCAGACCAGAGGTCATAATACCCATCCAGGGCAGGTCTATATTTGATCGGGAGACCACCGCAAAGGGCGGGTAGTGAATGGTTTTGGCGTGCATGGCCAGATGTTCTTTGGCTTCATCAGGCAGGCTGACCAGTGTTTTATTGCCATTGATGGCTGTCAGTTGTTTACGGAATTCACTTTCATGGCGCATGGAGTCCCCGACTTCCGGGAATTTAAGCAGGCATTGAAGAATCCGTTTGTGTACCAGTTTTAATACAGTTGCTTTTGAATTGGCAATGACGCTGGCGCTGCGTGCACGCCCCTCAAGGAATGCCATCTCACCAACAATTTCTCCCTCTTTAAGCATGTGAATCATGGTTGGTTTTTTACGCTTTCGATATAGAACGAGTACCGCCAGCTCTCCCTCCAGGACGATATACATGCCATCATCACTATCACCCTGCTTAATGAGAACTTCACCTTCAGCGAGGCGAATACGCTCAGCGTCGCGCATTAGCAGGTGCAGTGCTTCGGGATTAATCTTGGATAGAAAAGGGTTCAGCGTAGCGTTCAGGTCAACTTCTGTCCCTGCAATGCTTTTTCGCAGCTCTTTCAGAGAGGCTGCAACATCTTTCAGGCCGTGTTTTTTGTATAATTTTTCCAGTTGGCGCATCTTTTCGACAGCTTCCTTCTCCTGACCAAGCTGAAGGAGAAGCTCAACCAGACGTCGGAGATATTTTGGTTCGCTTGGATAGAGGTCAACCATCTGGCGATAGAGAACTTCCTTATGTTGTAACTCTTTTGTACATGCTTCGTCCACTTATTTTGAACCTCATGAAGATGAATTGAATGTCTGTTCAGGTTGATAGAATAGACAAATTTATGTCATGTGTCTTTTTTCACTCGGTATTGTAAGCGAAGAACAGGTCAAGATGTATGATGAACTGCACGTAACTGGAAAAGGAATGAAGCCAAAAGGAGCTCTCCTGATTATGCTTCGGCCATGCGATTTAAATTGATTGGCGAGTTTGAGCCCAAAGGTGATCAGCCACAGGCGATTGCCGAGCTCGTAAAAGGTATAGAGGCTGGCGAGCGTCATCAGACACTGTTGGGTGTCACCGGCTCCGGCAAAACTTTTACCATGGCCTGTGTGATAGAACACACCCAGAAAGCAACCCTGATCCTTGCGCCGAATAAAACACTCGCAGCTCAGCTGTATGGTGAATTCAAACAGTTCTTTCCTGACAATGCCGTTGAGTATTTTGTCTCCTATTACGACTATTATCAGCCTGAGGCCTATGTGCCGGCTTCGGATACTTTCATAGATAAAGATTCATCTATTAATGAGCATATCGATCGGATGCGCCACTCTGCTACACGGGCGCTGCTTGAACGTGAAGACGTCATTATTATCGCCTCGGTCTCCTGTATTTATGGTCTGGGCAGTCCGGAAGCCTACGCCAACATGTTGCAGTACTTCGAAGTGGGACGTGAGCTGGATCAACGGACTGTAATCAACAAACTTGTAGAACTTCAATACGAGCGCAACGATATGGATTTCCATCGCGGTACATTCCGGGTGCGCGGCGATGTGATTGAGCTCTTTCCCGCCCATGCCGAAGATTTTGCTATCCGTGTAGAGATGTTTGGCGATGAGGTTGATGCAATTTCAAGCTTTGATCCATTGACCGGCAAACGAATCGAATCACTGCATAAATATACTGTTTTTCCAAAGAGTCACTTTGTCACGCCACGCGGCCTGCTGGTTCGAGCGATGGCGAATATCAAAACGGAACTGGCTGAGCGTCTTGCAGAACTGCATGATCAGAACAAGCTCGTGGAAGCGCAGCGGCTTGAGCAGCGCACTATGTTTGATCTGGAGATGATTCAGGAGGTGGGTTACTGCACTGGAGTGGAGAACTATTCCCGCCATCTGACAGAGCGCGAACCGGGCGAAGCACCTCCAACACTGCTCGATTATCTGCCCAATAATGCACTGGTGATACTGGATGAATCGCATGTCACGGTGCCGCAGATCGGTGCGATGTACAAAGGTGACCGTTCCCGCAAACAGACCTTGGTAGATTACGGGTTCCGGCTTCCATCTGCGCTTGATAACCGCCCACTACAATTCAATGAATTTGAAGCCATTGTGCCGCAGACTGTTTATGTATCGGCAACACCGGGTAATTACGAGATGGAGAAGACGGGCGGGGTCTTTGCCGAGCAAATTATCAGGCCGACCGGGTTGCTTGATCCTGAGATTGAGATTCGTCCGGGCAGCACACAGGTGGAAGATTTTGTCTCGGCCGCCAATGAGGTGATTGCCCAAGGCTTTCGTGTACTGGCGACCTGTCTGACCAAGCGCATGGCTGAAGATCTGAGTGAATACATGGGTGATGTCGGCCTGAAAGCGCGCTATCTGCACTCCGATATTGATACGATTGAGCGAATGGAGATCCTGCGTGATCTGCGTCTCGGCGAATTCGATATCCTGATCGGCATCAATCTTCTTCGCGAAGGACTCGATCTTCCTGAAGTGTCTCTGGTAGCCATCTTTGATGCTGATAAAGAGGGCTTTCTGCGTTCGGTTCGTTCATTGATCCAGACCATTGGTCGTGCTTCCCGTAATTCAGAAGGGCGGGTGATTCTATATGCGGATAAAATCACCAAGTCGATGCAAATCGCTATGGATGAGACCGCCCGCCGTAGAACCAAGCAGTTGGCCTACAATGAGAGACATGGCATTACGCCCCAGACTGTGAAAAAAGAGATTCGGGACATACTTGGCTCTGTTTATGAGATGGATTATGGGCATATTCCCGAAGTTGCCGAGCCTGAAGCAGTCTATAACACGCCTGCTGAGAAGAAGAGGCGGATTGATGAGCTGGAGCGTCTGATGTTCGAGGCAGCCGCTGATCTTCGCTTTGAGGATGCTGCTAAATGCCGTGATGATATTGAGAAGCTGAAGGGTTAACTATGGTCTATGGTCGAGCTTTTTTTGACCACTGCCTGTTCCATTCTATAAATGCATCCGCAGTCAGTGGAGCGCTGAAGCAGTAACCCTGAATGATATCACCACCACATGATTGAACTTTTTCCATAATTTCTTCTGTTTCCACGCCTTCGATGACAACCTGCAGTCCAAAATCTTTCGCAAGTCTGATGGTGGATCTGACAAGGGTTTCATCTTTTTTATCGGACAGAATATTGATGATGAAACTCTGATCTATTTTAAGCTCAGTTGCCGGGAAGTGTTTGAGATATGCGAGAGATGAGTAGCCTGTGCCAAAATCATCAATGGATATCTTGAAGCCACTGTCTCTTAGTTGAAGCAGTGATTCGATGGCTATTTCCGGATGTTCCATGAAAGCACTTTCGGTGACTTCGATGGTGATGAGTTTCAAGGGAAGTGATTCCTGCTCACATTGCTGAATGAGAAAAGTATTAAAATCGGAATTAAACAGGTTTCGAGTAGAGATGTTCATGGAAACCGGAATATGCAATCCCTGTCGATACCACTCACTGCACTGGCGTATGCCCTCCTTGAAAACCCATTTGGTTATGTCATTAATAAGTCCGGTCTGTTCAGCAAGCGGGATAAAAACCGAAGGTGGCTGGCCATCTTCTCCTGTCCAGCGAACCAGTGCTTCCACGCCAGAAATACTGCCACTCTCCAGGGCAATTTTTGGTTGATAATAGAGTTCTAATTTCCCTTGTTTAATGGCCTCTCGTAATTGGCCAAACAGAATCAGTCTCTGGTGTGGGTCGGACTCATATTGAACGTCAAAAACCTCACAGGGCCTCTTCTCTTTCTTGGCCTTTATTCGTGCTATGTTGGCACGTTTTATCAGATCGTCAGCCGAGTCCGCGTGATCCGGGAAGATGGATATTCCCATGGTGCTACTGATGCTGATGGGAACAGATCCAACCTTGAACGGTTCATCCAGCGAGCTCCTGATTTTCTTTTCAACTATTTTGGTTTGTTCAATATCAGCGTGTGGCAGCAGTATTCCAAATTCATCCCCGCTCAGTCGGGAGACAATATCGGATTCTCTGACAGTTGATTTTAAGCGATTCGCTATCTGATGCAGGATTTCATCTCCGGTCTGGTAACCCAGAGCCTGGTTTATCCCTGAAAACTCGGTTGGATCAATGATGATCAGAGTCACACAATAAGCCTCTCTTCCTGCGGTGTTGATTTCATGTTCAACCATTTCATGAAAAAGCTCTCTTCTGGGAAGGGTAGTGAGCGAGTCATACAGTATGGAATGAATCTTTTCATCGCTAATCGTCTGCTTTTGTAATGGCAATATAATGAAAAAATACATAAAAGGAGAGGCGGTAGCGGCAAGCAGCAGGGTATCAATTAATATATACTCGAATGAATCCAGGTATGGCAGAGAGAAAAACGTAAACAGTGTCATAATGAGTGCTTCGGCAATGACAATGGTTAACACCACTTTCAGCATGATATGCCATGGACTTATGGTTGATTTGTCTTCTTGCGAAAAAAACTCTTTCATCATTCACTCTTCCTCATCCATATAAAATTATCGGGATATGAATAGAAAACATTAATTTGTAATACTTTTTAAGCTTATATTGGCTGATTTAGCAATGTGAATGCTGATTTTAGGGTCAGGCAGGTGTGAGTCGGTTCACTAAGGCGTTGAGTTTCGGCGCATTCACAGTAATGGGTATTATTTATTAATATAATCTGCGTTTGTGCGACCATAGTGTATGAGTCTGTGTAAACCGGAAAGTATTAATAAATTTAATCCTGATTTGGCTATTTTGGCAATGATTTACGGCCGTTTGGATGAAGAGAGAGGCATAGCAGATAGTGTTATCAGTTATGCTAATAGTGCCTGTGTTAATATTTTTGGAGATTTGCGTGGGCAGACAATCAAATCCCTTCTATGCGAAATTGCCGGTTCTACAGAGGTAATGGAAGGCTGGGTCAAAGATCTGGAACTGTCCGGCTCGCTGATGATTGAAGGAGAGTTGAAGGGACGCTTTGTGAAATACCACTCTGTATTGGGTGAAGATAACTTGAAAAGTGACAGCAGGAGAGGTCGTTTCATCCAGGCTGCCATCACAGATATAACTGAGAGTGTTATCCTGAAAGAGAGAGTTTATGGGACTTCAGAGGCTCTTAAGCGCGTTGCCAGTGCCGCAGATGAAGATACAGGCAAGCATGTCGCCAGAATTAACCTCTATTCTGAACACCTGGCAGAATTGATGGGGCTGGATGATCAGTTTGTCGAGGATATTTCCAGATTTGCACAGCTGCATGATATTGGAAAAATTCAGGTTTTAGATTTGATAAGGAAACCTGACAAGCTGACTGACAGCGAATTTGAAGAGGTTAAAAAACATACGGTTTACGGGGCGAAGATCGTTGAAGGTCTTCCCGGTATGGAGATGGCCTACAATATCGCACTGGAGCATCATGAAAGATGGGATGGCAGTGGTTACCCGGAAGGGAAAGCGGGTGAAGAGATCTCTATTGAGGGAAGGATTGTTGCGCTGGGTGATGTGTTTGATGCCCTGATTTTTGCCCGTGCTTACAAACCATCCATAAGCCCGGAGAAAGTATTTGATATTTTCAAGCAGGGTGATGGCCGTGTGATGCCAACTCATTTTGATCCACGTGTGCACCAATGCTTTTTAAAGCGGTTCGATGATTTTGTAGATATTGCACGTATCTCTTAGATCGAGTATGAATTGGTTTCTTGCACTTTAATTAATATCTTAAGCGTGAAACATTTCACCACTGTTTAATTTGTCTTTTCGTAAGGTGTTCGTATCTAAATGCTTTGTATAAAACCAAGGAGTTGTTATGTCAGAAGCTGAAGCCGTTGATAGGTTCAAAAAACACCAGCGCCTGTTTACCACTCTGGCCATTGTAACGGTTGTAGTGATCCTGCTGCTATCGCTTTTGCCTTTTGCCATTCGAATGGGAGCCATATCATGGCTTGAAGACCACGGCGTTCAGCAGGCTGAAATTGATAACGTAGACCTGAATCTGTTTGCAGGCACCTTTGTGATTGAGGGGTTATCAGCCGATGAAGGGCTGAAAGTGGGGCGGTTGGCACTTAATGTCGACTGGTGGCCATTGACTGAGCACCATCTGTTTCTTCGCTCTGTAGAGTTGAAATACGTTAAAGCCGAAGTTCATCAGCGTGAAGATGGCTCCTGGCAGGTTGCCACCATTGAACTTGATGAGCCTGCTCCTGAGATCGCTCCGAAACCGGAAAATGAAAAAGATGCAACCGAACCGTGGCAAGTAGTACTTAATGCTATTGAGGTTGCAGATATTAATTTGAAAGTAACCGGAGCCATTGATAAACAGAACTTTGATCTCTCACTGCCTCTGGACTCATTGAAGCTCTCTTTGGCAAGCGCTGAGGCTGGCGGAGCACAACTTCTTAATCACTCGTTGGAACTTGGCAAAGTGACATTTAGCGGACTCGGTTATGAGGTGGAGAGTGGTTCACTAAACCTTGATAATACTATTCATCTTCCAGCTATGGGCTCGGATATCGCAGCGGGATTGAAATTTGATAACCTGAACCTGAAGCTGAACGGACTCAGGCTTCATGACAGCCGTCATGATGTGCGGTTGGCAGCGGTTGATACGGTTGTGTTGGAGAAGGCGTCTATTGCCGGTGGCAAGAGCGCACTGTTTGATCTGTTGTCCATACAGGGGATTGCTCTACCAACAGCCGGAAAGGATTCTCTGGGCCGAATTGGAAAGATCGATATTTCTGGTGGTGATCTGAACTTTGCGGGTGATTACAGGCTGGAAAAGATTGCTGTCCATGATCTTCAGGCATCATTGAAGAAACTAAAAAACGGAAAGATGCTGGTGTTGGACAGGTTGCAGGCAAACAGTGGAACGAAAACAGCGTCAAAGCCCAAAGAGAAGAGTGAAGAAGCGAAGCCTGAAAGCACCGATATTGCTGTGAAAGAGAGCAAGGGTGCCCCTGAGTCTGAGGGGTCAAAACAGCCAGTGGTTTATATTGATGAGTTTCTTATCAGCAAAGGAAGTGTGTTTGCATTCAGGGATGAGTCACTGTTTCCGCCTTTTGATACAAAGGTTCAGGTTGAGACGTTCAGCTTTGCACCGATAGATCCTTCAGGAAAAGATGTCGGCAAACTCAATGTGTTACTGAAACTGAATAAAAACGGATCACTCAGTATTCAAGGTGATCTCTCTCCGAAAGCGGATGATCTGCGCTCTGATCTGAAAGTTGTATTGAAAAACTTCGATATGCCGGGGCTGACTGGTTATGTGGAAACCGATTTCGGACAGTCCATTCAGACAGGCCAGCTTAATCTGGACAGCAACATAAAGATTGCCGACAACAAAATTGATGCCGCAAACAAGCTGCTGATCCGCAAACTTACCCTGAAGAAGGCAAAACAGCCGGGCAAGGCGGAGTCGAGTATCGGTATGCCTGTCGATATGGCGCTCGATATGGTGCGTGATGATCGTGGTGACATCTCAATGGACGTACCGATTACGGGGCGACTGGATGATCCGGACATCAACGTCAACGATGTGATCAGCTCAGCACTCTTCTCATCCATGAGTGCGGGCGCGATGACCTATGCTAAATTGATACTGCAACCTTATGGCGCCATCTATATGGCCGCAGAATTTGCTCTGGATGCGGCTCAGGATGCAGCCAAGCCGAAACTGACGCCGGTTCAGTTTGGCGAGCGTTCAGTAACCTTAAGCCCTGAGATGAACGATTATGCTGAAAAAATCGCACTGTTGATGAAGAGTAAAGAGTTCCGGCTTGAGATTTGTGGCGTGGCAACCCGAATTGAGGGGGAAGTGGTGCCTCAGCCTTCAACTGAATCTGCAGAGGCGGATCCAAATGCTCTGCCACCTCAGCCGATGAGTGATGAAGAGCTTCTTCAGTTGGCTGAAGCGCGCTCGGATGCGGTGATGAAAGTGATTCAGGAGCAGGGTATTGCTGCAGACCGTCTGTTTAACTGTCGTCCGGCTATTGATGAAGAGCCTGAGAAGGTGCTGCCACGCGTAGAACTTATACTGGACTAGTAAGCTGCCATGGTCAGTTCGACAAAGGCATAAATTGTGACCCAGATTCCAGAACTGTTTTATCTGAAGGTCTATGCTCCATGGTTGGCTGTGTGATTTGCAGTTCCAGGAGGAGCCTTTGATAGCAAGACGCTTGGCGGAATCAGTTCTTTTTCTTGAGGCACGGTGTAGAACCGATGCTGACAGGGAATATACCGAGGCGATCAGGCGGGTGATCGAAGAGCATGCACTGCTGCGTGAAACAGTTGAAAAAATCAGTTTTGAACGGAATTTCAGGAATATTTCGAAAATTGCTTCATCAGCACTCAGACAGACTGCAGGCAGCACTATAAATGAAGATGCAGCTCTGCGTGAGACACTTGCAAAGCTTGCCGGACTGCTTCCCAGTGATGAACAGCTGAAAGAAATTCTCATTGCCAAATCACTCATTCGTAAAGCTCTGAAATAATACCTGTTTCCATCTGCTTATAAGCGCTGGAAAGCAGGCGCTGCATACGTCACACTCCCGCCATGCTACAGGTAGAGAATCTATCACTGACAGTTCCGATTCAGGGTGAACATGTAACGGCCGTTGAAGCTGTATCTTTAACGCTTCAGCCGGGCCGGGTACTGGGTCTGGTGGGAGAATCAGGCTGCGGCAAGTCGATCACTGCACAGGCGATGTTAAGGCTTGGCGAACATCAGGGTGTGCTGCGAAGCGGCGGTGATGTGCTGATTGATGATCAAAGTCTTTTTTCCATGTCTGAAGATCAACTTCGAAAAGTTCGTGGTGGAAGAGTATCGATGGTGTTTCAGGAGCCGATGACGGCTCTGAACCCGGTTTTTTCCGTGGGTAGTCAAATTACCGAAGTGATCCACCTGCATCTTGAAATGAGCAGGGATGAGGCAGAGAAACGTGCGATCCAACTGCTTAAGGATGTCGGTATGCAGGATGCAGAAAGTCTGCTGAATCAATATCCCGATGCCCTTTCAGGTGGTATGCGCCAGCGAGTACTGATTGCTATGGCAATGGCGGCTGATCCTGAATATATCATTGCTGATGAGCCGACAACTGCGCTGGATGTGTCGGTACAGAAACGAATTATTCAACTACTCAGAAACCTGCAGCAGCAGAAAAACCTCGGTATGCTTCTTGTAACGCATGATTTCGGTCTGGTGGCTGAGCTCGCAGATGATGTCGCGGTGATGTATGCCGGTCAGATCGTTGAATCCGGAACTGTTGAGCAGATTTTTGATAGGCCAACCCATCCATATACCCGCGCACTGATGGGTTGCAGGCCTGAGGTGAGTGAGCCGGGTAGTGCGCTGCCGGTCATTGCCGAGCAGGTGCCGGCACCTGGAAGTTGGCCGGAAGGGTGTCATTTTGCCGAACGCTGTCCGCTGGCAGATGCGGCATGCAAACAAACTATGAATTTAGATGTGTGGTCACATGAAGATCATCAGGCTCGCT
>JBEQLD010000030.1:0-17925 GCA_040326115.1 Mariprofundaceae bacterium | reverse complement strand
ATCAAGGAAAAATTGGTGACACCTGGAAGTTAGTAAAGCCTGCAAAGTCAGAGAAGAAAATGTATGGCGGTAATCCTGAGTGGGTAGTTACTTTCAAGAACGACCAAGTATCTGACCCAGCCAAGAATACTCTTTATATCTTCTTAAGCTCTACAGGCAGTAATATTGCTGCTAACTTTACTGGTAAATAGTAAGTAAATAGGCATGGGTTCTGAATGTCCGCTTTTGGCCGAAAGCGGGCATTGGGATTATCCGGCAGGAATGAGTTTGCCGCGTTTAATGGTGAAAACTTCGAACTCTTTCTGGCCGATGCCGCTTTTATCAAATCGGACATGGCCAGTTAAGCCGGGGAAGCCTTCGGCATCATATAGTCCGTTGATGGCATCACGGCCCTGAAGGCCCAGTCGGCTGCCTAGAACGGCTGCAATCAGAACAGAGTCATATGCCATGCCGAAGAGTTTTCCGGGTTTTCCGATGCCCCATGTTTCACGATATGAGCTCATCATGCGGCGAATTGAATTGTTATCTGTTGCCGGAAAGCTGATGTTTGCAAATCGTGATCTGGAGAGATAACGGCCACGGTCATCGAGCAGGTGCTTGTCCTGCCAGCGGCTGCTGCCGTAAAGTGGCATGCCGCTGATATCTACATAGGCAAGCTGGCCGGCAAGGGCTGATACACGCTTGCCTGAAAGCGCGATGTATACCGCATCAAAATTGATGGGCATGCGAATCTCAAGCTCGGTTTCAGCTGACAACAGCGCAATATCTTCATCAAGTTCCGCCAGCAGCTCTTCATCATCGGTTCGCTCGCGAAGTGCCTGAAGCTCAGAGCGATTATCAACGGCATCTTCCAGAATGAGATACTCAACTACTTCACCACCCAGTTTTTCAAAGCTGTTCATAAAGGCTTCAGTTTCATCAGCAGCGCCTGCTGAATCTTCACTTAAAACTACAATTTTTCGGGTTCCCTGTTGCCAGGCAAACTCCGCCATGTATGTGGCCTGAACGCTTTTGGCCAGCGTGTGGATGAAAAGCCTTCGGGATGCTTCGGCAATACTTGCCTGATTAGCCAGACTGATGACCGGGATGTGTGGCACAAGGTGTGGCAGCAGTGCCTCGGTATGTTCCGATAGCAGCGGGCCGACAATCCAGTCTGCCCCACTTGAAACAAGATGCTTGTATGCCCGGATCGCACCATCCCGGTTGCTTTCACTATCTTCAATACTCAGCTCGACTTTGTCCGCGTATGCTTCATTGGCGATGGCCAGACGAATGCCACGTAGAGCCTCTTCTCCATAACGGGCATATTTCCCCGTCAGTGGAAGCAGAACACCGATGGTCACGTGTTGAGTGATGCCGGAGGCCCATGCTTCAACTTTTCTGGTGATATTATCATATGGAGCCTCTACAGAGAGAATCTCGGCAATGGCACGAACCTCATCAATCTGGCCGGACATCAGCCGGACTCTGGCTGCATGAAGGTAGAAGGTTTTCAGTGCTTCTCCCTGCAGTCTTCCCTGCTGTTGCAACTTAATGATGGTATCAAGTGATGCTCTGTTTGCAGCAGAGCGCAACCAGTGTTCCTGACGGCCCATATCAATCTCTGCTGCGCTGAGCAGCCAGTGAACGGCCTCTTTTTCAGGTGCTCGCTGGGCAATGGGCGTGGCACTGTTAAGTGCCTCTTCAGCCAGCTCGCGAGTCAAGCGGGGATGTCTGAGTACATTGATGTAGGCATCGAGTGTCTGGGCATCGTTATTCTGGCTGATCCACCATTTGGCAAGCCAGGTATGCGCGTAGGGGGTCAGTGCATGCAGTGGGTATGTCTCAAGAAGCTGCTCGGCTTCCATGACAGCCTGAGGATTCTGAAATTCAAGCATCAGCTCGACGCGTCTGAATGCAGCCTCTTCGTTGATGGGTGGCGGTGCCAGTCTGGCCAGTTCATCCAGGCCGGCCAGTGCCATCTCAACTTCATTGTAGACTCTGGCAAGCTCCAGAAGCTCCTGAATCTCTTTGGCACTTTGCGGGGCAGGGGCCAGCCGGGTAAACGGATGCGGCTGGAAAGGTTTGGTTACCCCGAGTGAAACATCCTTTTTGGAGGCACATGCACCCAGCAGAAGGGATGCCAGTAATAGAATGATCAGCCCAACCCGGAAACAGGGATGTTTTGCCTCTCCGTCAGGACAGGAGATTGCAGATGAACGATTCCGTGGATAAAGTGTAGTGCACATGAAATCGCAAGATAAACATCTAAACAAAGAAGGCCAACTGTTCATTGTTGCAACCCCGATCGGGAATCTGGGGGATATTACCTTTCGCGCTGCAGAGACACTCAAGGAAGCCGATGTCATTGCGGTGGAAGATACGCGTGTCAGTGGTCGTCTGCTTGCTCATCTGGGTATCTCAACGCCGATGATGATCTGCCATGAACATAACGAAGAGAAAGCTGCTGCAAAAATCATTCAGCGTCTGAGTTCGGGTGAGAGTGTCGCCCTGATCAGCGATGCAGGGACCCCGTTGATCAATGATCCGGGATATCGTTTGGTCAAAGCCGTTCGAAATGCAGGCTATGAAGTTTTTCCAATACCCGGGGTCTCCAGCCCTATTGCGGCACTTTGTGCATCCGGTTTGCCAACGGATCATTTTACCTATGCCGGTTTTTTTCCCCGTAGCGGCAAAAACAGAACGGAACTTATCTCGCAGCTTGAAAAGGCGAAACAGACCTATGTGTTGCTTGAGTCACCACGCCGTCTGCTGAAAACGCTTGAAACACTCCATAAAGCGAACATGGTCGGGCGTGAAGTGTGCGTCGCCAGAGAGTTGACCAAGTTGCATGAGACATTTGTCTGTGGATCACTGGATGAGGTTCTTGCCCATTTCAAAGAGCATGATCCGAGAGGTGAAATTGTGCTGTTGATTGGCCCGAACAGTGGAAAATCTGAAGCCACGGATGAGGATCTGATCGGAGCACTGGAGAGTGAAGAGATGCAGGCTCTTCCACCCTCCAAACGTGCCGGAGCAGTGGCAAAACAATTCAGTGTGACCAAGTCCAGGGTCTATCCGCTTTTGCTGGATCACGAAGAGAGATGAGCACGAAAAAGGGACAGGATGGCGAGGATCGGGCAGCCCGTTATCTGAAGCGGCATGGCTATACAATTATTGACCGTAATGTACGCGCAGGCAGGGGCGAACTGGATATCGTGGCACAGAGAGATGACATTCTGGCATTTGTAGAGGTGAAGGCCTATCAGAAGCGTGAACAGGGGCTTCTGGCCGTGCATGAAGATAAATGCAGACGATTAAGATCGGCGGCAACTGCTTATTTTGGAAGATCCCCTCAATTTACAGGATTGCAATGCCGCTTCGATTTAATCATCCTGACGCCCAGAAGTGGTATCAATCCATTTCCCAGAATTGAACATTTGCTGGATATTTTCAGATGATTTGTGAAACAAGGATGTCTACATGAAAGATATTATCAGAGAGGCCATGGAAGCAGGGATTGCACTTCGTCAGGCATGTGCCGGTTCTTTGAATGAACCGCTGCTAAAGGCTGCTGAGAAAATGGTCTCATGTCTTGAGAGTGGTGGTAAGATTCTGGTATGCGGAAACGGTGGTTCGGCTGCCGATGCACAGCATTTTGCCGGCGAACTGGTCAACCGCTTTGAGATGAACAGACCCGGCCTTGCAGCCATTGCAATGACTCATGATGCTTCCGTCATTACCAGCATCGCGAATGATTTTTCTTTTGATGACATTTTTTCCCGTCAGGTTGAGGCTTTGGGGAGGCAGGGTGATGTTTTGTTGGCTATTACCACCAGTGGAAACTCTGCTAACGTTATCAAGGCTGTTGATGCTGCACGGTCTATGCATATGGAGACGGTTGTATTGACTGGCGGGGATGGTGGAAAATTGGCAGAGAGCGCTAATCTCTCTGTGCATCTGAATATTGCACATGAATCGACACCCCGTGTTCAGGAGATGCACATCACCTGTCTGCATATTCTCTGCTCTTTGATTGATGAAACAATGTTTGGAGACAGATAGGAGATCAGCTATGAGCATTCGTCCGCTATCTTTTAGTTCATTAAAGAGCGTTCCCATTTCCGAGCGAAAGGTGGATTCGGATGAGCATGATTTTGGTGCTCCATACCGGGCTGGAGGTGCACTATCAGATTTTCTTTGCAGTCTGCCTAATCTTGGAGCGGGCGCAGACCTGTTTCTGTTAAGAGATGCAATTGTTTCGGCGCATCGCCATAATCGAAAAGTGATCCTTGGCTGTGGCGGGCATGTCATTGATTCAGGCTTGAGTCCGTTGTTGGCAAAGCTCATTGAACAGCGTGTTATTTCAGGTATAGCCCTCACCGGGGAAGCACTTCTGCAGGATGTCGAGATTGCCATGGTAGGCCAGACACTTCGCTATCGTGATCAGGATCTGAGAGAGGGGCGATTTTGCATGACTGAAGAGACAGGCCGTCTGATCAATGATGCTGTGAACTTCGGGGCTGTTGAAAACATGGGCTTTGGCAAGAGTGTCGGAAAGAGACTGCTCGATTCGGAGCTGGAGCACCTTGAGCACTCGGTTGTTGCTACAGCATATCGTTGTGGCGTTCCGGTGTCGGTACATCCAACGATTGGCGCGGATGCATTTACACTGCATCCTCAGGCACATGGAGAATCTTTGGGAGCAGTGGCCATGTATGATTTCAGGCTTCTTGCCGGAATGATGGCAGAAGCCAGTGGCGGTGTGATTATTAACGTTGCTTCAAGTGTGGTGATGCCTCGTCTGTTTTTACAGGCAGTGGATGCAGCCAGAAATCTCAGAAAAAAGGTTGAGAACCTGACAACCGCAGTGATAGATCCTGCTGCGTCCTCTTCTTCAGTTGCGGATGTGGTTGGGCGTATTTCCCAACCCGGAGGTGTAGGCTACTGGCTCTCCGGACCGGATGAAATATTGGTTCCCCTGTTGTTCGGTGCGGTGCTTGATGCGCTGGGCGACGATATATAACTGATGGATAAGAATTCAATGAAAAGAAATCCGATGGAAAAGCACGCTGAAGATAATACGCAGGAGAATAAAAACCCCTGGAATAAACGGGAGCAGAAATCCTCCTGGATGCTCTATATTCTGATTGGTGTTTTCTGTTTGCTCCTTGCATATTTATTGAGTGGAACTGCGGGTTAATTTAAAGGAGTTGTAACGATGATCTTTCGTTTTTTATTATTGGCTATCCTTAGCCTGTCACTCTCTTCATGTGTGGCTACAGCGATAGTCGGTGGCGGTGCTGCCGCTGGCAGCGCTCTTCATGATAAACGGTCGGTAGGGCAGCATTTTGATGATGTTGCTATTGCATCAAAAATCGATGCACTGCTTATTGCTGAAAAAGATATGCCTTCACGCTGGGTGAGCGTTGAAGTGATTGAAAATGTTGTATGGCTGACAGGCTACCTGCCGAGCCAAAATCATATTGATCGGGCAGTATATATCTGTCGAAGTGTCAAAGATGTTCGTGAGGTCAGGAGCCAGTTGAATATAGGCAGCCCTTCAGCCAAAAGCCTTTTCAGTGACAGCTGGATTACAACAAAAATTAAATCGGCTTTTCTTGACGATGAAATGATTTCCGGATTTTCCATCCATATCGAGACGGTTGATGGGAAAGTGTACCTACAGGGTATCGTAGATCGGAGCGAGCAGCGTTACCGGGCGAAAGAGATTGTGCAGCGTATTGATGGAGTCACTGGAGTTGTTGACCTGCTTCGAGTGCGCGCTTCAAAATAAGGGTCAACGTGAAAAGTCGCTTTGCCCAACTCTCTGAAGCAGTCAGTCTGCGTAAATTCTGGCATGAACGGGATAAACGCGTGGTCTTTACCAATGGCTGTTTCGATCTTCTGCATCCGGGGCATGTAACCTATCTGGAGGATGCCAAAAATCTGGGCGATATTTTGATCATCGGTTTGAACAGTGATGATTCGATCAGACAGTTAAAAGGCCCGTCCCGCCCGATCAACAGCCTTGCTGATCGCGCTCATATGCTTGCAGGCCTCAGGTCTGTTGATCTGGTAGTTCCATTTTCTGAAGAGACTCCCGTTGATTTGATCAAGGCACTTCTGCCCGATCTGCTGGTGAAGGGCGGAGATTATCTGCCGGACGATATTGTGGGTGCCAAAGAGGTTCGAGAGGCAGGTGGAGAGGTGATTGTGGTGCCTTTTCTGACCGGGCATTCATCTACGGATATCATTAAAAAAATACAGAATCCTTAGTACAGTTTTATGTCTGTTAGTCCTAAACTAAACATTGTTGCTGATGCTCATATATGGGGCGTCCGATCAGCATTTTCTTCGATACCTGGATTTGATGTAGATCTCTCTGTTCTTGAAAACGGTGAAATCACCCGTGAAACACTGAAAGAGACCGATATTTTACTAACCCGTTCATCCACTCAGGTAGATGCGAGGCTACTGGAAGGTACAGCCGTCCGATTTGCAGCCACAGCTACGATTGGCGATGATCATTATGATAAGGCATGGCTTGAGCAAAACAGTATTGCCTGGGCCAATGCTGCCGGCAGTTCAACAGGCTCAGTGATTGAGTATATGATGACAGCACTGATTGAGCTGCATGCACTCAAACTGATTTCATTGCCGGACATAACGCTTGGAATCATTGGTGTTGGTCGCATTGGCAGTGCGTTGGCAGATGTCTGTAGCGGATTGGATATACAACTGCTTTTAAATGATCCACCCAGGGAGAGACTTGAGGGAGAAGAAGGTTTTTCCTCAATCGATAGCGTGCTCAGTGAGGCGGATGTTGTGACGCTTCATACACCTTTGCTAAAAGAGGGTGACGACAGAACTTTTCATCTGATTGATTCAGAGTGGCTATCACGTTTTCAGGGCAGGGGAATTATTAATGCCGCACGTGGTGGATGTGTTGATAACAAGGCTTTGCTGACCTGGCTTGATGGTGATGCGCAGAGATTTGCCGTGCTCGACTGCTGGGAGGGTGAGCCCGATGTTTTAAAGACGCTGCTGGCCCATCCCCAGATGATAATCGCGACACCTCACATTGCAGGCCATTCACTCGATGGAAAAGCCGCCAATACTCAGTATGTGTATCAGGCACTCTGTCGCTATCTCGGTGTTGAACCGGTCTGGAGTATGGAGGAGGAGCTTCCCGCTATAGATCCGACCGAATGTGAAGATGTTGATCATGATTTGTGGCAGGGTCTTAGCATACTGACTACAGCCCTCTATCCGATTATGCGAGACAATCAGGTGATGAAAGACTGGCTGGGAGAAGCAGGGAATAGCATGGCGAAAGCTTTTTCCAGTTTCCGGCGCAACTATCCAGTGAGAAGGGCATGGGAAAGTCAGCAGATTAAAGCAGTAAATGCCAGCGAGGCTTTAATTAGCCATGCGCAGAAAATCGGTATTGATGTGCGTAATTGATGTGTAAAGTATGACCTGTTGGATTGAAGAGGGTGAAATAGATGAGTGAAGCAAAGAACAATAATCTGGTCTGGATGGATCTTGAGATGACCGGCCTTGATCCGGAAGTCGATACGATTCTTGAAATCGCAACGCTGATTACCGATGCACAATTGAATGTGATTGCGGAAGGGCCAAACCTTGCAGTGCATCAACCCGATAGCATTCTGGACGCCATGAATGAATGGTGCAAACAGCATCATGGAGACTCAGGGCTGACAGAACGGGTGCGGAAATCATCTATCTCAATGGCTGAGGCTGAAGCGCAGACGCTTGCATTTATCAAGCAGCATGTGCCGGAGCGGAGATCACCGTTGTGTGGTAACTCCATTCATCAGGATCGCCGCTTTCTGGTCTCTTATATGCCGAAGATTGAGGATTATGTGCACTATCGCAATATCGATGTCAGCAGTGTCAAAGAGCTGGTAAATCGCTGGTATCCTAAATTACCCATGCTTGCCAAGCAGGGAGAACACCTGGCTCTGGCAGATATTCATGAGTCTATTAAAGAGTTGAAGTTTTATCGTGAGAAGGTGTTTATTGCTGCCCCGGACTAATTAAAATCAAAGCTATGGGTGGTTACCAGTTCTTCGGCGATGCCCACTTTACAGAAGCTGTAATTCGGACCTGTTTTCATCACCTTGAGTATTTTAAAGTGGGCACCTTTGCCATCATGTGTGAGCATGAATGTCATGTTTTTGAACACTTTGCAATCAGGGAATACAACAGTGTGATTCGGCTTCCCGGGTTTGACCAGAACAGGCCAGCTTCGGGATAGATGTGTATCATCATTACCGCCAAGCATCACGCCCTTATATAGCTTGAATGCCTGATGGAAAAACTGAATTCCTAATCTCTGTTCACCCGGTTTCGGTTCTTTGATCCAGCATACGGTTCCCAGCATAGGTTCCCCTTTGTGAGGGATCCAGCTTAATCCGACCAGTGCTCCAACACCGATGCTGTAATCTTTTTCATCACTGATTCTTTCCAGGCCAACACCATGTTTACTCAAGTTGGCAACAGACCATGCAGTATTAGTTCCCCGCTCAGAAGGAGCATACTCATATTCATCCAGAATAACCGCGGTATGTGATTCTTTGAATGCCTTGGCTGCATCCCACTCCATAATCAGACGGGTGCCCGCATAATCATCACGAGTATCAGAACGATCCTTGGTTCTCAGCGTGTCGAGAATGGCATTGCCACCAACGATCGTTCTGTTCAATGATTCTTCTGTGTGCAGGTCGTTTTTTTGCAGATCAGGACTTTTTAATACTGTTTCCACCCGATTGATGGCTGTGACCATGCGATCAACAAATTTATCCAGCGGAATGATAACCATATCGGAGGTGAACTTTTCAGGCAGGCTGGAGATGACTTTTGCGACTTGATTGGGTTTCATGAAGTTGGTTGTCATAAACGTTTCATCTTTCAAATCAGGTGCATCATCATTTTTACGCATTAATTTTGGTTCCAGGGTGCCAACATGACACTCCAGCTCTTCCCAGGTCATATGCTGCTCATTTTTTGACTTACCAAAGAAATCCAGCATGCGCAGAAATTCATGGCTACTGATAATTTTAAACAGGCGCTCTTTTTCCGGTGCCGCATCTTCAGCCAGAGCAGGGACAACGCTTAAACCGAGGCGCATCAGGTCAAAGGACTGGCGGTTAGTAAGCACAGCTGGCGCCTGATATCCCTCGAAGCCAATGCGCAGCATTTTTACGGATAGCTCCAGTGCATTGGCGACCATCTCCACCAGCACCCGGTAGTATCCGGGTTGGCTGCGCGCCGCTTTCTGGACCAGGTCGACACCGATTTTATGTGCGTTGAGTACAGCAGCAGTCATTTCCGAATCAAAAAGTTCAAGCTCCCGTTCGAAATGGCTGAGTACTTTCAGACGAAACTGAAGGGGGATTAGCGGATTGGCATTGAGCTTGGCAAGGTAAGCCTTCATGGTTTTCTGTAAAAACTGTTTTTCTACGCCTGATGTGCCTGAGATAAACTGGTTCAGCCGTTTTTCAATGTCCATGAAGGGGAGGGTAAGGGCATCGGTGAGTAGCTCAGCCTTGCCGAGTTCCAGTTTTTGAGGGTGAAGACGAAGATCAGTATCCAATTCAAAGGATACGGTTTCCATCAGCTTCTTTGCATCTTCAGTCGATGTTCCCTGTGCCATGTGTCCTCATTAGTCATCAATATGATCAAAAGTTAAACGCTATCATGTAGTTAAATAGCTATTATTGCTACATTTGTCAAAATATGAACATGAAATGAGCAGCCTATCAAGGTTTTCGTTGACCCTTATGTAGCAATAACCATAATGCCGCCTGCATTTGCTGGCATGGAGACGTGTCTGATGCGGAGGAATAGATTGTGCAGCAGCAATTGAGCTTTAAATTGCAGGAGTTGCCATCGAGTGGAAGGCAGTGGGATCTTGAGATACCACAAACTGTTTTTGAAAACGCTCAGATTGGTGAAGTTGATGCACCTTCCCGTCTCTGCAAAGATGTTTACTGGAAAGGAGATATCTCCTCACAGGGGCGCATGTTTACTTTGCAGGGAACATGGCGCATTGAGCTGATTCGGCAGTGTGTGAGATGTAACATTGAATTTCCATTGCCGATGGAAGGCTCGTTTTGCCGCTACTTTCAGTTTGGAAACTGTGTGAGTGAAGCGGATAAATCCGAAGTTTTTGAATGTTTACCATCTCCCGGATTGGTTGATCTGGTGGATGTGTTGCGAGAAGAAATTTGGCTGGCATGGAAACCGATGGTAGTTTGCCGCGAATCGTGCAAAGGGATTTGCCAGCAGTGTGGTAAAGATTTAAACAGGAATGAATGCAGTTGCTCGCAAAATGATGATAACAATCCATTTGCAGCGCTAAGAAATATCAGGTTTGATTCCTGAAGGTTATTCATCAGTTGTGATGATAGGAGTATAGTAAGATGGCAGTACCAAAGAGAAAAACCAGTCAGTCCAAGCGTAATATGCGCAGATCTCATGATAAGATCACAGTGTCAGGCATGAGTGAATGTTCGGAGTGCGGTGAGATGACTCGCCCACATCACGTATGCCAGAGTTGTGGCCACTATAAAGGCCGTGAGGTTGTAGCGAAAGACGAGGCCTGATGTCTCTCATTTCGTCTTCCGTTTCAGGAGATAGCCAGGCCATTCGCCTTTTGGTGGATGGGCACGGGGGTGATGGCGCTCCCGGCATTGTTATTGATGCACTGGTTCAGGCCCTTGGTAAATATGATTCCGGAGTAGTCTTCGGCATTGTTGGTCAGCCTGAAGTGCTTTCACCTGCGCTTCAGAGTGCGGGCATTGCCGAAAAGGTAGAGCTTGTTGAAGCCGCTGACGTCATTGAGATGTCAGAATCTCCGATTGTTGCACTTCGGCGTAAAAAGAACTCATCAATTCATGTTGGAGCACGTGCGGTGCGCGATGGTCAGTGGGATGCACTGGTCAGCGCCGGAAATACCGGTGCTCTAATGGCAATATCAAAACTGATTTTGAAAACGATTCCAGGGATTGACCGTCCGGCACTTGCATCAACGGTTCCTGCTTTAAATGGCGGCTCTACTTTTTTTCTGGATATCGGTGCCAATGTTGATTGCACCTCAGAGCACCTGTTGCAGTTTGCTGTGATGGGTTCCTGCTATATGCAGGCCGCTGAAGGAGTTGAGTCTCCTCGGGTCGGTCTTCTTAATATTGGCAGCGAAGATATCAAGGGTACTGATGTGGTGAAAGTTGCTGCAACTAAACTACAGGATTCGGGCCTGAACTTTATCGGTAATGTTGAAGGTACTGACCTGTTTGGCGATTCAGTTGATGTGGTTGTATGTGACGGATTTGTTGGTAATGTCTCCCTGAAAACAATGGAGGGTGTTGCCAAGTTGATTCTGACTCAATTGAAAAATGAACTGACCTCATCCATTGTCGCGAAGACAGGTGCTCTCTTGGCATCCGGTGCTCTGCATCGTGTTAAAGATGCATTGAGCCCCAGTGAACATAATGGTGCACCGCTTCTTGGCCTTAACGGCATTGTAGTGAAAAGCCATGGCTCGGCAGATGCCCATGCTTATCTCTCCTCTATTGATGTGGCCGTTCGTGAAGTGCGTGCCAATCTGATTGATAATATTGTTGAAACCATGAACGGCATGGCTGAAGTTTAATGCCCAAAAACCCTTCATTATATTCACATTTAACTTCTCACATTGTCGGTGTTGGCGGTTACTTGCCGGAGCGGGTTCTGAGTAATGATGAGCTCTCAACTATGGTTGAGACATCTGATGAGTGGATTCGTGAACGAACGGGTATTCGCCAGCGTCATATTATTGCCAAAGATCAGCATACCTCCGATCTGGCTACCGAAGCTGCTAAGCAGGCGCTGGAAGATGCAGGCCTTACTATTGATGATATTGATGCCATTGTAGTTGCAACCACAACACCGGATCTGATCTTCCCTTCCACAGCCAGCATTGTGCAATACAAACTCGGCGGCAAGGATTTTCCTGCCTGGGATATTCAGGCGGTCTGCTCAGGCTTTGTTTATGGATTGGCAACAGTCGATGGCATGATGCGTAGTGGCATGTTCAAACGCGTGCTGTTGATCGGTGCAGAATCGATGAGTCGAATTCTTGATTGGCAGGATCGTCTGACATGCGTGCTGTTTGGCGATGGCGCTGGCGCTGTGGTGCTCGAAGCCCGGGAGTCCAGTCAAGATGATAAGGGTGGTGTGATCGGTTCCGTGTTGCATTGTGATGGATCGTACCGACACCTGTTGATGGCGCAGCACTCTCATCCCGGAGCAACTCCCGGTGAAGACCCAACAGATTTCCAGGTTGATTCAGCCGGTGTGGCTGCCATTGAGATGAAGGGTAATGAAGTTTTCCGTGTGGCTGTCACCAAGCTGGGTGAAGTGGTTGGTGAAGTTCTGGGTAAGTATGATATCGATCAGTCTGAAATTGACTGGCTGGTACCGCATCAGGCTAATATCAGAATATTGAATGCCACGGCCAAAAAGCTAAAGATGAATCCGGAGCAGATGGCGGTAACGGTTGATCATCATGCCAATACATCAGCTGCAAGTGTCCCTCTGGCTCTGAACCACATCTACCGTGAAGGTAAACTCAAGAAGGGGCAGCTGCTATTGCTTGAAGCCTTTGGTGGCGGTTTTGCCTGGGGTGCCAATCTGCTCCGCTGGTCAAAAGACTGAATAGAAGTTAAATAGCTGTTCTACCGACCGAAGTCATATAAGTTGTTTCATCTTGCATTTAGATTTATTAAGGGAGTGAGTTCTTGTCAAAACTAGCGTTTCTGTTTCCGGGTCAGGGCTCACAGTCCAAAGGTATGCTTGCCGAACTTATTTCGGATGAAAAGGTAGTTTCTGAAACCTTTGAATCGGCCTCTGATGTTCTTGGTTATGATATGAAGGCATTGGTGATTGATGATGCCGATGAGAAGCTGAATGTAACCGAGTTTACTCAACCTGCTCTACTCACTGCCTCAACGTCACTCTATCGTCTCTGGAATGCACGTGGCGGAGCCGCTGCCTCGCAGATGGCAGGTCATAGTCTGGGTGAATATTCGGCACTGGTTGCTGCTGGTGCGATTGCTTTTGAAGATGCCGTCTCTCTGGTTGCTTTTCGCGGCCGGGCCATGAGTGAAGCTGTTCCCGCCGGTGTGGGTAAAATGGCTGCCATTATCGGGCTGGATGATGCAGCGGTCTCTGATGTTTGCGAAGCTTCATCAACAGGTAATGAGAATGTCTGGGCGGCGAACTACAACTGCCCCGGCCAGCTGGTGATTGCAGGTCATGCTGCTGCTGTTGAGAAGGCGATGGATGCAGCCAAGGAAGCGGGTGCCAAACGGGCACTTCCATTGGCAGTGAGTGCGCCATCACATACGCCACTCATGCAGCCTGCAGCTGATGCCATGAAAGCAAGGTTGGCGGAAGTTTCAGTGACTTCACCTGCTTGTCCTGTCTGGAGCAATTCCAGAGCGGTGACGTTGACTAGCCCTGATGATATTCGTGATGCATTGGTTGAGCAGTTGATCTCTCCGGTTCGCTGGACCGAAACAGTTCAGAAGATGGCTGCAGAAGGGATTACAACAGCGGTTGAAATGGGGCCGGGCAAAGTGCTTTCCGGACTTGTTCGCAGAATAGAAAAAGATATGGGTGTTTCCGCCTCTTTTTCATCAGAACTGATGGATAAGGCCATAGAAACAGTTCAAGCAGAAACAGCGGGAGAAGGGCTATGAGTGATTCAAAAGTAGCGATTGTAACAGGGGCAAGCCGGGGAATCGGTTTTGCCGTTGCAGAGTCTCTGGCCAATGCCGGTTATAATCTGGCAATTTGCGGGACACGTGAAGAGACCGTAAATGCGGCGGCCGAGAAGCTTTCAGCCCACGGCGTGGAAGTGCTTCCCCGTGTTGTGAATGTAACCGATAGCGAAGCTGTTAAGACTTTTGTACAGGAAGTGGCCAAACATTTCGGACGTCTGGATGTTCTGGTAAACAATGCCGGCATCACCAGAGACGGTCTATCCATGCGTATGAAGGGTGATGATTGGCAGGCAGTGATTGATACCAATCTCTCTTCAGTGTTCTATGCGTCACAGGCAGCCCTGAAGCCGATGATGCGCGCCAAGGGTGGCCGGATCATCAATATCTCATCGGTGGTCGCCTCCATGGGCAACCCGGGCCAAATCAACTACTGCGCATCCAAAGGCGGGGTTGAAGCGATGACGCGTTCACTGGCGCGGGAGATCGGTTCACGTAATATTACCGTGAACGCCATCGCTCCTGGTTTTATCGCAACAGATATGACCAACGAGTTGGGTGATGAAGCAAAAGATGCGCTGGCTGCACAGGTACCACTTGGTCGTTTGGGTAGCCCTGAAGATATCGCTGCAAGTGTTCTATTTCTGGCTGGCGAGAGCGGCGGTTACATCACAGGTCAGGTATTACATGTCAATGGTGGCATGTACATGTAAAAGTTTTTGCCACTATTTGTGGCGGATAGTTGGTGTTAAGCTTGAACAGCTCATCGGGCTGTGATAGAAGCCGCACCTAATTTCAAATGGGAGGACATATATGTCTGCAGAAATTGAAGCTAAAGTAATTAAGATCGTTGCTGATCAGCTAAATGTTGATGAGAGCGAGATCAATTCAGATTCATCATTCGTTGATGATCTGGGTGCTGATTCACTGGATACCGTTGAGCTTGTAATGGCTTTCGAAGAAGAGTTCGGTATTGAGATTCCAGATGATGATGCTGAAAAGATTCAGAGCGTTCAGAACGCTATCGACTATATCGCTGCTAAAGCTGAATAAGTCGTGACTCAACGCGTTGTTGTTACCGGTGTCGGGCTGGTTACCCCACTCGGCACCGGAACAGAACTAAGCTGGAATAATCTTATTGCAGGAAAATCCGGTATCGGCCGTATCAGCAAGTTTGATGCGGAAGCCACCGGTATGGCCTGTACGATTGCCGGTGAAGTGACTGATTTCGACGTCAGCGCGTTTATTAACAGAAAGGATGCCCGTAAGATGGATGGTTTTATCCACTACGGTGTAGCTGCTGCACAAATGGCACTCGAGCACTCCGGTCTGGAGATTACAGATGCCAATGCGGAACGTGTTGGTGTTGTGATTGGATCAGGTATCGGTGGTATGCCCGCAATCGAGCGAACCATGCGAGCCTATGAAGCCGGCGGGGCTCGTAAGATCTCCCCATTCTTCATTCCAATGACGATTATCAACATGGTATCCGGCTGGGTATCGATGCTTACAGGTGCAAAGGGGCCGAACACGGCAACTGTAACCGCCTGTGCAACGGGAACCCATGCTATGGGTGATGCCTTTGAGATTATTGCCAGAGGCGATGCTGATGCGATGATCGCAGGTGGCTCTGAAGCCTGCATCTGTGAACTGGCCGTGGGTGGTTTTGCCGCTGCACGAGCTCTCTCTACACGTAATGATGAACCTGAAAAGGCTTCCCGTCCTTGGGATAGTGGCCGTGACGGATTTGTGATGGGTGAAGGTGCCGGTGTGATGGTGCTTGAGTCCCTGGAATCCGCACAGGCACGCGGTGCTGAAATTCTCGCTGAAGTGGTTGGTTATGGTATGTCCGGAGATGCGTTCCACATGACATCCCCTGCACCGGAAGGTGAAGGTGGCGGTCGTTGCATGAAGGCGGCTCTTGATTCAGCCAAACTGAACCCTGAAGATGTTGATTACATCAATGCACACGGTACATCCACACCAGCTGGTGATGTATGTGAAACGCAGGGAATCAAAGGTGTGTTCGGTGATCATGCCAAGAAGCTGATGGTCTCCTCATCCAAGTCGATGACAGGTCACCTGTTGGGCGCTGCCGGTGGTATTGAGGCTGCGTTCTCGGTTCTGGCAGTTCATCACGGCGTGGTTCCACCAACGATCAATCTAGATGATCCTGATCCGGCATGTGATCTGGACTATGTTCCGCACACGGCACGTGAAGTTGATATTGATGTGGCCGTTTCCAACTCGTTTGGATTTGGCGGCACCAACGCAACTGTCATTGTCCGTAAATTCAAATAACCCTGAAAAAACGCTCTATACTTCAGTCATAGATTTCCCGGATGATGTGTTCAGTGCGCATGATCTGTTTGCTGCATTTCCTGAGAAATTTTCAGCTATTTTAGAAGACCCGACAGGCAGTGGCCGTGATTTTCTTGTTTCACAAGATGGCACTTCCCATGCTCTTTACCAGAAGGGCGAGTCCCATTCATTTTATTCTCAATGGAAATCCCTGTTATCAGGTGATCGACAGCCGTTTCCAGCGATACGCCAACTGTTTTACGCTGCCTATGAGGCAGGCGGAACTATTGAATCACTTCCGGTCCCCAAAACGGATATCCCGGGCCCTATGCTCTGGCTGTTTGAACCAGAGTGGAGTCTCTGCATCGATCAAAGCTCAGAAAAGTTATACATCGCTTCATCCGTGAGTCAAAAGCAGCTGGATGAGATTGTTTCCATGGTGGAGTCTCATAAGTCCGGGAGGTCGGATAATCCACCTGTCCATGTTCGGGAAATCATCTCCGGTGATGAAACAGGTTATAAACAGGCCGTAGAGCATGTGAAGGCATACATTGCAGCCGGCGATGTTTTTCAGGCCAATATCGCCCGTTTCTGGAAAGCCCCGTTTTCTGAAACTAAGCTAAATGCACTCTATGCCTGTTTAAGAGAGGTCAATCCTGCTCCGTTCTCCTGCTGCCTTAGGGCGGGCAGCGAAGAAGACCCTCTCTATATCGTTTCAGCATCTCCTGAGCGTCTTTTTTCTTTATCATCGAATGGTGTCGTCGAAACCCGACCGATTGCCGGCACACGACGAAGAGGAGAGGGCGATGATGACGAGTCTCTAAAGAGTGAGTTACTGCTTTCGGATAAGGAGCAGGCTGAACATATCATGCTGGTGGATCTGGAACGCAATGACCTTGGCCGCATCTGTAAACCGGGCAGTGTTGAGGTGAATGAGCGAATGACTGTGGAGCGCTACAGTACGGTTCAGCATATTGTCTCCAATGTTCGTGGTGAGTTGGCAGATGGCATGGATGTGGTGGATGTTTTCAAAGCCATGTTTCCTGGCGGAACCATTACCGGATGCCCTAAAATCCACTGTATGGAGATTATTCATGAGTTGGAGCAGCAGGCACGAGGCCCATATACCGGTGGGATCGGCTATATTGGCTGGGATGGCAGTGCAGACATGAATATCCTGATCCGTACATTCTGGCATTTCAGAGATGAACTTCACTGGGCGGCCGGAGCGGGGATTGTTGCGGATTCCGATCCTGAAGCCGAACTTGAAGAGACCGGACACAAAGCAGAAGGCCTGCTCAGGGCAATCAGGGTCTGATGAGTCAACAACCACCGGGAGCAAATCGATTGTTTCGCTGGTTGAACAGTCTTGTTTGCCGTCATTGGCACCGTCTTGAATCTAAAACTATCGCACTGCCTGATGGCCCGTTAATACTGATTGGCAATCACCGCTGTGGCCTTGATCCTCTGCTGGTACAGGCATCGGTAGATCGTCCCTTATGTTTCCTGATGGATCGGGAGTATTACCATGGCATGCTTGGTATGAAATGGTTTTTCAGAGCTGTGGGGGCCATTCCGGTCAGCTCCGGTGGTGCAAATCGACATGCTCTGCGCGAAGCGATCGAGGTACTCGAGATGGGCGGGGTGCTCTGTATTTTTCCGGAGGGGGGTGCCAATCCCAAAATTCCGCTGAAACGCATCTATCCGGGCGCTGCCATGCTTGCTTTGGAAACGGGTGCACCACTGTTGGCTTTCCGCGTAACAGGTGTCTGGCCTTTTGATCATATTCATATCTGGAAAGGACTGTTAAAGCGTAGCCGGGCTATATTATCTTTTGGCAAGGTGCACAGGCTTG
>JBEQLD010000002.1:0-51901 GCA_040326115.1 Mariprofundaceae bacterium | reverse complement strand
GTTTGTAACGTTCGGTTCTGGTCGTGCCTGCCATATATTTACGCATATCCAGTGGGACATCCTGAAGCAGGTCATTGGTTGAAAGCATGCTGGTCAACTGGCGGAAATCAGCTTTTTCCTCCAGTAGCTTTTCGGCTCCCGGATTTTCAATCAGATAGTTGACCAGTTTGTTGCGTGGAATTTCAATAATGACACTATCTTTATTTGCTACAATCTCAGCGCTTCTGGCTCCGGGATTCAGGAAGCATGCCTCTCCAACTACATCATCCGGTCCGATGAGGTTTAGTAATACCGTAGTGTGGTTTTTGCCGGGAATGCATACAGCCATTTCACCTTTAATGACTAAGGCCAACGTGTCTCCATGAACACCTTTAGCGTAGAGACAATGCCCCTCTTTGACGCGTTTCTGATACAGTTTTATCCAAAGTGTACCAAAGGCCTTCCGGAGTATTTGACCCAATTCCGTATCACCAGACTGTTCAGCTTCAATTTTAGTAATTCGACCGATTTGAGGGAATTCACGTGATAGTGCGGAAGCTTTATCAGGTGCTGTCTTTTCCAGCAGAGTGTGGAGCTTTTTCAAGGCTACTGTGGCTGTCGATACTTTCCCTGTTTTAAGCAGTATTTCCGCATATTGACGGAGGTATCCCTCGTTGTCGGGATAGATATTGACCAGGTCAGCATATACTTTTTCACTCTCATCCTGATTATCAGCTTCAGAGGGTAGGTCAGGAATCACGGTTTAGCCGGCTTCAGTATTATGAGACGACTTTTTAAGTTCCATAAGTCCCTCTTCATACATGCAGCGTTGAACCATCAGGTTGGGTTGAGCCTGAAGGTCAACTTCCCGTGGGGGAATGGAATCGCCCTGGCTATCAAACATAATTCGAACCAAAGGCCTGAGGGGCAGGCGTTCATGAACCTCAATCACCAGTCCTACATCGCCGGAGTTCAGTTGAACATAGGTGCCGACCGGATAGAGAGATATGGATTCAATCAGAGCTTTCAGTATTTTTGGATCAAATGCTTTTTTGTGGTGGTTAATGAGCTCTCGAATAGCATCACGGGGGAGCAGGCGGTCACGATATGGACGATAGTGGATGAGTGCTTCAAACATGGAGAGTAGTCCGACTATGCGGGCACTGTAGGCAATATGTGAGCCGGAAAGCCCTTGTGGGCCGCTACCGTCAAAGCGTTCCTGAGCCTGATCAGCAGCCAGGAGAATGGAGGCATCAGTAATGCCGCATCTGTTCAGGTATTCGTGCGACTTAAGCGAAGCGGTTCTGATCTCTGTAATCTCATCTTTTGTCAGCTTCTCTTTTTTGTGGCGAATCTTGGATGAGATTTGTGACATGCCAATATGGTGAATCATGGCAGCCAGTATGTGAGAGCGGAGTTCATCAGAGGTTAACTTCAGGCGCTGCCCCATTTTAATGGAGTACAACATCATTTTAACCGATTTCTGAATCAGCCCGCCTAAATCCGAATCTAGGCCACCAATTTTCTTTTCCCGATGGGATATCTCCAGTTCAAGGGCATGAATCAGGTCTTGGTTGGCTCCCCCGTTTTTAAGGAAGATGTTAAGTTGTTCGATAAGAGGTTGAATGGCCGCTGGTTCATTTGAACTGGCTGTTTTAAATAGCTTGGCAATCTCCTGGGAAGTGTCGGTAAGCCATGCGGAGATATCAGTATTTGTAGTGCTTTGTGGTTCGGCACTGCTTTCGCCAGAGGTAGTGGTGGGCGCGTAATCATCGCTCTGACTTTCAGGCTCTTCTGCAAGAAGTTCATTGTTGGGGAAGTCACCTGTGGAAGAAGAGTCTGCTTCAGACATGATTTCTGACTCTTCAGCCAGCATAGCTTCCAGATCACTATCTTCGTGGACTGTATCACTCTTTTGAATCGGAGTTTCTACAGAGGGGGGGGTAACCTTACCCTTCTTGTTCTGATGCTCTCGTAGCAGATCAATATATTTGGCCATGTCAGCAAGGGTACCTTTGCATGGTTGAAGCGACCAGCTTGCTATCGATAAGCTGTATTGATTCACGTTTTCCGACCAGTAGACAACGATCCAAAAGATGGTTGATGCGTCTGGGAACGCCACCAGTGTGACGGTGCACTGCTGTAATGGCTTGGCGTGTAAGAATGGGGCGGGTGCAGCCTGCTTTGCGCATCCGGTGAAGGATGTAATGCATGGTGTTTTGAAGGTCAAAGTGGCTTAGATTCAGATTCAGGGCAATGCGTTGCTGAAGTTGCGGTAGCTTGGCAATTTTTCTCTGAAGTTCCGGCTGACCAACAAAAAGAAGGGAGACAAGAAAATGGTTTCCGAGCTGAAAATTCAGAAGCAGGCGAAGCTCTTCAAACGTTGCCAGCGATGGAATGCTCTGTGCTTCATCAATGCAGATCAGTGTACCACGGTCGGATTCGGCATTTTTTGTCAGATGCTCCTGAAGGGCTTTAAGCAGTGTGTTTTTGTCCTGTTTCTCTGGCTCAAGCCCCAACTGTTGACTTACCTCGAAAAGCATTTCAACAGGCGTGAGTCTTGAGTAGGTGATCAGTGCGATATCAAAACGTTCTTCGGGAAGGTTCAGAAGAATGCGTTGAGAAATTGTGGACTTTCCACAGCCGATTTCTCCGGTTAATACGATCGCACCTTTGCGACGGACAATGGCATCATGAAGGTCTTCACAAAGAACTTTGTGATTGGCTGATTCATAATAATACTGGGGGTTTGTCACATTTTCGAAAGGAAAATCGTCTAAACCCCAATGTTCAAGATACATCCATAACCTTCCAACTCATCAGGATATTTTTTGCCCCCGTAAACTTTATGTGATGCGCATCACAATATGTGACGTAGATCACATATTATTGTGATTTAGATCACATATTGACGCCTAAGCTACAAGATGAGAGGAACAAAGGCTATTTGTCAATTTCTTTTTTGTTTTTAGTAAGAAAGAACGCATGGCTTAATGTTTTGCATCTTTAAAATAGCGTAAACTCTTGACAAAGAAAGGATAGTATAGTCTATTGGCTTCACATATGAATGGAATCATGAATAATAAGCTCTCTTTTGTTGCGGCCATAGCTTTTCTACTGGTTCTATCAGCCTGTCGCAGTACGGTGCCTCAACCAACCATGTCATTGGAAAACAGACGCGCCCCATTGCCAACGTACAGTATGCACAACGTTGGTCCCCAGCATGTATTTGATTCACGGGCTGTTCGGTTCGCTGATCTGAACCTGGATGGTCACCTTGACCTGCTTATTGGCGGTCGATCTTCTGTGGATGGATTTTATACCGAGCTGGGAGATGGAGAGGGACGCTGGCGAATGCAGGCAGGCCCAAGCACAAGCATGCAGCCCCGTTCATTTGCAGTTGCAGATGTTAATGGTGCTGACCTCCCCAGTGTTTTGATTGGTGGTGAAGGTGACCAGAAAGGTCTTCAGGTTTGGGAAGCTGAATTGGATTCAGATAGATGGAAGTTACATTCCGAACCAGTAGAGGGCGGAATTTACCACGCAGTCAAACTGGTTGATCTGAATCATGATGGCTGGGCGGATATTGTTGCTGCCCGTTCAGATAATGAAAAAGATGGCGGCATCTATGTGTTTTTGAATAATGGTCAGGGAGGCTGGCTGGCAGGCATGGGCCCGATGGTAGAAGGCGCATTTACTGACCTGGCTATTGCGGATATGAATGGTGATGGCAACCCCGATATTGTCTCTTCCCGAAGGGGAGGCCTGGGTTCTCAGGTGGCTGATCAGGATGGATATTGGCATCAGGTAGGTGGTGTACAAATCTGGTATGGTGATGGAAGTGGGCGCTGGGAACCGGAAGTGCTCTCCACTGCTTCCGATGCAGAATCGGTTACTGTCGCAGATGTAAATGGAGATGGCAGGCTGGATGTTGTGGCAGGCCTCTATCAACAGGGTATACGGCTTTGGCTTGGTGGAGATCGGTGGGAAAAGCAGGAAGTAGTACGTCAAGGCACCTGGTCAGATCTGAAGGTTGGTGATCTGGATGGTAATGGCAGACGTGAGTTGGTTGCAGCCTCAAGTGATGGGCATGGCATAGGTATCTGGAACTGGAGCGGAAGCCACTTTATCGCCAAGAAAAATGCTGTTCCAAATTATGGCGTTTACTATTCACTGGATCTCGGAGATATTCGAAATTCAGGGCAGCTTGATATTGCCGCTGTTAGAGCAGATGGAGGCGTAGAAGTCTGGTCGGGCCTAAAAGCACCTGTAGAGCCAGTACGCGAATTTACTGGTCAGAAAATTGGTAAGAAGCACTCTATTTTTTATGAATCGGGCTCTGCCACAATCAGCGATGTTTCAATTGAGCAGTTGGAAACGTGGATGAAGGCTCTTGATAGAGAAGCAGGTCAAATTCGTTTTGAAATTGAAGGAAGGGCAGATATTCGACCCATTCATTCAGAACTATTCCCCAATAATGCATCTCTGTCGTTGGCTCGTGCTGAATCAGTTGCCGCATGGTTGACTGCCAGCGGGGCCAGAAAGAAAGTTGTCTCGATCAAGGCTATTGGGGATACTGATCCTCTTCCTGCCGGGAATGATCCGATTGCACTGAAACAGAATCGCAGAGTGTTTGTTCAGGCTTATCAAATTGACTCTGTTCGCTTGCCAGAGGTGAGCAGTATAAAAGTACAGCGTGACCTTTTTCATATTGATGAAAACCATACGTTTAAAATGATTGATAATATCCCCGGATATAAAACAGGGGCGGGGGATGATCTCTCAATAACTTTCTGGCAAGGCGGGAAGAGTACGGAACATAAGATAACCGTGCAGACAGATGGCACCGTTTCATTGCCCTATCAGGAGGCACTGCAGGTATCCGGGTTAACACCTCGGGAGATTGATCGTAAGATTACCGAGATTCTTTCACGATATGAGCGTCACCCGCGTGTGGATGTGCGTGTGCTCAAGGCACGCAGTAAAACTGTCAGTATTTTTGGTCAGGTTCAAAATCTTACAAGGCAGCCGACAGGTCCCGGCACCTATTTTATCTCCGGTAGAGAGAGTCTGGTGGTATTTCTATCCCGAGCCGGTGGACCGGGCAAGGATGCAGATCTGACAAAGGTCCAGATTATTCGTAATGGTAAAACTGTGGTGCTGAACCTGGATCGTGCGATCAAGCAGGGTGATTGGGCAGAGAATGCAATTATTGATGATGGCGATACTATTTTTATTCCATCGCTGGCTCAGTCCAAACGCCGGGTCTATGTGCTTGGTGATGTGAAAAAACCCGGAATTGTCGAGTTTATTGGTGAAATTCGTTTCCTTGATGCTGTATCCAAGAGCGGAGGCCTGGGTGTTGATGCATACCTGCCGGATATTCGTGTTATTCGAGCAGACCGGGATTCACCTCAGATTCTGGCAGTAAACTTTGAACGATTTATGGAGCAGGGGGATCTTACCCAGAATATAGCTCTGCAGGATAAGGATGTGTTGATTATACCAAGGCGTCCGATTGCTAACTGGAATCAGTTTATGCGGGATATCACACCAACGATCGATTTCTTGCTGAAGCCGGTTGATGCAGCATCTCAGGTCATGACAGTTCAAGCCCTGTCTAACTCTCTATAGCCATGGCACAGGCAGCAGCAAATACAGGTTACGAACTCAATCTTGAAGAGTATTGGCAGGTTATCCTTCGCCGCCGCTGGATTATTATCTTCTGTGCACTCTCCATGGGCATTTTCAGCTGGTTGTTTACATGGGTGAATCAACCGCCTCCACTCTATAGCGCAAGTGCCTCAGTAAAAATTGAGCCGGCCACTAATATGGCGGATACGTTGCTACGTGGCGGTGTTTATCGCCCGACCAATGATATTAGTACACATCTGGCCGTGGTCGAGTCTTATGCTTTGATGGAGCGTGTTGCCAAGCGAATGGGAATGATTCCCCAGGAGTTGACTTCGGAAGAGATAAGAGTCAATCCTGATTACATTGATGAAGTGCTGAGTCTGAAAGATGGTATCAGTGCTTCGCAGGATGGTGATAGCGGAATACTCTCTATTTCGGTTATTTCAACGAGTGCAGAGTTTGCCAGAGACCTGGCACAGGCTACGGCTGATGAGTTCAAAGTTTTTAATATTGAAGAGAAAAACAAACGTGTATTCGAAGCCAAGAAGTTTATTCAACAGCAATTAGTGGTAGTTGGAGACAGGCTGAAAAAAGCTGAAGAAACCATGCGTGACTATCGACAGTTGCATGACCTTTCATTAACTAATACGGATTCTGAGGTCATGGCTCGTGTGATTTCTGATATGGAGCAGGAGTACAGACAATCCGTTGCACATTTGAATGACCTTGCTTTTGCGCTGAAGCAGTTGCGGATGCGGCTGCAGAAAGGAAGCTGGGACTATCAGGCGGTCACGGTTTCCGGAAACGTGAGTACCTATTTTGATGAGTTGAACAAGCGTCTGGTAGAGATGGCTCTGAAACGAACAGAGCTTTCCACCAACTTTACCGATGAACATCCGCATATTGTGGAGTTGCGACTTCAGGCATCAGATATTCTTGAGAGTATGGTGAGTGAGCTTGATAAACAGGTTAGCCTGACCAAACGGCGTATGCAGGATCTTCAGGAAAGCATGGATGCTGCCGAGAGAAAATATCAGGGTCTTCCCGAGCAGGCATTAGAGTTGCAGCGCATGAATCGAACGGTTCGGATTAACGAAGAGCTGTTTGATCTGCTGGAAAAGAAATATCAGGAAGTGTTAATTCGTGAAGCTGAAAAGGTTCAGGAAGTGTCACTTGTTCGGCCTGCCATGCTCTCTTTCACGCGGATAAATCCGGTTCGAACAGCACAGACTGCCATGGCCGGCTTTATTCTTGGTCTGGTATTAGGACTGATTATTGCACTGATTCTGGAATCTATGGATACCTCGGTCGGAACCATTGAAGAGGTCGAGAGCTTCCTGGAAGTTCCTGTTGTCGGTTTTATTCCTCATCTTGCCCATGATGAAGCCATTGAGCTTTTTTCGGGCGAGGAGGGGTTGGTTACAAGTGGACATGCGCTTGAACGTCAGATCCGTCTGATTAGCCATTTTTCACCGCCCTCAACCATATCCGAGGCATATCGGAGCCTGCGTACAAACCTACTGTTTTCACAGACTGGAGATCATCGTGTTATTCTGGTTTCAAGTGCGACAGTCAAGGAAGGAAAAAGTACAGTTGCTGCAAACCTTGCCGTAGTCGTAGCTCAGCAGGGCGCACGGGTTTTGCTTATTGATGCGGATATGCGTAAGCCGATGCAGCATCATACGTTTGGATTAAAACGGGATCCGGGATTGAGTGAAAGCCTGCTGGGTCAGCTTGACTGGCAGGATGCTACCAAGCGTTTCTCAGATGTGATGCTTGGAGATATGGGCATTGATCAGGCACTTTTCACTCCGGGTCTGGATCAACTGGATGTGCTTACCTGTGGACGTGTAAGTGCCAATCCTCCGGATCTTCTGGCTGCTCCGGCCATGTCTAAAATCCTGGATGAGGTACGCGAAGAGTATGATATGGTGGTCATTGATATGCCGCCAATGCTGCATACAACCGATGCAACCATTCTTGCCTCAAAGGTTGATGGTGTACTACTGGTATATCATATTGGATCGGTTGTGCGTGGTGCTCTGAAACGTGTGAAATCCAACATTGAAAGTGTTGGAGGAAATGTGATCGGTGTTGTTCTAAATGGTGTGCGTGGAGAGCTCTCGGCAGATTATTCCACCTACAAAATGAATCGATACTATGCTTACAGTTATGGCGAAGATGAGATGCTTCGTAAGGGTTATGCTGGTGCATTTCTTGATAAAGCTGAGAAACAGCTGCGTAAGATTATCTCGATGGTGCAAAAGAGCCTGGGAAGATAGATGCAAAAAGATCTGAATAAGCTCTGGAAGCGAAAACGTCGGATGCATCGAGTCGTGGCTATTTTAGCCGTATCAATTGTTGCAGCTCTGATTGTTGTGGGTATGCGTTCATGCAGTGATCAATATCAGGAGCCATACAACAAGAAATACCGTCCTATGGATGTTGAACAGAAAAATGTAGTGAGGCCAAAAAACTGAGTATTCAGAGTATTCGGATCCCCTTTCCCCCGGCGGTTCTTTTTACATTCGTTTTAACGATGCTGTTGTTATACGTTGTCTACCTGATCGCCCCGGATGAGGTTCGCTTGCCACTGCTGTTTATTGGTGCGCTGCTTATTGTCGTTGTCGCATTTACCAGTGTTGAATTAACACTTTATCTACTTATTTTTGCAACGCTGCTCTCACCTGAAATAAACATGGGAGGCGGCGGCACAACCAGTGATATTGTTTCTGGCCGTATCAGCACAACAGCATCGCGAGGTGTTACATTCAGACTCGATGATATTCTGCTGACGCTCATATGCCTGACATGGCTTTTCCGCATGGCAATTTATAAAGATCTGGGCTCTGTTCGAGAGACGCCGCTGAATCAGGCAATTGCGTGGTATTGGATAGTCGCTCTCTTCTCCACCATTATCGGTTTTTATGTCGGAAGAGTCGGAATGTACGGATTCTTTTTTGTGTTGAAGTACCTTGAATATTTCCTGCTCTTCTACATGGTTTTGAATCATCTGCATGATAGGGAGACGATTAAGCGCTTTTTGGTGGTGCTTCTCTTCACCTGTTTTATAGTGAGCCTTGTGGGCATAAGCCAGATTCCGTCAGGGGCCAGGGTTTCAGCTCCGTTTGAGGGTGAAGATGGTGAGCCGAACACCTTTGGTGGCTATCTGGTATTGATGTTTTCACTGGTGCTCGGAATATTCCTCTATACACCCAAAGGCAAACGCTGGTGGATGTTACTGACTCTCATGGGTGTGATTTTTGTACCGTTTATTTTTACAGAGTCCAGAAGCTCATATCTCTCATTCGTTGCTGCCATGGGCCTGTTCATGTTCTTTTCAGAAAAGAGGCGGCTTTTGATAGTTGGCTCTTTGGTTGGTTTGATGCTGGCGCCTGTATTACTGCCCCAAAATGTTATTAACCGAGTGATGTTTACCTTTAATCAGGCTGAGGAGGCCGGGCAGTTGAAGGTGGGCGGATTGAAGATTGATACCTCCACCACTGAACGGTTGAAATCGTGGGAAAATGTACTTACCAAGCATTTCCCGGCAAATCCGATGCTGGGTGTGGGTGTGACCGGAGGAGGATTCCTGGATGCACAGTATCCCCGTGTTTTACTTGAGACTGGGATGATAGGTCTGATACTTTTCTTATGGTTGTTACGGCGTATATGGGTGCTTCTAAGGCGCTGTTATGGTGAGATTGATGACCCTCTTTTTAAGGGGGCTTCATTAGGCGCAATATGTGGTTATGGAGGGTTGCTGGTTCATGGTATTGGTGCCAATACCTTTATTATTGTCCGTATTATGGAGCCTTTCATGATTATTCTCGGTCTGTTGTTTGCAGCCCTGTTGTTGGAAAAAGAGATAGATTCAGAGCAATCCGATGATGAGGACTTGCAAAGTTATCCAACGGCATGAGGATGAGATCATCATGAAATCCGGTGCAATCTGCCTTCGAATTTGTTTTGTGATGCTGGCGCTGCTTTTTGTAGCCCAACCGGCAGCACTGGCAAAATCTTCAAATATTAATGATGTCCGTTTATGGACAGCACCTGATCATACCCGCCTGGTTTTTGATCTTAATGGAACTATCGAATACAAAGTTTTTCCACTGCATAAGCCGGAGCGCATTGTGATTGATCTGCAGGGTGTTCAGTTAAAGGCTAATCTGAGCAGTTTAAAACTGCCTGATCCGGTTATTGGATCACTTCGCCATGGTGAGCCTAAGCCAAAAGTCCTGCGAATTGTGCTGGATATCAAAGAGAGGGTGAAAACGCGTTCGTTTTTGCTTAAGCCCATGCATGGTAAGCCGCACCGACTTGTAGTGGATTTGATTCGTTATAGTCAGACATCAACGGCAAGCAGGGCGGTTACAGCAGATCAGCTCCGTTCTAAAAAAGATATCGTGATTGCGGTGGATGCAGGGCACGGTGGTGAGGATCCAGGAGCTATTGGACGTCATGGTTTGCAGGAGAAGAGGCTAACGCTTGCCGTTGCCAAAGCTCTGGCGAAAGAGATTAATGCCAGATCTGGCATGCGCGCCATATTGACTCGTAAAGGCGACTATTATGTGCCGTTGAAAAAACGTGTGAAGCTGGCCAGGCGCTCTAAAGCTGACTTGATGATCAGCATTCATGCCGATGCAGTAAAAAACAGGGGCGTGAAAGGCATGAGCGTCTATACACTTTCAGAACGTGGCGCGACTCCTGATAAAGTAGCTGCCGCACTGGCGTCCCGAGAAAACGCTGCTGATGATGTGGGTGGCTTTGTAGCCAGTGAAGTTGATGATCCTATGGTCAATATGATCCTTGGTGATATGGCCAAGCGAGATAGCCTGAATAGTGCTTATCTTTTGGCAGAGACGCTTTTAAAAGATTTTGGACGTGTAGGTCCTATCAAATATAAAGAGCCGAAACGTGCTCGATTTGTTGTGCTGGGTGCTTTGGAGATGCCGAGTGTTTTAGTAGAACTTGATTTTATCTCCAATCCTAAACGTGAGCGACTGCTGCGTTCAAAAACGCACCAGCAGAAGATGGCCAGTGCGTTGTTGAATTCCAGCCTTACATTTCTGCGGCGTCAGGGGCGTTTGAAGAAGGCGTCCATTGAGAGCCATCAGATTGTGATGGCTGGTTTGAGTGCCCAGGAGATGGTTTTTGATCTTGATTCTGAGAAGGAGAGGCAGAGTTATAACCTGCCTAACAGCTAATAAATGCCACCGATCTATAGACGTCTGTTACAATTTTTAAAGCCATATAAGGGCAAGCTGACCATTGCGATGTTCTGCATGATCATCCTGGGTGCCTGTACTGCTGGCCTGGCCTGGGTACTTCAGCCTGCGATGGATAGTACGTTGAATGGAGATCAGGAATTTCTCTATCTGGTTCCTATATTTGTAATCGTACTTTATGCGATTAAAGGCACCGCCTATTACGGTCAGGCTTACCTGATGGGCTTTATTGGTCAGCGGATAATTTATGATCTTCGGAATTTGATTTATGATCGATTGACCAGCCAGTCGCTGGGATTTTTCTCACATCGTAAGACGGGAGAGTTGCTTGCCAGGATCAGTTATGATGTCTCTCTGGTGCAGGCCGCGGTAAGCACCTCAATCACAGCGCTGATGCGTGATTCAGTCAGTATTGTGTTTTTGCTGGGTGTTGTTCTTTATCAGGATTGGCTTCTGGCGATGATCGCTGTGCTTGTGTTCCCGGTCATGATCTATCCGATTATCCGTTTTGGTAAGAAGATGCGTAGTGCCAGTTTTGATGGACAGGTTTCAATGGGACATCTCTCTTCTCTGGTGGAGGAGACAGTGGGTGGGATTCGTATTGTAAAAGCATTTGGTATGGAGGCATATGAGCGTAAGCGTTTTGCTTCATTGACCAACGATTTTTTCAAGCATCAGCTACGCGTGTTTAGAGTTAATGCTCTCTCTTTCCCCATTATGGAGTTGCTGGCCGGATTTGGTATTGCCGGTGTATTGTTTTACGGAGGCATGCGGGTTGCATCAGGAGAAACTACTGCCGGAACTCTGGTCTCATTCCTGGCCGCACTGATCATGCTTTATGAGCCTGTAAAGCGCCTTTCCCGAGCCAACAACGAGATTCAGCAGGGGTTGGCGGCATCTGAACGTATATTCGAAATTCTGGATGAGCCGATTGTTGTTGAAGATCATGCTTCAGCGCGTGAGTTGCCACCGTTTTCAGATTCAATCGAGTTTGATCGTGTCAAACTTCAATATCCGGGAACGGACAGAGCTGTACTCCAGGATGTCTCATTCAATGTGGCAGTGGGAGAAGTGGTTGCACTTGTTGGCAGGAGTGGTGCAGGCAAGACATCACTGGTTAATCTGTTGCCCCGTTTCATTGATGTGACTGACGGCAGTGTTCGGATTGATGGGCACAATGTACGCGAACTGTCGCAGGCATCGTTGCGCGAGCAGATGTCTCTGGTTACGCAGGAGGTGATCCTGTTTAACGATACAGTGCTTAATAATATTGCTTATGGGCATGATGAAATTGATAGGGATAAAGTTGAAGAGATTGCCAGTGCAGCCAATGCTCATGAGTTTATCATGAAGCTTCCTGATGGTTATGACACGCTTGTCGGTGAACGTGGTGCAATTCTATCCGGCGGCCAGCGTCAGCGTCTTTCGCTGGCACGTGCCCTGTTAAAGGATGCGCCCATTCTTATCCTCGATGAGGCAACCAGCAGCCTGGATACAGAGTCCGAACGTCTGGTACAGCAGGCCATCGACCGGTTAATGAAAGGTCGTACTGTGATAGTGATTGCCCATCGTCTCTCTACGATTCGACATGCTAACCGTATTATTGTTCTGGATGATGGCGGCGTGGCGCAGTCCGGACGGCATGAAGACCTTCTGACTGAGGGTGGTCTCTACTCCGAGCTTTACCATATGCAGTTTGAATCACAGGAAGTGACATAGATGAGTCGAATGTGAAAAAACGTCTGGTCGAGTGGATCGTTTCCAGACTGATTTTTCTTGTTCATCAGTTTTTATGTCTGACCATTCGCTGGGAGCTGCTTGGTGATTTTGATGATTGGAAAAAAAGACCCCATCTTCTGGTGTTATGGCATGCCCGACTGTTAATGATTCCTTATCTAAATCGAAACTGGAACTGGAATGGAATCGTCATGATTTCAGAGCATAGAGATGGTGAATTGATTGCTGAAGCAGCCCGGTTGATGGGTGTTGATTCTGCCAGAGGATCATCCACTCGTGGTGGGGCGCGGGCGTTTCTTGAGATGGTTCGTCTCGCAAGAGGTGGACGTTCACTGGCCCTTACTTCTGATGGTCCTAAAGGACCTCGGGAAGTGGTACAGCCGGGAACTGCACTACTGGCTAAAAAATCAGGATTGCCAATCAGAGCAGTCTGTTATGCTGCAAAACGGCAATGGCGGGTAAACTCATGGGATCGTTTTTACATCCCGAAGCCTTTTAGCAAAGGCGTGTTTGTACTCAGTGATGAGGTCTATGCCGATTCAGGTGATGATCAGGTAGATTTGGAAAGAATTCAGACTGTTATGGATGAGACACAGAGGCGTGCAGACAGCTATTTTGCTGTGTCGCCTGACTTATCTTCATAACTGTCAAGCCAGTTGCCTTCCAGTAGCCCTGCATCAACAGTGATGAGGCTCTTGTAACCCCACTTCTCCATGATGGCTTCAATGATTGCCAGTCCGGCAATGATCAGGTCAGCACGACCCGGTTCAATGGCAGGAATATTCTGACGTTGCTCATGATTCAGGTTGAGCAGATGATTTCTCAGGCTGATAAAATTCTCATGGCTTATTTGGTGATTGTTGACCTGCTCCGGGTCATAGGGAACAAGATTCATCTGCACGGCTGCCAGGGTGGTCACAGTCCCTGCAGTTCCGACCAGGCTTTTGGGCGCACTGCCTGATATTTTTCTCCAATGTTCAGCAACCATTTCAAGATGATCATGAGCAGCTTTTTTCATGGTTAGATAATCTTCAGTTGAAGGTGGATCGCTATGCAGGTGTGCTTCTACAAGTCGTACAACGCCTAACTTACAGCTGATTGCATCGATGGCACTACTATTTTTTGATCGAACAAATTCAGTGCTTCCACCGCCAATATCAAAGAGCAGCATATCACTGCTCGTTTCTTCGTGCAGAACGGATGATGCCCCGAGAAGTGACAATTTTGCTTCTTCTTCTCCATCGATGATTGAGAGGTGAATGCCTGTCTTTTTTTCTGCCTGTTGCTGAAAAAGAGTTCCATTTTTAGCCTCCCGAACGGCGGCAGTAGCTGTGGCACGGAGCTGTTCGGAAGCTACCTGATGATGATCAATAACAGACTTGAATAACTGAAGTGCCTGAAGTGTTCGTTCCATGGCTGCATCAGATAATCTGCCGGATTCATGTAGCCCCTCACCAAGACGGGTGATTAGATGTCGATAGTCAATAATCTCCCATGCCTGGGCGGTGGCGGTGTTGGGAGAGTTTGGTACGGGACGGGCAATTAGCAGTCGAAGTGTGTTTGAACCAACATCAATGGATGCGTGGATATTACTCACTGGCTCTGATGTGTTTTTGATAGATCAACATAGTGCCGTGCAGAGTGCATCAGGAACTCTTTTTCTTCATCAGTAAGCTCACGCCGTTCACGAGCCGGAGAGCCTGCATAAAGATAGCCGCTACGAAGAATTTTACGTTCGGGGACAAGAGATCCGGCAGCCAGCAGGCATCCTGTTTCCAATACCGCCTGATCCATAATGATCGAACCCATGCCTACCAGTGTTCCATCCTGAATTTCACAGCCATGCAGAATAACGCGGTGCCCAACAGTGACATCATTGCCGACGATACATGGTGATACACCATGGCTGGTGTGCAGGGTGGAGTGATCCTGAATATTGCTGCGCTCCCCGATGACGATGTCATGAACATCACCACGCAGAACACTTTGATACCATATGCTTGAATCATTACCGATGGTGATGCGACCCATAACTTCTGCTGAGTCTGCTACAAAAACAGAATCAGCTATTTTGGGTTGCCAGTGGCGGTAAGCCGAAATCATGCCGGGGCTGGTGTGCCCTCTCTGTCTGTTGAAGAAGATGCAGGAGCTGCTGTCTTTTGAGGTGCTGCAGCTTTATCTGAAATACGGGAGCAGCGACCATTGATGGCGCCGCCTTCAGCAAGCGTAATGATACGGTATTCAACATCACCGTTTATACAGCCTGTTTCACCAACCTTGAGGTTTTTGGCTGCATGAACATTGCCTTTGATCAGGCCATGCAGAATCAGGTTTGGAACGCTTACTTCACCGGAAATTTCCGCGCCCTGACTAACAATCAGAGTGCCATCTTTTGTTGAACGGAGATTGCCTTCAAATCGCCCATCAACACGGACAGCGCCTTCAAAATCCAGTTCGCCTTTAAATGAGGAGTGAGCACCAATGAGTGTATCAATGTGCTGGTGTTCGGTGGCGGTAACCATACTTTCATCTCTTTTTCGCATCATTGTGGTACTCCTTTTACAGCAATTTCCATTTGTAACAGCTCTTTGCCTTTGCGATCAAACACAACAGCCAGAAGTTTATCCGGATGCCAGTCATACTCCCAATCGGCTGAGCCACGCAGAAAGGTATGGGTTTCTATGCGGAATGGCAACCTGCTCTTCTGCTTTCCCAAACTGATTTCAATGATTTCAGCTTCGGGAGATATGGCTGTCAGTGATATGGAACCGGAAATGCGTCTTGGATAACTTCCACCTTTAACAAGCGTCAAATTATAATGAATTGAATCTTTTCCGATCCACGTTGCTTCTGCATTCAGGAGTTTGACACCGGTTGCTTTGCGTGCCTCAAGAATGCTTTCAAACATACGCAAGCGATTGGAGAGTTCACTGTTATGCTCCTGTTGAGCGAACAGCTCCTGCTTCAGACTCTCCAGTTGACGCTCTTTCAGATCATTCAGGGCGTTGGCTTCAGCAAGGCCGCTATGCAGTTGATCATATTGGCGTTGAAGCTGGACATGTTGCGGGATAAGCGATTGTGTACTGTTTGTTGAAACAGATTGGGTACCCATGAAAAAGATGGCAGCAATAATTCCAAGAAAAATCAGAACAATGGACATAAAGCTGACTTTTATGTTTCGAGCCGGTTTTCCACTCTGGCTATCGAGCAGCATGATTTGACGAGGCCGGACAAAAGCATTCATCAGACGTTGGCGGAATGTAAGCTTATCCATCAGAGGGTCACTGTTACGGCCTTATGGCCAGAGAGCAGTAGAAGATAGGCCAAGCGTCTCTTCAAACCCGAACATCAGATTGGCATTTTGAACAGCCTGACCGGATGCGCCTTTGAGGAGATTATCGATACAGCTGACTACCACGGCTTCATGTTCACCAATAACGGCAATGCCAATATCACACCGGTTACTTCCCTTCACGCCTTGTGTGGAGGGGAGAGTTCCTTCCGGAAGAATATGAACAAACGGTTCATTTTCAAAAGTTCTGGTAAGAATGGCATGCCATGTTTCCGGTTTGTCACCCGATAGGTGAAGCGTCGTCAGCATGCCTCTGCTCATCGGAATGATATGAGGCACAAACCGGACAGATGTGCTCTGCCCACCCAGAGACGATGCCCACTCTTCCATCTCCCATGCATGCCTGTGTCTTGGCAGTCCGTATGCAGAGAGCCCCTCATTGATTTCACAATATAGCAGGCCTGTTTTGGCCGACCTGCCTGCACCTGATGTGCCAGACTTTGAATCGATGACGATATTGCTGCTATCGATCAGGCCACTCTTAAGCAGGGGAATCAATGGAAGAAGCGTGGAAGTTGGATAACAGCCGGGATTGGCCACGAGCCTGCAGTCGGCAACACTGCCTCTGGCAAACTCTGTCAGCCCATATACAGCCTCTTCAAACAGCTCGGGACATGGGTGTTCGGTCTGGTAGGCCGCTTTGTAGGTATCGTGGCTTTTGTGTCTGAAATCAGCAGAGAGATCTACTACTTTTTTACCGGCATCCAATGCATTTTTCACGCTCAGGGCCGCAGCACCATGAGGCAGCGCTGTAAACACCAGTTCAATCTCATCGGCAAGGGGGGCGTCGGAGTTGGCAAGAACCATCGAGCTGAGTTTTCCACTCATGCCCGGTAGTACTTCACCTGCTTTTTTTCCAGCCTGACTATGCGCACCCAGATGCACTATTTCAAAATGCGGGTGTGCTTCCAGCAGCCGAATTAACTCTGCTCCGGTATAGCCGGTGGCTCCAAGGATTGCGACAGAAATGCTCATAGCGTTGGCATGTTACCGATAATCCTCAGTGGGTAAAGAAAATGCCTGAATAGGCAGGAGTATATTTATTCAACTTTTTATATAAATACATGCGTGGTGATAAAGAGACTATTTTTAGTTTTTGTTGCGAGATGTACTTTTTAGAATGGCGGAAAGTATCTTTTCGGGATCGACCGGTTTGGCCATGAAGTGATCCATGCCGGCTTCAATACACTCGTTAGCGACCTCTTCCAGCGCATGGGCACTTAGACCGATAATTGGCAGGCGGGGGCTGTTTGATTTCTTTTCCAACGCTCTGATTTTCCGTGTCAGTTCAATGCCATCGATCAGTGGCATTCGGATATCGGTTAGCAGTAGATCATATGAGTGATTCTGCATCTTCTCCCAGGCAAGTTCGCCATTATCAACAATATGAACCTCTATACCGGCTTTAGTGAGTTGTTTACTGGCAATACGTTGACCAATGGGATCATCTTCGGCCAACAGTACCCGGAGTGTTGTTGATTGATGGTCTGTACGCTCTTCTTTGCCAGCTTCTGGAGAAGCATGGAAAAGTTCTGTAGTTGAATCGATATCGCAACTGATTGTTTCGTTTCCATCCGGATAACAAGGAATGCTAAAAGTGAAGCAGCTTCCTTCACCCAGCTTGCTCTCTACCCGAATGCTTCCACCCATCAGTTCGACAAAGCGCTTAACAATGCTTGTACCCAGACCCGTTCCCAACTGTTGTAGTTCTAACTCTTTTGAAGATTGTACAAACGGCTCAAATACATGTTTTAAATCTTCTTTAGCAATGCCGATACCTGAATCTTTAATGATGAATTCAAGTTGATTACTCTTTTCAGTTACATGGACGGAAACTTCGCCCTGATGGGTGAATTTCATTGCATTTCCAATAAGGTTTAACAAAATTTGACGCAGGCGTGATTCGTCGCTGATGATTGTTTTGGGCGTATTTTTAATATGCAGGGAGAGTAGAACACCCTTTTCAAGCGCATGCACCCGGAATGGAATGAGGGCATCACAGATACAGTTTTGAAGTTTGAATCTGGTTTTTACCAGCTCTATATTGCCTGATTCAATCTTGGCAAGGTCAAGAATATCGTTGACCAGAGCACGCAGTGACTTGGCTGATTGCTGGGCTAGCAAAAGGTTTTCACGCTGCTCATGGCTCAGATTCTCTGTGTCATCACTAATCAGCCGTTGCAGGCCAATAATACCATGGATAGGAGTGCGCAGTTCATGGCTCATGGTGGATAGAAAATCGCTTTTTGCCTGGTTTGCTGATTCAGCCTGCCGAACAGCCAGATGAAGCTTTGATTCCGAGTTTGTCAGCTTACGTTGAAGACGCGTAACAACGAGAATGCTCAGTAGCAGAACCCCTGTTATGATGAAGATAATGTTGATGATGTCCGTTCGTTTATGTCCGGTCAGTTCAGTCAGATCGAATTCAACATAAATCATTCCCACGGGAACCTGCTTATGGAGAACAGTTCTTTTTAATTTGAGATGATTGTTTTCAAACCAGACTTCTTGACTGAAAATATGGCCTGAATGATCGGTTTTGGATTCGGCTGCTATATCCGGGAATCCGGCGAGAAGTTTCCCATCAGCAGTAAAAAGCTGAATGGCTGAAATGTCGCCGTTGGTTCTAAGCTGATTGATAAGTTCTGTCGCCAGCTTTTTATCAGCAAACATCATGGCAGGTTTAGTCGCCGATCCGATCATATCAGCCTGAATGGAATACAGTCGTTCAGCCTGCTGCTCAAGAGTGATGTGGTTATAAGTTATCCAGATTCCACCCATGACAAGGATGGCAAGGCCAAGGGCCATGATAATAAATAGCTGTAGCCTTTTTAATGAAGGCGGTGTTGTTTTTTTCATGGTTGAGTCTCTACTAATTCGGCCAGCTGAAGCAGCTGGGCACTGATATATAGTTTTGCTTTAAAGGCGGCTCTCAGGTTTACAATGAAAACCACTCGCCCGTGTTCATTTTTCATCTCGATCATCCCGCCTCTGTCAGCAAAACCGGGGATATCCGATATGGTCAATACCGGCCTGTGATTGAGTGATTTGATGATATTTGTTAGTTGTCGGCTTTGTGAGCTGTCAATGAAGAGAGCCTGGTTTTCTTTCAGGCAGCCAGGCATCTGGCACGGATGCGTTTCAATATTGGCACTCTTAATCATCTCCCTGAATGAGTCTTTTTTAAGTGCTTTGAGTAGGGGGAGATTTCCAAAAACTGAAAGTTTTACAGGTTGGTCTGTGGAAAGGACTTCATCCGGCCACTCTGTAAAACGAATGAAGTTATAGATGTATACAGCCTTGATTTCATTTTCTCTGGCAGTTGGAGTGGGCTCATCCGCAATAAGGGCTTGAGGTGCCAGAAAGAGGCAGGCAAGCAGTGCGATGGCTCGTGTTTTATTTGTTTTTGCAAATGTGCAGAAAGGCCTCCCCTCAATCAAGAGGCTGAAAATCTTAGATAGTTTTTTTAAGCTACTATCCTGCCGATCCATTGAAGTAATGCCTTTCTCCTATAAAGTTATAAATGACACCTAATACTTATAGTCTACTTTCATGTAATAGCTTTGCTGAACTAAAGAAGAAAATTCAAGGGCGCTATCGATATCTTCACGATGCGCTGCTTTGAGCATGTTCTGTCCAACGAGGGTGATGTTAATGTTCTCGGTTGCTTGCCAGGCGATGCGGGCATCCAGACGGTTGTAGCTACTGGTCATACGCCTTAAGCCAGTGGATGGATTTGTGGGTCCAAATCCATCATTCCGGAAAAGACTCCAACCGTAGAGGTTTATATCCAGTTCAATATCGTCAGTGGGATCAATACTTACACCAATACTGTATCTGTTCATTGGTGATTGTTTGGTAACCGATATAAGAGTGGACTCTGCTTCTGAGTCACCTGTCAGGGCTGCCACGGTCCTGTATGATGTATCAAGAAAAGAGTATGTACCTTTTACTTTTAACCATTCAGTGAGACGATAGCTTATATCTGCTTCCCAGCCATTGACCTGACCTTCAAGTACATCTTTCAGAAAGCTGGGAATGATTGTAGTACCATTGAACGGAAAAGCGTTGGCAGGCTCTAAGTGAACGTCAGCAATTGTTGAATAGTCATATTTATAGACGGTGAACTGAAACAGCAGATTTTTATCTGGGTGAAATCGTAGTCCCGCCTCATATGCAGTCACCTTTTCAGGTGAGACACTACCATTTCCGACAGCGCTTGCGACTAAACCAGAGCCTTGAGCTATTACATTTTTTTTGTTTAATATTAGGCTGTTATCCACCATATTGGGCGAACGCACAGCCTTGGAAGCTGCTGCCCACAGTCCCCATGAATCTTCAGTGTAGATGGCACGCAGGTGTGGCTGGCTTTGCCAATCCATATAGGAGTTTTTCTCCATCTTTACACCGGCAATAAGCTTGAGTCTGTTTTTGATTAGCTCGATTTCATCATTGATGAAGACAGAGGTTAGATCCATGCTGTCATCAGCCATCTGTACGGTAGTAGTATCAGTGATGTCTGATCTGGATGATCGGTAGTTGCCGCCAATGGAGATCAGGTTTCTTGGGATTTGAGAAAAGTTGAGTTGTAGATCAACATCAAATGTGTCCCGTTTTTCATTGAAAATAATTGAGTTGATTTTGTATTGATCGTAAAAGAGTTGAGCAGATAGGGACGTGTTAGGTGAAACCTCACTGTCAGCCTTTAAAACGAGATTATGTCCCTTATATGTTGTCTCTGTTTCGTAAGCTGACCACGGTAAAACTGAAACACCCGGTTGGGGTAAATAACTGCCAAATTGTCCTGCTTTTACATTATAGAGATCACCATGAAAGCTGATATCAGTTTGATCATTCATTGCCCAGTCAATTCTGAAACCACCTTGTGAAAGCTTTCTGGTGTCCGGTGCATCCTGGGTGCCAGGGAAAACTGTTGGAGAGGTGTTGAATTCACCTTCAAGTGGGAAAACACCTCCGTCACGATTTTCAGTCATCAGATATGCTCTGTAAGCGGCTGTATCGCTATCTGTACCAAAACGGACGGTTCCAAAGCCTTTCTCTTCATTTCCTCCACCGACAGTGATAAATGTTCCGGTAGTTTTGTTGGCATCTTTGGTGATGATGTTGATTACACCATTCACGGCATTGGCACCCCAGATGGCACCACTCGGACCGCGGATCACTTCGATTCTTTCGATATCTTCCAATGGGTAGTTCTGTGAGGCCCACCAGACACCTGAAAAAGTAGGTGTGTAGATGGTACGTCCATCCATCAGTACCAGAAGTTTGTCTGAGAAGAGATCGTTCTGACCGCGGATGGCAATGGCATACTGATTGCCATTCACCCTGTTTACTTCAACACCCGGAGCCAGACGAAGTGCTTCAGGGATGCTTCTTGCGCCTGAACGTCTGATGTCGTCATTGGTTATAACAAATGTAGCCGCTGCAGTTTCGTAATAGTTCTCTTCGCGTTTGGAAACAGAAACTACTTTGATATTCATCAGCTCTTCCATACTGAGCCCTAGAAGTTTTTCCGTAGAGTAGCGCTCTTCTGCTGTAAGCGGTGTGATACAGCCCAGAAACAGGAAGGCAATAACAGCAGAATATAGAGATGACAGCACGGCCAGCTTGGTTTTCATATCACATTCTCTCCCGTTAATGCGCTGAAAAGGTTTCATTGAATTATTGGATAATCAGATTGTTATAGTGAAACACTTCACAAAGAAGCCGGGATACTAGATTTTAGTCAGGTGGCAGGCAAGAACAGGACAACGGAGCCTTGGATTGCTTCTATTTTCCAATCAATGGAACTTAAATAGTGCTGATCAGGATTCGGTTTTGTCTGGAATGTTTTTTGTAATTGTTTTCAGGATGCTTTCGGGGTCTACCGGTTTGGTCATAAAATGATTCATGCCTGCTTCAAAACACTCTCTGGCCACTTCATCCATGGCGTGCGCACTCAGTCCGATAATCGGAAGATAAGGCGTGTTGGACTCTTTCTCCATTTTTCTGATTTTCTGTGTGAGCTCGATACCATTGAGACCCGGCATGCGAATGTCTGTCAGTAGCAGATCATACGAATTATTCTGAACCATTTCCCATGCACTGTTTCCATTATCAACAGCATCCACTTCAATGCCAGCTTTTGAAAGCTGTTTGATGGCAATGCGTAGACCGATAGGGTCATCTTCAGCCAGCAGGGCTTTAATATGAAGCGTGCGCTTGACAGTCGGTTCTTGAATGTCTTTGAGGTCAATGATGTTGAGATCACCCTTGGTTGCATCGATGGAATGGCTGATTCTCTCCCTTCCAACTGGATTGCAGGGGATCTGAAAGCTAAAGCAGCTTCCCTTACCCAGGGCGCTCTCCACCTGTACGTTTCCATCCATCAGCTCTACAAATCGTTTTACAATGCTTGTGCCCAGCCCCGTACCTTTTTGTTGTGTCAGGCTGGAGTTTTCAAGCTGAGTGAAGGGTTCGAAAATAGATTCAATTTTTTCAGCGGGTATACCTATGCCACTGTCCTGGATCTTGAAATGGAGATGACCATGTATGCAGGAGGCATGCATTGAAATTTCACCTTCATGGGTAAATTTTATCGCATTGCCAATAAGGTTCAGAAGTACCTGGCGCAATCTCGATTCATCACCGATAAGTTTTTCGGGGATATTCACTAGCTTTAATGAAAGGGTGATCTCTTTTTCACGGGCAGAATGAATAAAGGGAACAAAGGCATCACGGATACAGCTGAAAAGAGAAAATTCATCCTTCACCAATACCATGTTGCCTGACTCAATCTTTGCAATATCGAGCACATCATTGACCAGTGCGCGCAGTGACTTGGCGGATTGCTGTGCCAGCATAAGGTTTTCACACTGTTCTTCATTTAATTTGTCCGCATCATTGGCAATAAGGCCCTGAAGGCCAATGATGCCATGAAGCGGTGTGCGAAGTTCATGACTCATTACCGATAGAAATTCACTTTTTGCGTGACTTGCTGCTTCCGCTTTTATGATGGCATCGCGCAGATTTTTTTCAGATGATTTTAATTCCAAGTGTAATAGGAGTTGAGTTAATTTCCCTTCAAGACGGTTGGCAATGTCCTGAAACAGCCGTAGCTCATCAGTAGTGTATGTTTTGTCATCTTTGCAGTAGTGAAGCCCTAACAGCCATGGATCATCATCAGTTGGACGAAGGACTGTCATAAGCTGGGTATGAAGTGAGAAACTCTCCTCCAGAGATTTAGTTAGCGGAGAGGGATTACCTTTATGATAGTGAACTGGCCCACCGCTGGATAGGAGGTGTTTAAACATCTCCCGAACTCCGTCTGTAGATGGTATGTCCACACCCAGCTCTTTAGCGCCTGGAAATTCAGAAGAAGTCTGTTCGTAGGCGACCTTATAGGCGTGAGAATTTATATCAACGGGATGAATTAACCAGGCTCTGTGAGAATCGACACTATTCAGAATTGAGCGCAGAGCACTATCAATGGCAGTATCAAACGGAATATCAGATCGAAGTTCGTGCTCAAATTTATCAATGCATTCCAGATGTCGCAGATGTAGCAGGTGGCGCTGTTCTGCTTTTTCTCGATCTGATGTAAAGAAATAACCAATGGCTGTAAAAACGACAACCTCAACCAGTCCGAGAGATGTTTGTAGCGGGCTGTAGTAGAGTGTTAGAACGCCGGTGGAGCTTAGTGCGATACCAACAAGCAGTAAAAATAGATAGATGCCGGTCCAGACAAATCCGGTTCGTGTTCCCAGAAAGAAAAAGACCACCATGGGATAACCGAATATCCAGTAGATGCCGGTGTTTTCTGCTGTGGGTACAAAGATAAGTGGCAGGAAGATAACCAGTGCATCAAAGCCGATAACGTGTTTGATGATGCCGTGCGGAGCCCCCTTTTTCAGCCACGAATAGATAGCAGGAAGTGTCAGAAGCACCAGTGCCTGTACAAGGGCAAGAAGCTGGAGTCCCAGAGAGAAGTTAAGAATGGTAAAAAATGCTAAAACAACCATGGAAAACAGCAGGAAGCGTGACAGCGATTGCCTGGTTAGTGCGTGTTGCTCGACATGTTTTATCTGAGTTACTTCTGGCATATGCATAGTGTAGTCAGATTATTTCTATTTGTTCACAAAAAAAAGGGAGAGCCGAAGCTCTCCCTTTTGATTCGTTGCGAAGTGTTGGATTAACGCTTCGAGAACTGAGGTGCGCGACGAGCCTTTTTAAGACCAGCCTTTTTACGCTCAACAACACGAGCATCACGGGTTAGGAAGCCCAATGCTTTAAGCTGTGCGCGAAGCCCTGAATCATACTCAAGCAGTGCGCGTGAAATGCCGTGACGAATTGCGCCGGCCTGACCGGATACGCCGCCGCCGTTTACATTCACATTAAGGTCAATGCGACCGAAAAGCTGAGTCTCCACCAGAGGGCGAATTGCTTCCTGACGAATAATTTCAATCGGGAAGAAATCTTCAATGGTACGACCATTGATGCTGATTTCGCCTTTGCCTGATTTGATCATAACGCGAGCAATGCTTCTTTTGCGGCGGCCTGTGCCGCGGAAAAATGTTTCTGCCATTTTATAAATTCCTCGTAACTGCTTAGTTCAGTTTTAATGCTTCAGGATTCTGTGCCGCATGTGGATGATCGCTGCCAACATAAACCTTCAGTTTCTTCAACATTGAACGGCCCAGTGGGTTTTTCGGCATCATGCCTCTCACTGCCAGTTCAATAATACGTTCAGGGAAGCGTTCACGCTGCTTCTCTAGAGTGATGCTCTTAAGGCCACCTGGGTACTGCGAGTGACGGTAATAAGTCTTCTGCGCTTCTTTACGGCCAGTGGTCTTAACTTTTTCAGCATTGATCACGATGACATGGTCACCACAATCGGCATGCGGAGTGTACTGCGGACGGTGTTTACCGCGCAGGATTTTGGCAATTTCCGTTGAAATACGGCCAAGAATCAAATCTTCAGCATCAACGATATACCACTTACGTTCAATGTCTCCAGGGCGGACAGTCCAAGTGCGCATAATGTAAAACTCCATATCTCAAAATAAAAAAGCCCAATTCGGTCGGCGGCGCAGTATAAAACGGGAAGGGTTGATGTCAAACGCTTTTCTCATCTATTTTCAGATATGAGCCCAGTGTTGATTTCTATCTGCAGGATTGTTGCCAATAGCACTCTGTTTTGTAGAGTGCCAACTCTATCCGATGGGTACTCGTTGTATATCAAAAGAAGGTTGTGAAATTCAATGAAAGAGCGTCACGAATATATTCTGGGTGAAGTGGTTAAAGCCTATCTTGATACAGGTAAAACTGTTGGTTCCCGTATGCTTTCCGAGCAGATGGAGTTTGGACTCAGCCCTGCATCAATTCGTAATGCCATGGCTGACCTTGAGCGTATGGGGTTGCTCTGTTCTCCGCATACTTCGGCAGGGCGCAAGCCGACAGATGATGGGATTCGCTATTTCGTGGATTCACTGATGACCGTAGATAGTGAGCTTGAGAAACGTCTGACTGCCTCTGCAGAGTCAAATCTCTCCTCCAGCATTGATATTAATCAGGTACTTCTGCAGGCAACCGAAGAGCTGACCAGCCTGACTCATTTTGCCGGACTGGTTTCCGTGCACGAAGCGGATTTTCAACGGATCAAAAAAATTGAACTGGTCCCCATTTCATCAGAGCAGGTTTTGGCAGTCATCATCTCCAATGAAGGTGAAGTTCAGAATCGGCTGGTTCGTCGAACAGCTTTTATGAGTGACGGAAAGCTGCATGAAATTGCATCTCAACTCTCGGAGATGCTGTCTCAGTGCGACCTTCAGCAGGCGCGGGAACGTCTCTCACTGGAGATTGATCAGGATCGTTTGAAAATCCGTCAACTGCTTGAGGAGTTGAAACAGTGGACTGAGAACCCTACAGAGGGGAAGAGCGATCTGATTTTAAGTGGCCAGAGCCAGTTGCTGAAGATGCCGGAGTTTGGCGTCATTGAGACAGTTCGCTCGCTGTTTACTGCATTTGAAGAGAAAGAAGACCTCTTAAAGCTGGTTGAAGAGGTTGAACGCTCCGAACACGGAGTGAAAGTATTTATCGGCCATGAACACGCTCTGGTTGATATGGAAGAGGTCTCAGTCGTGCTCTCCCGTTATGAAGGTGAGGGCAGGGTGCTTGGCACACTGGGCGTGATCGGTCCGAAACGGATGCATTATGATCGTGTATTACCCATTGTAGATTGTACTGCACGCTGGGTAAGCAGAATGTTAGGAGGAAAAAGTTGAGTAAGAAAAAGAAAGCAGAGGAAGAGTTGAAAGCAGAGGTATCTACCGAGGTTGAAGCTAAGGATTCAGAAGTTGTAGAAGAAGAAAAAGAAGAAGCAACACCGGAAAACTTGCTGGAAGCTGCTCAAGAGAAGGTTGCTGAACTGGAAGATAAGATTCTCCGTAACCATGCGGATATGGATAATTTACGCAAACGTACTGCCCGCGAAATCGATGATGCCCGCAAGTTTGCGGTAGAGAAGTTTTCCACAGCACTGCTCGATGTGTTTGATAATCTGGAACGTGCACTTGAAGTTGAAGAGGGTAATGAGGCCGGATTGCGTGAAGGGGTGAAGCTGACCTTTGATTCATGGAACAGCATGATGGATCGTTTTGAACTGAAACGAATTGATGCCGTAGGCCAGATCTTTGATCCGCATCAGCATGAAGCACTCTCCAAGATGCCGAATGATGAACCGGAAGGTACTGTTATTGCTCAGCATGTTGCTGGCTACACCCTGCACGGCCGCCTGATCAGGGCTGCAAAAGTACTGATTTCCAGCGGGCCAGGTTGATTGATCCACCTTCCATGGCGGGTATGGATTGTCGAAGTGGTGAAAAGCAAAAGGCAGGATGCTCTTTAGCGAATCAATAACAGACAGGGGGTTGAAATGAGATGTTTCAGTCCCCATATAAGAGTTGTAACAAGATTATTTATAGTTCGATTTATTTGAATTCAGGAGATTTGAGATGGGCAAAGTAATTGGTATTGACCTCGGCACCACGAACTCGTGCGTAGCCATTCTGGAAGGCGATACGCGTAAAGTGATTCCGAATAGTGAAGGCGATAATACGACTCCTTCGGTGGTTGCTTATACGGATGAAAGATTGGTAGGTAGCCCTGCAAAACGTCAGATGGTAACCAATCCTGACACTACTTTTTATGCAGTAAAACGTCTGATCGGTCGCAAATTCGATTCTGCTGAGACCAAACATCATCATGAGCTGGTCTCTTATCCGATTGTTGCTGCCGATAACGGCGATGCCTGGGTTGAGGCTGACGGCAAGAAGATGAGCCCGCAGGAAGTCTCTGCGGTAATCCTGCAGAAGATGAAGAAGACTGCTGAGGATTATCTGGGTGAAGAGGTGAAGGATGCTGTGATTACAGTTCCTGCTTACTTTAACGACTCCCAGCGTCAGGCAACCAAGGATGCCGGTGCGATTGCCGGTTTGAATGTGCTGCGTATTGTGAATGAGCCAACGGCTGCGGCTTTGGCATATGGTCTTGATAAGACAGACGAAAATCACCTGATTGCTGTTTACGATCTTGGTGGCGGAACGTTCGATATCTCCATTTTAGAGATTGGTGATGGCGTATTCGAAGTGAAGGCAACCAACGGTGATACATTCCTCGGTGGTGAAGATTTTGATCAGGTTCTGATCAACTATCTGGCTGATGAGTTCAAGAAAGAACATGGCGTTGATCTTCGTAAAGACAAGCTGGCTCTACAGCGTTTGAAAGAGGCATCAGAGAAGGCCAAGATTGAACTCTCTTCTGCTACACAGACTGAAGTGAACCTTCCATTTATTACTGCTGATGCATCAGGTCCAAAACACCTGTTGATCAAGTTGACGCGTGCCAAGTTTGAAAGCCTGGTTGGTGATCTGGTTGAGCAGTCTCTCAAGCCATGTGCTCAGGCGATGAAAGATGCCGGTGTGAAGGGCTCTGACATCCATGAAGTGGTTTTGGTCGGTGGTCAGACACGCATGCCTTTGGTACAGCAGAAAGTGGAAGAGTTCTTTGGAATCGAGCCTCATAAGGGCGTGAATCCTGATGAAGTGGTAGCCATTGGTGCTGCGATTCAGGGTGGTATTCTAGCTGGTGATGTAACAGATATTCTACTGCTTGATGTCACTCCGCTCTCGCTGGGTATTGAAGTGGAAGGGGGTCTGTTCAATAAAATTATTGAGAAGAACACCACGATCCCTACCAAGAAGAGCCAGACCTATACCACAGCTGCAGACAATCAGACCGCGGTTACGATCAAGGTAGCACAGGGTGAGCGCGATATTTTCTCTGCCAATAAGGAGATGGGCCTGTTCAACCTGGAGGGCGTAGCTCCGGCTCCGCGTGGTATGCCACAGATCGAAGTGACTTTTGATATCGACGCCAATGGCATTATTCATGTGCATGCCAAGGATAAAGGTACCGGCAAAGAGACTTCAATCCGTATTGAGTCCGGTTCAGGTCTTTCTGAAGATGAGATCAAACAGATGCAGCAGGATGCAGAAGCCAATGCTGAATCTGACAAGGTCTTGAAAGAGAAAATCGAGGCACGTAACCGTGCTGATCAACTGGTCTATGCAACAGAGAAGTCTCTGAAAGAGCATGGTGATGCCGTTGATGAAGATACACGCAAGGGCATTGAAGAGGCGCTTGAAGCGCTGAAGAAAGAGCTCGAAGGCGATGATGCCGAAGCCATTAAGAAGGCTGAAGAGAATTTGTCCGAAAAATCACAGAAGCTTGGCGAAGTGATCTACCAGAAAATGCAGGCAGAATCTGAAGCTGCAGGCTCTTCTGATACTTCTGCTGAAGGTTCAACTGATACATCATCATCCAGCAAAGCGGGTGATGACGTGGTTGATGCTGAAGTTGTGGATGAAAGCGAAAAGAAATAATCGTTTCACTGCAATAAGATTGTGAAAAATGTTCTGAAAGGAGTTGGGAGAAATCCCGCTCCTTTTGGTGTTTAAAATTGGTGTTATTAACAGGTAGGGAGTGAGCGTGTCAAAACGGGATTATTATGAAGTGTTGGGTATCGAAAAGGATGCCGATGCCAACACAATCAAACGTTCATATCGAAAATTTGCCATGAAATATCATCCGGATCGCAATCCGGACGATGATACCGCTGCAGAAAATTTCCGTGAAGTGACGGAAGCCTATGAAGTACTCTCGGATGAGAGTAAACGCTCCCGCTATGATCGTTATGGACATGCCGGTGTAGATGATCAGATGGGTGGCTTTGGCGCGGGTGGATTCCAGGATTCACATGCATATCGTGATTTTGGTGATCTTTTTGGCGATGTGTTTGGTGAGGCGTTTGGTTTTGGTGGCAGGCAGCAGAGCAATCGCGGTTCTGATCTGCGTTACGATCTCACTATTACGCTCGAAGAGGCGGCGGCAGGCCGTGAAGTTGAGCTGGAAATTCCCAAGCATGCCCAGTGTGATACCTGTGATGGTTCAGGAGCCAGGCCCGGTACCCATCCGGTACCCTGTTCAACCTGTGGAGGCCATGGCCAGGTTCAGATGAATCAGGGCTTCTTTGCCGTAAGAAGAAGTTGCCCGAACTGTCATGGCACAGGTAAGAAGATTGAATCACCATGTATCACCTGTGGTGGATCAGGTCGCAAGAAAGTTAACAAGAAACTGAAAATAAAAATTCCTGCAGGTGTCTATCACGGAGCACAGGTTCGTGTTTCCGGTGAAGGCGAGGCCGGTGCTCAGGGCGGCCCATCAGGCGATCTCTATATCGTGGTCTCGCTCAAAGAGCATAATATTTTCGAGCGTGATGGTGCGGATCTTCACTGTACCATGCCGATCACTTTTCCTCAGGTCACCTTGGGGGCAGAGGTGGAAGCACCAACGCTGACGGGTAAGGTGAAGATTCGTATCCCTGCAGGTACCGAAAGCGGGCGTGTTTTCCGTCTGCGTGGGCACGGTGTTCCGGATGTGCGCACCGGCCATACAGGTGATCTTTATGTGCGTGTACATATTGCTGTACCTAAGAAATTGAGTGAAAAACAGGAAGAGTGTCTGCGCAAGTTTGCTGAGGAAGCCGGTGACGAAGTCTACCCTGAACGTTCATCATTCCTTGGTAAGGTGAAAGATTTCTGGGATGATCTTGCTCGCGAAGTGAAATAGGGGTGAAGCAGGAGACACAGTGATGGCAACAGACAGCGTAAAAATTATTGTTACCGGAGCATCCGGCCGTATGGGTCGTATGCTTGTTCGTGCGGTCACTGATGCAAAAGAGATGCAATTGGTAGGTGCTACTGAACGGACAGGATCAGAATATCTTGGCCGGGATGCCGGTGAGCTGGCTGGCACTGAAACTCTGGGTGTTTCAATTGTCTCTGATATTGCCGATGTTGTTGATGCCGATGTTGTGATTGATTTTACTGCGCCTGAAGCCTCTCTGACACATGCACGATTTGTGGCAGAGCGTGGTATGCGCATGGTGATCGGTACCACCGGATTCAAGGCTGATCAATTGGAAGAACTAAAGCAGATTCTTGCGGGCACTCCAACTGTTATGGCCGCCAATTACTCTGTGGGTGTAAATCTGGCCCTGCAGTTGATCAAGCAGGCCGCAGAGGTACTTGGCCCTGAATATGATGCAGAGATTTATGAAGCACATCACAAGCACAAGGTGGATGCTCCTTCCGGTACTGCACTGGCCATGGGTCGCTCTCTGGCTGAAGGGCGTGGAGTGGACCTGGAAAAGATGGCCGTCTATGCCCGTGAGGGTATTACCGGTGCCAGAAAAAACGGCTCTATCGGCTTTGCAGTCGTTCGCGCAGGCAATATTGTTGGTGATCATAAGGCGATGTTCATCTCTGATGAGGAGCGTATTGAGATCGCTCATGTGGCAGCGGATCGGATGGTTTTCGCTAAAGGTGCAGCACGCGCTGCTGGCTGGCTAAGCGGTCAAAAAACCGGCTGGTATGATATGTGCGATGTTCTCGGGCTGAACAGATAGAGTCGGGTTGATTCGGTCTGAGTTCTTGGCTGACTGATAATAGAAGAGGGTTAGTCAGTACCCATCACGAACATGCTCAACAGCAACTGACATCACCGTATGCCAATCAGCCAGCAACTCTTCGGTTGCCTGAGGGTCACAAACTGACACTGTTTCAATCATGCACTCAAGCCAGACATCGTAAAGTTCCGGACTAATATCCAGATTGTGTCTGTTGTGAGACTCCCGAACATTATTCAGACATCTTGCAGCGGCATTCTGGTTTTTATCAACGAATAGAAAAGACATGACAATGGAGTGAGCAAGAATTTCTGCCTGTGCATCCAAATCAATGTTTTCAAATTTCTTCTGAATATCTTCACTGGCTTCCATAAGTCTGACATAAAATGCTGTGACAAATGATTTTCCACCAGCACGGATATAACTTTCGTGCACGCGGTTTGCTTTTTTGTGAATGGGCATAGCAGAAAAATAGTTGTTTTATGTTTCGATAGCAAGTCGAAGTGAGGGTAAGAGCGAGAGCGTTTTCTGCCTTAATCGTGCTCTAAAACAGCTGCTGCAGCCTTCAATCCATCTACAGCCGCACTGACAATACCGCCTGCATAGCCTGCTCCCTCACCAGCCGGATAGAGTCCTTTGAGGTTGATCGATTGCATATCTTTGCCTCGGGTGATGCGAATCGGAGAGCTGGTACGTGACTCCATGGCAAGAATATTGGCTTCATCGGTGACAAAGCCCCTCATCTTACGATCAAAGGCAGTGAGCCCTTCGGCCAGAGGTTTGGCGAGCCAATCGGGAATCAGCTCCCACAGATCGGTCGCCTCCACGCCGGGCTTGAAACGGGTGGTGGCAAGTTTCCCGGTCGACTTTCTGGAAACATAATCGGAGATTCGCATGGCCGGAGCAGCATAGGCTTGGCTGGTCATTTCAAATGCCTTCTGTTCCAACTCCCGCTGCATGCGGATTCCACACAAAGGGTCATCACCCAATCCGTGTCGCAGGATGTCTGCAGGCGTGACCTGAACGACAATTCCGGAGTTCGCCAACGGGCTGGTGCGTTTGGCATTACTCATGCCGTTGATCGCCATCATTCCCTCTTCTGTGGGTGAGGGGACAATCAGGCCGCCGGGACACATGCAGAAGCTGTAGATGCCACGTTTCTCCGAGTTTTTCATATAGGGGTCTTTGGCCTGATGAGTCAGGCTATATTCAGCTGCACCCAGAGATGAGGACTCTTTTGCCGGGCCAAACTGGCATTGATTCACCCACTCCTGCGAGTGTTCGGCACGAACACCGACAGCAAACTCTTTGGCTTCCAGGGCAATACCGATGGATTGAAGGTGTTCAAAGGTATCCCGGGCAGAGTGGCCGATGGCAAGAATCACGCTGCTGGCTGTGATCTCTTCACCCGAGGCACATTTAACACCCGTGATATTTCCATTTTCTGTGAGCAGGGCATCAACACGTGTTTCAAAACGGTAATCGACACCTTTGGCAATGAGGTGCTCCCGCATGCTACGAATAATCCGAACGAGCCGATCAGTACCCAGATGAGGGTGTGCATCGACAAGAATGTTTTCATCTGCACCAAAGCGGACAAACTCTGCCAGTACCCAGCGTACAAACGGGTGTTTGATGCGAGTGTAAAGCTTCCCGTCGGTGTAGGTGCCCGCACCTCCCTCACCAAAGCAGATGTTGCTTTCGGGGTTGAGAATCCCCTGACTGCGTAGCTTGCCGATATCCCGCATTCGACTCTCAATCGGTTTTCCGCGTTCAAGAAGCGTGACTGGAACACCCGCTTCAATCAGCGCCAATGCCGCAAAGAGTCCGGCAGGGCCACTTCCAACGACAACAACACGGTTATGCTCTTGTTGGGATTGGCGTAGCGCATCGGGTTTGGGGATGTTGAGTCTTGAGTGTTCAATGAATTGTATCTGGTTGGAGAGTTTGGGCATTGCATCATCAGCCAGTTCGCACTCAACCGTACAGACAAAGTGAACATGGCTTTTTTTCCGGGCATCCAATGCTTTGCGAACAACATTCCAGCGGTTGAGTTGTCCAGGTTTGATCTGTAATTGCGCGGCAATATTCCCGGCAATCACATCTTCTGAATCAGCCAGTTCGATAGCGAAACTGTTTATTCGGATCAGTCTGTTTGAATGAGAGTGGTCAGCCATGCCGTAACGCTATGCGTTTTTTCTATTCTAAGAAACGTGGGATACCGTACAGTAAAGGCATATGAAAGGTTTGCTGCATGTTCGACGACATAAATATCATGCTAAACTTGTTGTTGAATATGGTCTAAGATAATAATCAGGTGAAAGGATGTAATAGATGGTAGCAAAGAGCAGTAATCGTGAAGTGGTGGTTGTTTCAGGTATCCGAACACCCATGGGGAAAATGAATGGCTGTTTTGAAGGTCTTTCTGCCGTTGAACTGGGCATGCATGCCTTGCGTGAACTTCTGGCCCGCTCTCCTTTAACACGGGATGATATTGACAGTGTGATTATCGGAAATGTCATTCAGCCATCGGATGCAGCCAATATTGCACGGGTGATTTCACTTCAGGCAGGCGTTCCACGCAAAATTCCAGCCCATACGGTTCATCGAAATTGCGCCTCCGGTATGCAGGCAGTCACCGATGCGGCTGAGAAAATTCTCTCCGGTCGGGCTGATGTGGTGGTAGCAGGCGGTGTTGAATCGATGAGCCATGCACCGCTGCTCTTTCATGACCGATTCAGATCAGCGATGGCCAATCTGCAACGTGCCCGAAGTTTTCCGGACAAAGCAAAGGCAGCGGTGGGTGTGGTGAAGGCGCCGTGGAAGCCGCGCATCGCTCTGATGGAGGGTCTGACCGATCCGGTTGCAGGCCTGAATATGGGTCAGACAGCAGAGATACTGGCGCGTGAGTTTGCTATCTCGCGCAGAGAACAGGATGAGTTCTCGGTGCAGAGCCACCTTCGGGCTGATCAGGCATGGGAAGATGAGTGGTTCAATGATGAGGTGATGCATCTGTTTGCCCCACCAAAATATGTGCCTGTACATCGGGATGAGGGAATTCGTGCGGGGCAGAATATGGAGGCTTTGGCAAAACTCAGGCCTGTGTTTGAAAAACCTCTCGGCAGTGTGACTGCTGGAAACAGCTCTCAGATTACCGATGGTGCATCCATGCTGTTGCTGACTTACAGGGAGAAGGCAGAGGCAGAGGGGTGGCCGATTCTGGGTTATCTACATGACTGGGCATACTCAGGCTGTGATCCGGCCCGGATGGGATTAGGGCCGGTCTATTCATCAAATGCGCTGCTTTCACGTTACGGGATGTCTGCAAAAGATATGGCGCGTGTCGAGATTAATGAGGCCTTTGCCGCGCAGGTGTTGGCATGTGTGAAAGCAATGGATTCCAAACAGTTCTGTACAAAGAAACTCGGGGCAAAAGCTGCCATGGGCGCACCGGATCTGGACAAGTTGAATGTGCATGGCGGCGCGGTTGCCTTGGGACATCCGGTAGGTATGACAGGCGCCCGCTTGGTGCTGACACTTCTCAGACAGTTGAAACATGACACAGATGGTGGTTTGGGCCTTGCGACACTCTGTATTGGTGGTGGTCAGGGTGGTGCAATACTAGTTGGGAGTGAGCCATGGAAGTCGTAACCCTCAAACAACAGGATGGTGTAGCCCGTCTTCATCTCTCTCGCAGTGATAAGTCGGTTAACGTGCTGGATGAAGCATGCATGCAGCAACTGGAAACACATCTGGACAGTCTGGAGAAAGATACTCCCGAGCTCCTGATTATTGAAAGTGATATGCCCGGCTGTTTCATTGCAGGTGCTGATCTCAATATTATCCAGGCAGTTACCGATGCCACAGAAGCAACACGGTTGGCTGAACGCGGTCAGTCCCTCTGTCGCCGCATCGAATCGCTCTCATCTCCATCCATTGCAGTAGTGCATGGCGCCTGTATGGGTGGTGGTCTGGAGCTGGCACTGGCCTGTGATTACATTGTTGCGGTAGAAGATGCCAAAACAAAACTGGCTCTGCCGGAGATCAAGATCGGAATTCACCCCGGTTTTGGTGGCTGTGTGCGTTTGCCACAACGAACGGGTTGGCCGCGAGCGATTGAGATGATCCTGACAGGGCGGGCTGTTGATGCCAGACGCGCACGCAGAATCGGGATAGCCAAGCTATCCTGTCATCCTGAGCAGATTGAGAATGCCATTAAGCACCTCTCAACGCTGGGCAAGAGAAAAAACAGTTCCGCACAACCGTGGTGGTTTCATGTTTGGCCGGTTCGGAAGTTCTATTTCTATAAAGTGCGTGAAAAAGCATTGGCCAGGTTCAAACATCTGGATATTGAAGAGGCTTACCCTTCGCTGCCGGCAGCTATTGATCTGCTGGAAGATATCTTCGGCATGAGTGACGGGCTTGCCTATGCCCGGGAGGCTGAGTCTTTAGGAAAAATGGCTGTGACGCCTACATGTAAAAACCTGATCAGGGTATTCTTTCTTGGCGAGTCTCTGAAGAAACAGGATATGGTGAAGAAGGGGAAGGATGCTGCAGCAGGTTTAACACACACGGCAGTATATGGTGCAGGGGTTATGGGCAGTGGTATCGGCTGGGTGGCTGCCAGAAAGGGCGAAGTCGATCTGCATGACCTGAACGAAGATGCACTGAGTCATGGTATGAAGACACTGTCGAAACTGGCCAGACGTGATGCAAAAAGATTTCAGCGGATACGTCCGGTTATGGACTCAAGTGGACTCGCCTCTTCCGATGTGGTGATTGAAGCAGTATTGGAAGATTTGAAAATTAAAAAGAGTCTCTGGGCTGAAGTTGAGAAGCATGTTTCAAAAGATGCGCTGCTTTTGACCAATACATCCTCTCTCTCTGTGACAGATCAGCAGGCGGGACTAAAACATCCGGGCCGGCTTGCCGGGCTTCATTTCTTTAATCCGGCACCGAAGATGCCACTGGTTGAGGTGGTTGCTGGAGCCAAGAGCACGAAAAAAAGCGTGCAGATGACGGCTGCTCTGGCTGCAGGTTGGGGTAAATTTCCTGTCGTGGTTGCAGACAAGCCCGGTTTTTTGGTGAATCGATGTTTAATGCCATTTATGAGTGCTGCACTGCGTCTGCTTGAAAACGGTCAGAAAATGGAGCATATCGACGGGGCGTTGAAGAACTTCGGTATGCCTATGGGCGCGATAGAGCTGGCTGACCGGGTTGGTCTTGATATCTGTCATCATGTGGGAACTCATCTCTCCGAATCTTTCGGAGATAAGATGGCCATGCCCGGCTGGTTTGATCAGATGGTCTCTGATGGTGTGCTGGGAACAAAATCCGGTAAAGGTTTCTATCTCTATGAGAGGGATAAGCGAACAGGAACCAACGAAGGTCTTTCCAGATACCTGTCCGGTCAGGAGAAGCGGGAGAAAGAGTTTGATGCGAATCTCTCTGATGAGCGAACAGGAGCGATGACAGATATTGAGATTGTGAACATCTCACTTCTGCCGATGCTTCTTGAGGCGCTGACGTGTCTTTCCGAAGGCGTTGTCGATAGTGCGGAACATCTTGATGCGGCGATGGTCTACGGCATCGGATTTCCACCATTCAGAGGCGGTCTGCTTCAACACTTTTCAACCTATAGTGAAGAGGATTTAAAAGAGCTTATTTCCGGCTTGGGAATGAAGGTTCCCGAGAATTTAGGAGTGTTATATGAGTAACTCATCGAATCATGAAACAAATTCCAAAACAGATTCCAAAACGGACTCCAAAACGAACTGCCCGGGTCTTGAGCAGGTAGCCAAGGCAAGCTGTCTCTCTGATCTTCTTTTTCACTCTCTTACATCATGGCAACAGCGGCCAATGCTTCGCAGGCGTCTGGGTGATGGAAGCTGGACCGGATTAAATCGAATTACAGTTCAGCAGCGGGTGTTGAGGTTGGCTGCATGGCTTGAATCGCAAGGCATTGAGCCGGGAGATCGGGTTGGTGTTCTGGGACACAACAGCGTTGAGTGGTTTATCTCGGACTTTGCCATTTTGCGCCTTGGTGCCGTGACGGTGCCCGCCTATTTTACTGATCCATCCGAGTCGGTGGAGTACGTCTTCAACGATGCCGGATGTAAGATGATTCTGGTTGAACCGGGAGAACAGCAGGAGAAGCTGAACAATCTTGATATCAAGGCAGTTCCATTTTCCGGTGAAGGTCAGAGCGTTGACTCCATCTCACGGGATGAGAAGTGGGACTCCGGGCCGAAGGTTGAAACGCCCGGTCTAGATACGCTGGCAACACTGATCTATACATCAGGCACTACCGGCAACCCGAAAGGGGTGATGTTATCGCACGGTAATCTTCTATCTGATGTGGCAGCCGGCCTGGGTGGTGTACCCGTTTTTCCCGAAGACTTGTTCCTCTCTTTTCTTCCTGTATCGCATGCATTTGAACGTACGGTTGGACATTTCCTTGTTGTCGCCAGTGGTTCGGAGATTGCCTATGCCGAAGATGTGACCACTCTGATGCGGGATATGCCGGAGGTGAAACCGACTGCAATGATCTCGGTGCCCCGTCTCTACGAAAAGATCTATGCCGGTGTAAATGCCAAGATGGAGGCATCGGCAGTGAAGAAGATACTGTTTGATAAGGCTCAGTCTTTGGGTATGGAGCGCTTCAAGCTCAGGCAACAGGGCAGTGATCTGACGGGTGTGAAGGCCACTTTATGGGGTGTTCTGGATCATCTGGTTAATGCAAAGCTGCGTGAGAAGATGGGTGGAAACCTTCGCTTGTTTGTTTCCGGTGGTGCGGCACTAAGCCCAACCGTTGCAAAATTTCTTCTGGCTGCGGATATCATCGTTCTGCCCGGCTATGGTCTGACAGAGACCTCGCCGGTTTTGTCTGTGAATACACTGGATAGAATCAAACCGGAATCAGTTGGCAGACCTCTGCCCGGAGTAGAAATCAAACAGAATGAAGATGGTGAACTGCTGATCAAAGGCCCGATGGTGATGCAGGGCTACTGGAACAGGCCTGATGCAACGAAAGAAGTCTTTGATAATGATGGCTGGTTATTTACAGGCGATATCGTTGAGATTGATGATGAGGGATTCATCAGGATCGTGGATCGTAAGAAAGAGATCATGGTGCTTACCAATGGTGAAAATGTTCCTCCTGCAGTCATTGAGCAGCATCTCTCTCAGGACAGTGCCATTCTCCAGTCACTGGTGATTGCTGATAATCGTCCCTACGTGGTAGCGCTGATTGTGCCTGATATGGATGGGCTGGCAGTGGCTTGGAAAAAAGATCATGGTGGTGCACTGCCGGATGATTGGGAAACCAACGCTGTTATGCACAAGTGGATGCTGAAACGAATGGATCTGGATGAACATGATCTGCCCAGTTACATGCATGTGAAGCGCTTTGCCTTTGTGGAGAGTGAGTGGACACAGATCAATGGCATGCTGACACCAACTTTGAAGGTGAAACGCCGGATGATTTGTGAGCTGCATGCATCGGAAATTGAAACTCTTTATACTGAATAGAGATCAGTTGTTCTTTTATCTTATCAGGTTAATAGCTAATTAAATTTAGCGCACTCCCTGTATAAAGATTTGGGTGACCGGTTAAGATCACCCAAACTCATTGTTGAAGATTTTACGTTCAGAAAACAGAGCTAAAATTTATGATGTATCTCATTGCTTCTAGCGTAACCTGTTGATGGTAACAGAGGTGTGATCCACACTTTTGCGTAGACCTCATCAGTGGGTCGAAACCATCCGTCCTCATCAAGCACATCATCACCAACAGTCACAGTCCTCGATCTGTTTACTACCGCATCAGTTTCCTTAAGGAAACTGCTTGTCGCAAATTCATAGAGATAGTCATCTGCATCTGGCCAGTCAGCTCCCCAAAGCTGAATTCTTTCCCGAAATCTTAAACCCGTCATGTGTCGTTCAACTTGTGATAACACCGCGAGATAAGATACCCGGACTTTAGCAGTATGATTTTTGTGATTGTGCTCCAGTAGTTCCAATTTTAGATTATTAATAGTTGCCATAATTTTCTCCTTCCCATTTTAATGATATTGCAAATCGGTATAATCAGGTGTTTTTTTTCTGATTATGCCCAATTACACGAATGCAATTGTAAGCCATGTGTTTTTTTATGGGTATCCCGCAATAAAGGGATTGTTGTTGTGGAGAGGGAAGTTCGTAAAAGTTTAAAAAGGTATTCTGATAGGCATTCGACGGTTGCCGTACGCGCCTTCATAGTGATCAAACCTGCCTGCAATTGCAGTATCGCATTTTTTACATCTGCCATCATCGGTTAGATTGAAAGCGAGAATTTCATACCAGTCACGGACAATCAGTGGTTCGTTGCACGATGGGCAGTGCGTGGTACCACCCGAGGTGTCGTGCACATTGCCGGTATAGACATAGTGTAGCCCTGCCTCCATGGCGATGTTTCGGGCGCGGGTTAAGGTGTCCGGCGGTGTGGCGGGAACATCCCGCATTTTCCAATCCGGATGAAAGGCAGAGAAGTGGAGGGGAACATTCGGTCCCAGCTCGGCCATGATCCACCGGCTTAACTTCTTAAGTTCTTCATCCGAATCATTGTGACCAGGGATGAGCAGTGTAGTGATCTCGATCCAAACGTCCGTTTTATGTTTCAGGTAGATCAGGCTCTCGAGTACAGGTTGCAACTGGCCTGCACAGAGTTTGTGGTAAAACTCTTCCGTGAACGCCTTCAAATCCACGTTCACGGCGTCCATGTGTGAGTAGAACTCTCTGGCCGGTTCTTGATGAATATATCCTGCAGTGACGGCGACAGTTTTAATACCGAGTTCATGGCAGGCAATGGCGGCATCAATGGCATATTCGAGAAAGATAACCGGGTCGTTATAGGTGAACGAAACCGATTTACAGCCGTTGGTTTTGGCAGTCTCTGCAATCATTTCAGCAGTTGCTGCATCGCATAACCTGTCAAATTCACGCGATTTACTGATATCCCAGTTCTGGCAGAATTTACAGGCGAGGTTGCATCCGGCAGTACCAAATGAGAACACTTTGGACCCGGGATAGAAGTGATTTAGCGGTTTCTTCTCAATCGGATCAATACAGAAGCCGGAGGATCGGCCATAGGTGGTCAGTACAATCTGGTCATTTTCACACTTACGAACAAAACAGAGCCCCCGCTGTCCATCATGAAGCTTGCAGTCACGCGGGCAGAGATCGCACTGGATTCGGCCATCGTCCAGCTTGTGCCAGTATCGACCCGGAAAATGTTCATTTGGCATGGCTACTCCGAAAACTTCTCTACTCTATATCTATAGAGTAGCACCTCATCGCTCCAGAAGGATGGCAGAAGTCCGGCTTTCTGTTTCAGGTGAGACATGAAAAGTTCAGCTGTTTGTAACTGCTCCCATACCTGTGGCAGGAATGTGCTTTTGTAGCTGCCGCATTCGAAAATAATACCATCTATATTGGGTTTGAGCTGTGAAAGTGCATCGGCTTCATCGGAAAAAGTGATCGCTTCGGGTTCACTTAGCAGTGAGACCTCAATCTTTATCTGATCCAGTTCATCTTTTGATAACGCAGGGAAACGTGGATCATGAAAGGCAGCGGCAATGGCGTTGTTCTGCAGGTCATCCATCAATGGATATCGAGCCATGAGTGAGCCGATACATCCACGAAGCTCCCCATTTTTTTTCAATGTCACAAAGCTGGCTGCAAGATCATTCAGCCAGGGGTGTTCAGCTGTTTTGGGGATGCTGGCCGGGATGCCCAGCTGTTTGGTGATGATTGTCCTGGCAATGATCGGCAGCAGTGCTCCCTGCTCGGGAGTGATGATGCCTAAAAAAGGTTCCCGATTCATTCAATGGATTCCTGCTCATAGAACGCAATGGCTGTGTAACCAACCACCCGGTCACGTGGGCCGGCAGTGTCGCCTGAATTGCGAAAGTCTATGAGCTCCGGGGTGAGCGGGTGGCTGTTCAGGCATGCGAGCAGTCCGTTAATCGGTGTTGCACCACAGGCCTGCTCATGGCCGATGGAAGGCTCCATGTTTAAGATATTTTCGACCGTATTCTGGTCTATCCTCTGCGCTGTTTTATAGGGATGAAAATGGGAGAGGTCTGAACTGATGATGATCACAGTCTCTTCGCCTCCCCAGAGCGCATTGATCACTTCGGCAACCATTTCGGGAGTGGCCTCACCAACAGCCAGTGGAACCAGTGAGAATTGATTCAGCCGTCGTTGTAAAAAGGGAAGCTGAACCTCCAGAGAGTGCTCAAGCGCATGACTGTCGTTGTTGATATGAACCTGACTCAAACCCCGGATATCGCGAATGGCATTCTGATCCAGCGGTATTTTTCCAAGCGGTGTTTCAAACGCATCGACATCCGGCAGGGCAAGGCCTGAAAGAAGTACGCGGTGAGTTGGCCCCAGTAGCACGACACGTTCAACTTTTTCCGGTTCAAGAAGGGAGTAGGCGGATGCAGCAGTAGGCCCGGAGTAGATGTAGCCGGCGTGCGGGGCAATCAGCGCTTTGGGGGATTTCCTGTGAACGCTCTCATCCACCTCAAACAACATCGCATCGATATTGTGTATCAGGGCATCCGGATCATCCGGGTAGAAACTTCCCGCCACTGCGGGCTGGCGTACTCTCATAACTCTCTGCTGACTCCTTTTTCGTGATCCTCATTAGAAGTGTAGACCAGAAAAGAGCTGTTCAGGGGTTATTTTGTATCTGTTTCCTTCTCTTCATTCGATTGTGGATGATGAAGTTTGTATTCATGTACGCCAAACCAGGTAAGCAGCGCGATGATAATGATGGCACCAATTACTACCATCAGACCGATAAAGCCGTAATGTTCGAGGATCTCCAGTGCAGCGATACCGAGAAAATGACCTGCCGTATAAACAACGATTGCCCAGGTAATGCAGTTAACAATCTGTAGCAGGAAAAATCGCCAGAATTCGATACTGGAACAGCCAAACATGATGGCTGCAACCAGCCGGGTTCCGTAGAGATACTGGAACATGAAGATTGACCAGTGTGCATGGTGATCCAGTACTTTGTTTGCTTTGGGGTAATGGGTACGCAGAAACTCGAATGAGTTGATAATCTGCATGCCGCGCCAGCGTCCGACAGCAAAAAAGAAGAGATGGCCGATAAAAGCACCGATTGCAGCAACAACAATTACTTTCCAGGGTTCAAGCAGACCAGCCGCTGCCAGAGCTGCTGCGGCAATAAATACCGCTTCACCCTCAGCAAATGTGCCTGCAAACAGTGCCCAGTAGCCATACTGCTCGATGATCTGTTGTGCCCATTCCATAAGTTAAGCGTGGCCTATGAGCATGAAAGAGTGATGAAGTTCATTATGCAAGATTGCGAACTGGGATACCTTTGTTTGCAAGATAGGTCTTGGTTTCGGCAATGGTGTATTCACCAAAGTGGAAAATTGACGCAGCCAGAACTGCGTCTGCTTTTCCTTCTGTAAGACCTTCAGCCATATGTTCCAGATTGCCAACGCCACCTGATGCAATCACATTGGCAGGGATTGCATCTGCTACAGCTCGGGTCAGAGGGATGTCATATCCATCTTTGGTGCCATCACAATCCATGCTGGTGAGCAGGATCTCTCCGGCACCATAATCACTCATTCTCTTGGCCCACTCCACAGCATTGATGCCTGTCTCCTTGCGCCCACCGTGGGTAAAACACTCCCAGTGGTCTCCGGTGCGTTTTGCATCAACAGCCACAACAATAGTTGATGAACCAAAACGTTCGGCGGCCTCTTTGACAAATTCAGGATTAAAAATAGCAGCGGTATTGATCGATACTTTATCCGCACCTGCATGCAGAAGATTCTCAATATCGGAAAGCTCTTTAACGCCACCACCAACGGTTAGTGGCATAAATACATGTTCAGCCACATCGGTGACCATATGGTAGAGCGTATCCCGGCTTTCATGTGAAGCACGGATATCCAGGAAGCAGAGCTCGTCAGCTCCCTGTTCATCATACTTGATAGCCGCCTCAACCGGGTCACCGGCATCAATGATATCGACGAACTGAACGCCTTTAACCACGCGCCCGTGTGCCACGTCCAGACATGGAATGATTCTTTTCGAGAGCATCAGGTTAGTTCCTGCATTGCAGCTTTAAAGTCGATGCTGCCTTCATAAATAGCGCGACCAGTGATGGCACCGCAGATACCGCTCTCCACATGTTTGGCACAGGCCCTGACATCATCCATCTTCGAAACACCACCAGAGACAATAACCGGAATAGAGATGGCGTTAGCAAGGCTGACTGTCTCTTCAATGTTCGGACCAGTCATCATGCCATCACGGGAAATATCGGTGTAGATGATGGCTGCCACGCCATCGTCCTCAAATTTTCTGGCCAGATCAGTTGCTGTTACATCAGTAACATCATCCCAACCATGTACAGCCACCATGCCGCCTTTGGCATCGATGCCAACACAGATTTTTCCGGGGAATGCTTTGCAGGCTTCTGAAACCAGCGATGGATTGGAGACGGCAATCGAACCGAGGATGACACGATCAACACCCAGATTAAGCATCCCCTCAATCATGGAGAGATCACGCAGGCCACCGCCGAGTTGAACAGGGATGGTCAGGCGTTCACAAATAGATTGAATGGCGCTTCTGTTTGCCGGTTTTCCAGCAAAGGCACCATCAAGATCAACCACGTGCAGGCGAGTCGCCCCGAGGTTCTGCCATTTTTCAGCCATGGCTCCCGGATCATCACCATAATCGGTGGCATCATCCATGCGACCTTGTTTGAGTCGGACGCAGTGTCCGCCTTTCAGGTCAATGGCCGGAATAAGTTCGAATGTATTGTTGTTTATGGATTCCATTTCAGGAAAGCCTCCAGCATGGCCAGCCCTGCTTGCTGACTTTTTTCAGGATGAAACTGTACGCCTATCATGTTCTCTTTTCCGATCGCCGAAGCGAACGGGAAATCACCATAGCTACATACTCCCTGAATGTAATCAGGGTTTTCAGGTGCGCAGTAGAATGAGTGCACATAATAGACCTGGCTGTTCTCTAAGGGTTTAAGCACAGGATGAATCTCTTTTTCAGATGAGAACAGAATATCATTCCAGCCCATGTGTGGAATCTTAAAACCACGTTCCGGATGGGACTCCGGAAAATGTTTAGCAGTTCCACGAATGAGATTGAGACCGGGATAAAGGCCGAACTCACGGGAGGATGTCAGCATCACCTGCATGCCCAGGCAGATACCGAGGTAGGGAATGCCCTCTGCACACTTCTCTTTGATCGCTTCACCAAGCCCGGACTCTTTTAAGGCACTGCTGCAATCGCGGAATGCACCCACGCCGGGAAGAACAATGCGGGAGCAGTCGCTCAGCTCTTCCGGAGTTTTAACCAGTTGAACTTTGCCACCGACATGCTCCAGAGCTTTGGCAATCGAATGCATGTTGCCCATACCATAGTCAATGAGTGAAATCATAGAACTTTACCTTTTTATGAAGTACGGAAAAACTCCCCACAGGAAGTGGGGCGGGCGAAAGTATTGAGCCCGTAAGTGTAGCAAGACCGCGCAAGGTGAATGCCGCGAGAAGTGGCAGAGAGAGTGCCCTGGGGTGCTCTTGCGGAGCGATTCAAGGCCGAAGCCATGGATGGCGCAGGCCGAATCAATTAAAGAGCACCTTTGGTGCTGGGGATGCCCGTGACACGCGGGTCAGATTCAACGGCCATGCGAAGAGCGCGGCCAAAGGCTTTGAAGACGGTTTCGATAATGTGGTGGTTATTGGTACCGCGAATAGCATCGATATGCAGTGTGATCCGGCCGTGGTTACTAACAGCCTGGAAAAACTCTTTGAACAATTCCACATCAAAACCGCCAACAGTCTCTTTCGGGAAATCGATCTGGTACTCAAGTCCCGGCCGGCCGGATAGATCAAGCACGACTCGGGAGAGCGCTTCATCCAGAGGCACATAAGCATGGCCATAGCGAACAACACCGGCTTTATCACCGATAGCTTCACGCAGCGCTTCACCCAGGCAGATACCGATATCTTCAACCGTGTGATGACCATCAATTTCAAGATCACCCTTTGCATCAATGCTCAGATCAATCAGGCCATGACGGGAAATCTGCTCAACCATGTGATCCAGAAAAGGGATGCCGGTGCTCAGTTCCGATTTTCCGGTGCCATCCAGATTCAGAGAGAGCTTGATGGAGGTCTCTTTGGTGCTGCGTTCAATGCTAGCCGTTCGATTCATGCTGTTCGGACTCATGCTAAAATCTCCTTCAGTGCAGCCAATAGTGCACTGTTCTCTTCCTTGTTGCCGATCGTGATACGTAGGCAGTTTTTTAGCAAGCCGCCCTGACTGTTCATGTTCTTGATCAGGATATTTCTCTGTTTGAGCTGTTCAAACACATCATCTGCGTCTTTTACCCGCATCAGCAGAAAGTTGGCTTGAGACGGGAACAGTTCAATGCCATCCAGCGACATCAGTGAGGCAGATACCCGACCACGTTCAAAACGTATCTCTTTGGCCTGTTTTTCAAACAGATCAAAATGATCCAGAAAGAAGTCGGCACTGATCTGGGTCAGTGTGTTGATGTTGTATGGGAGGCGAACCTTGTTCAGATGCGCAATGGTATCCTTATAACCCAGTAGATAACCCATGCGCAGTCCTGCCCATCCGATCTTGGAATAGGTGCGCAGTACAACAACGTTTGGAGCGATATGATGGGTATGTGTTCGATCCGCGAACGGAAGGTAGGCTTCATCAATAACCAGCAGACCCGGGAAGTTATCTGCAATCTGTTTGATGGTGGAATCAGGCCAGAGGTTGCCGGTTGGATTGTTCGGGCACGCCAGAAATGCAATGGATGCCTTTTCACGGGCGCACAGTTGCAGAAACTTATCTGCATCAAGCGAAAAGTCTTTCTCCAGAGGGACGGTTGAAACCGGCCTTTTTAACCAGCGCGAGATCAGATCGTACATGACAAAGGTGGGTGATGGTGAGACACATGCGCCCGGATCAGCCGCCATCAACAGCATCTGAATGATCTCGTCAGAACCGTTGCCGATCAGAACCTGATCTGCATCCACACCGTTTTTTGCTGCGATCTTCTTGCGAAGTCCATGCATGTTTGCATCGGGATAACGGTTAATTTCCGCTTCACTTAGGGCTGTAGCCCATGATGATTTCAGTTCATCAGGAAGAGGGAATGGGTTTTCCATCGCATCAAGCTTGATCATGCCTGATGAGTCAGGCACATAATAAGCCCCTAAGGACTTGATATCTTTACGAATCATCGGAATCCTGAAGTCGAAGTTCGATGGTTAGCGCATGTGCCTGCAAGCCTTCGCGGTGGGCGAAGTGTGCTGCGGCCGGGCCAATGGCGCGGACTGCCTCTTTCGTGGCACGGATGACACTGCTTCTCTTCTGGAAATCATACACACCCAGAGGAGAGGAGAATCGTGCGGTACGATTGGTTGGTAGAACATGGTTTGGCCCTGCGATGTAATCACCCAGCGCTTCAGGTACAAAGTGACCCATAAAGATAGCACCGGCATGTCTGATCATCGGCAGGATGCTGTCCGGATCATCCATCGCAAGTTCAAGATGTTCAGGTGCGATGATGTTGACCGTCTCAGCCGCCTCTTCGAGGTTTTGAACATGAATCAGAGCACCATGTGTTTCAATTGAAGCACGCGCAATATCAGCGCGGGTCAGGGTTTCAAGATGTTTTTCAATAGCTGCGTCAACAGCATCGATCAGAGCTGCGTCGGTCGAGATGAAAATACTCTGCGCAGCTTCATCATGCTCAGCCTGTGAGAGAAAATCAGCCGCCAGCCACTCCGGGTGACCTCCATCTGCAACCACTGCGATTTCAGATGGGCCTGCAATCATATCAATGCCACAGGTTCCGAAAACCTGACGTTTGGCAGCAGCCACAAATTTATTTCCCGGCCCGACAATTTTATCTACGGCAGGGATAGTCTCGGTACCATAGGCCATGGCAGCAACAGCCTGTGCACCACCCACGGCAAATACACGCTGAACACCACTTGCCCATGCCGAAGCCAGAACAAGATCATTGAGCTCACCACCGGGTGTTGGAACCACCATGATAATCTCTTCAACACCGGCAACCTTGGCCGGTACTGCATTCATCAGCACGGAAGAGGGATAAGCCGCCTTGCCGCCTGGCACATAGAGGCCTACGCGATCAAGTGGTGTGATTCGTTGTCCCAGCGTCAGACCCACATCATCGGTGTAGTCCCAATCACTCTGCGTCTGATGCTCGTGATAGGCACGAATGCGTTCTACAGACAGGTTGATGCTGTGACGGTCTTCATCTGAAACCGAGTGCCATGCTGCTTCAAGCTGTTCGGAGCCGATCTCCAGTGTCTCAGGAGTGCAGTCCCATGCATCAAATTTGGAGGTGTATTCACAAAGTGCTGCATTACCACGCTGTTTTACACCCTTAAGAATGTCAGCCACAAGGTTCTGAACATCATCACCGGTATCGGTTTCACGCGAAAGCAGTGCATCGAGCCGGGCATGGTAATCAGGTTGTGTCGAATCCAGACGTAAAATACTCATCAGAACTCCCTACTTATTCATTTTAGCAGCGCTGTTCAGATCGACTGCTTCACGCAGCTTCTCAATCATAGGCTGAATGGTGGCTTTTTTGGTGGCATAGCTGGCCGGGTTAACAATCAGACGGCTGGAAATGTCGAAAAGTGTAGTCTCTTCAATCAGGCCGTTGGCTTTGAGCGTGCTGCCGGTCTCAACCACATCGACAATTCGCTCGGCCATGCCGACCAGAGGTGCCAGCTCCATAGAGCCATAGAGGTGAATAATCTCTGCCTGAATGCCATGTTTAAGAAAATACTGTTCGGCCAGATAATCATACTTGGTTGCGACTTTGATCCGGCTTCCCTGTTTGGGGCTGCCCTTTTCAACCAGAGCTTTCGGACCACAAACACAGAGTCTGCAGACACCAATTTTCAGATCAAGCGGCTCATAAACATGAGGTCTGTGTTCAAGCAGGATATCGCGCCCTACGATACCGATATCCGCAGCACCCTGTTCAACATAGGTACAGACATCTGCAGCACGAATGACCAGAAAACGTACCTGTATGCCATCGATTATAGGGCCGTCCACCATCAGCTTGCGAGTGGTTTTAACATCTTCAACCGGCAAGATATCTGCATGCTTAAGCAGGGGCAGTGTGTCATCCAGAATTCTGCCTTTGGAGAGCGCAATGGTAAGGATTTTATCATTCATTGATACTTTAGGCATAGAGAGGAAGTGCTCCTGTAATCAAGTGTTCACTGGCACTCTGGCGTTCGATGTCCGCACCCAGTTTCATCAGCTTTTCCTCAATGCGTTCATAACCACGATCAATGTGATAGACACGGGAGATTCTTGTCTCACCTTCAGCTGCAAGCCCTGCCAGAACAAGACTGGCAGAAGCGCGAAGATCAGTCGCCATGACCGGTGCGCCTGATAGTTTTGGAACACCTTTTACAATAGCGGTGTGCCCATCAAGCTGGATATCCGCACCCATACGAACCAGCTCCTGCACATGCATGAAACGGTTTTCAAAGATGGTTTCACTAATGATGCTTGTATCATCAGCAATGCACATCATGGCCATGAACTGCGCCTGTAGATCGGTTGGAAAACCCGGATGCGGCTGGGTGCTGATGTTCACAGATTTAAGCTTCTGGTCAGCTTTGCAGCGAATCCAGTCTTCACCGGTTTCAACTGTTACACCTGCATCGGCAGATTTGGCAAGAAATGCCTCGAGTGCTTTTGCATTGGATTTGGTCACGGTGACATCACCACCGGTAATCATGGCCGTAGCCAGATATGTGGCTACTTCAATGCGATCCGGAATGGCTGTCATATCACCGCTGTTAATGGATGAGACGCCGCGGATGGTGATGCGGTTGGTGCCATCGCCTTCGATATTTGCACCGAGATCACGAAGTGAGTCAGCCAAGTTTACCACTTCAGGTTCCTGAGCTGCATTGTCCAGCACGGTCTCTCCATCGGCCAGCACGGCCGCCATCATCAGGTTCTCAGTGCCGGTCACGGTGACCTGATCAAAAACTATGGTTGCGCCTTTCAGCCCTTTGGGAGCTACCGCTTCAACATAACCGTGCTCTACAGTGATGATTGCACCCATCGCTTCAAGACCTTTCAAGTGCATATCGATAGGGCGTGCGCCAATGGCACAGCCGCCGGGAAGACTTACTTTTGCCCTGCCAAAACGGGCCAGAAGCGGGCCAAGTACCAGAGCTGAAGCACGCATGGTTTTCACCAGTTCGTAAGGTGCCTCCGGCTTGTCTGCGGATGAGGCATCGATATGAATACGGGACTGATCATCAAAGGTGACCTCTGCGCCCTGATAGGAGATCAGGGTCATCATGGTGGTGATATCTTTCAGGTGCGGGATGCGGTGATAGACCACAGGGCCTTCGACAAGAATGGAGGCAGCCAGAAGCGGGAGTGCTGCATTTTTTGCGCCACTTGCTTCGACAGTTCCCGATAGAGGCTTTCCGCCTCGAATAATGATGTTATCCATTGATGATATTATCCATTAAAAAGCCACATATTGAGCCGCGCACGCTACCTGTTGAGGGGGCTCTGAACAACAATCTATATCCCGTTTTAAGCCATTCACAAAAGAAGATCATCTGTTCAGAAATTGCAAGGCGCTCCTGCTTCCGGATTATTAATTAAATTGATAACCAACGCCTATACCCGCGTGGTGAATATGGCTCTTATAGCTGCCTTTGAGAATGCTGTTGTTGGTAGTGCGTTTTTCCATCAGTACGTCAAAATAGAAGAGGTCAATGGTGAAATCGCCAATCTGATATCCATAACCAATGCCGACGAGATGTGAATTGGCGATAGGGCTGGAGGGTGAAAGCGTATGATCCGGTACGGATGCCCCGGTATATGCATAACCCAGACGAAAGGACGACTTCTCAGTCAGTCTGTAATCCATAGCGATTTTATAACTCCATGCATCTTTCCAATCGAGCGGGGTCGTGGTGCTGACCAGTCCGGCTGCAGCTACAGGCTGTTGCAAGGTTAGAACATTCTGTTGCAGTGAGGACCAGCCATCTCTCTGCACTTCAATCGTAAACACTGTTCCCTGCTCGGCAGTATAAGCAAGCCCCAGATTAAAAACGGATGGGAAAACGGTGGATGTATTAAAGCCGGTTGTATATGTGGAGCCTCCGAACAGGGGTTGCGCTGCCGGAGCGATATTGACCAGGTTCAAATCTCCGGTGAAATTCACAGTGGTCTGTGAGCGATAAGCGATGCCGATCTTGAGCTGTGAATTGATCTGATACAGCAGCCCAAGGTTATAGCCAAAACCATCTCCATCTCCCTTTAGGGACATAGCACCATCTGCAGCACCAAGCATGGATTGATCGGTGTTGTTGCTGGATTTTAGCTGCGAGAACAAGTAGCTGAAACCGCCGGCAATCGAAAGTGAATCGGTGAGTTTATAGGCAATGGTGGGGTTGATGGTTAGCGTGTCTGTAAGACTTTCGGTTGAAATATAGCGAGTCATTCCCGCAGTGCTCCACTTGGTGCCACCAATCCCAAAAGGGGAGGAAATTCCTACTCCGAAATAGAGGTTGTCGATGGGTGTGTCTGATGTGTAATAAAGATAAGGGGCAGCAAAAAACTGTGATTTCATGTTTTGACTCACCCCTGCAGGAGAGGTGTATTTTGTGCGCGGGGCAATGCCTATCACTCCTGCATAGAGGTGAGAGCCGCTGAGTTGAGTGATGCCTGCAGGGTTATAGGCGATTGCGGAAGCATCATCGGCTACGGCTACAAATGCCGCTGCCATGCCATTTGCCTTTGCCCCCTGCGCAGCACCTGCTGCAAAAGAGAGATTTGGCAGTATGAGTAAAGAAAGAAACAGGACAAAATGGAAATGCATCAGCGGCTCCAATGAGAGGTAGTAGATTTAGTAAAACGTGGATGTCTCTCATAGCAAGATTTCGGCCATGCGCATCCTGACGTGAAGCCTATAGGGGAATGCGCTTTCTTTATGGTAAATATCTTCCAATAAACTACGCTTTGTGCATGTCTGTTTATACCGAACTTTCCCAATCTGATTTTGAAACCATTCTGAGTGATTACAATCTGGGCTCTCTGCATGGCTTTGAAGGCATTGCAGCCGGTATTGAGAATAGCAATTTCTTTATTGAGACTGATGAAGGTCGCTTTGTTCTGACTGTCTTTGAACGGTTGGCTGATGATGAGCTGCCTTACTTCATGCGACTGATGAAGCATCTGTCACATCATGGTCTCTCCTGCCCGGATGTGATGGTGAGAAAGGACGGCGAACTGATCTTCGATGTTCAAGGAAAGAAAGGGTGCATTGTCTCATGTCTTTCAGGGCGCACGCTGGATGAACTGAACATGGCTCAACTGCGCTCTTCCGGACGGGCACTGGCCCAACTTCATCTGGCAGGCAGTGGGTTCCCGGAGAATCGCAGTAACCCGACAAACAATGACTGGCTGGCCGATACCATTGATAGCATGATGATTGATGTTGAGGCGCATTATGGCGAAGGCGCGGCCATTCTGCTGTATGATGAGATGAACTTTCAGCAGGAACAGGAATTCACCCTGCCAACCGGCTTGATTCACGGTGACCTGTTTGTTGATAACATCCTTTTCGAGGGAGATGAGGTAAGCGGCATTATTGATTTCTATTATGCTCATACAGCTGCTTATGCCACTGATATTGCCGTTTCACTTAATGCACAGGCGGTTCTTTTAGGGAAAGATGATCAAGCCCGTATGCAGGCATTTCTTGATGGATATTCTGAATTACGCCCTCTCTCCGAAGCCGAACAGAAAGCGCTTCCTCAGCTGCTCAGACTGGGAGCG
>JBEQLD010000029.1:0-19564 GCA_040326115.1 Mariprofundaceae bacterium | reverse complement strand
CATGGCTTCTACCGGTGCGGTTCGTAAGTTCCTGCATGAGAATCCTTCAAACTTCGATCCACGCAAATTCCTGAAAGCTGCTACCGCTGCTATGCAGGATATCTGCGAAGCTCGTTTTGAAGCATTTGGTGCTGCGGGTAATGCTTCCAAGATTACACCTAAATCTCTGGAAACCATGATCGACTTCTACAAATAAGAAGCTCTGCTTCTGTTAATCAAAAAGGCGGCCTTCGGGTCGCCTTTTTTTATGTTCGAATCATCTGCCATAACAGACAGATCACTTCAGTTCGTTGTGAACTTACCGATATATAATCTAATATAGATAGTAGAAGTAGTGATACTCTCTTTTAAGAAGAGATCACAAGAGGTGAACATGGCAATTTCATTCCCGGGTTTTAACGTCCCTAATCTCTCTCCCCTTTCACAAAAGGGTTCAGAGCAGAAAAACCCAACTGCTCTACCTGAAAATGTGCAGGCCAGGATAGAGAGCCGTTTAAGTATTAATGCAATAAATAATCCAACCGAATTAATTCTCAAATCGGCCATGGAAAAAATCAGTGCCATGTTTGCACCGGAGATCGGTGACAACGCCATACAACACGCTGTTGAATCAGGTCAGAATATGAGCCCTGAAGCAACTGCTGATCGTATCGTCAGTTTTGCCACCCGCTTAATCGGCAGGGCCGAAGCAGCGCAGGCAGATATGTCACCGGAAGAGCAACGCTCCAGAGAGCAGTTATTTAATAATATACAGATTGGTATCGAAAAAGGTTTTGAGCAAGCCAGAGGTATCCTTGAAGGCCTGCAAGCCCTTAATGGTGATGTAAAAGTGACTGTCGATGATACCTACGGTCAAGTACAGAACAGGCTATCCGATCTAGCTACCCTGCTTGGCATTCAGCCTGCCAAAGAAGATCAGGCTTAAAGAGTCACATTTATGAGTGTCTAGCCACCTACAATGGCTAGAAGAATACCCGCAGCAACGGCTGAACCAATCACACCTGCCACATTTGGACCCATGGCGTGCATCAGCAGGTAGTTGTGGTGATCTGCTTCCAGACCAACCTTATTCACCACACGTGCGGCCATTGGTACCGCAGATACGCCGGCAGCACCGATCAAAGGATTGATCTTTCCGCCACTCATACGATGCATCAATTTACCCATCAGTACACCGGCAGCAGTACCGACTGCAAATGCAATCATGCCAAGTACCAGAATGCCCAGGGTTTCAATATTCAGGAACTTATCAGCCGACAATTTTGAGCCAACAGCCAAACCCAGAAAGATGGTTGTAATATTGATGATCTCATTCTGTGAAGCATTGGAGAGTCGTTCAACCACACCGCACTCACGCAGCAGATTACCAAATGTCAGCATACCGATTAGCGGTGCTGCTGTTGGCAAAAAGATAACGCATAGAATCAATACCGTGAGTGGAAAAGCGATTTTCTCTTTTTTGCTGACATGACGAAGCTGCTGCATTTTTACTTTGCGTTCTGCTTCGGTAGTCAAAAGCTTCATAATAGGTGGCTGGATAAGCGGTACCAGCGCCATGTAGGAGTATGCGGCAACGGCAATGGCTCCGAGCAGATCCGGTGCCAGTTTAGAGGCTAAAAAGATCGCAGTCGGGCCATCTGCCCCGCCGATGATGCCGATAGCGGCCGCATCAGCCAGTGAAAATTCAAAGCCGGGAACCATATTCAGCGCCAATGCGCCAATAAGCGTAGTGAAGATGCCAAACTGGGCAGCGGCACCGAGCATCAGAGTTCGAGGCATCGCAATCAGGGCTCCAAAGTCAGTAAGGGCACCCACCCCCATAAAGATTAGCAATGGGAAAATACCGGTCTCAATACCAACATGATAGATCATGCCCAGCATGCCATCAGGACCGGAAATTGCGGCAATCGGAACGTTACTCAGAATGGCACCAAAACCGATGGGAACGAGCAGCAGCGGCTCAAACTTTTTGCTGATGGCAAGATAGAGCAGCAAAAAACCTACTCCGATCATCAACAGCTGGCCCCACTCAAAGTTGGCGATACCAGTCGTGAGCCATAGTTTGTCTAATATTTCATTCTGCATCAGTTACTTTACCCGCTTCTTGAGAGAGACTTGATTATTAAGCAATGGTGACCAGAGCCTGACCGACTCCTACTGCATCGCCCTCTTTCACTTCAACACTCATAATGGTGCCTTTATGACTGGAACGAACTTCTGTCTCCATCTTCATCGCTTCCATAATGAGAATAACATCTCCATCCTCAACCTGCTGGTTGGGTGCAACGTTGATCTTGAAGATATTCCCTGCCATCGGTGCACCTACAGAGATAGCAGGTGTATTCACAGCCGGTGTGGCAGCCGGTGCCATATGAGGCTGCGGCGCACTATTCATAATCTCAAATGACGCCACCTTGCCCTCAGGCGTTACGACAACATCATACTCCTGCCCGGTGACAGAGATGGTATAACGCTCGGCAATTCCTACGTGGTCAGCATGATCTACCTCACTCTCCGCTCCAGCCGCTTTTTCAAAGGCGTCAGGATTATCGCGGTTTTTCAGGAATTTCAGACCAACCTGTGGGAAAAGAGCGTAGGTCAACACATCTTCGATCAGCTCTTTCGACAGATCGATATCATCGCTATTGGCAACCGTGCATAGCTCTTCCGTCAAACGATCCATCTCATTTTCAATCAGATCAGCAGGACGACAGGTGATGGGTTTAGCCCCATCCAAAACTTTAACCTGCAATTCACTATTCACTTTGGCCGGGGTCTTCCCGTATTCACCTTTGAGAACGCCAGCAGTCTCTTTGGTGATGGTCTGATAACGTTCGCCGGTCATGACGTTAAATACGGCCTGAGTACCGACAATCTGTGAGGTTGGGGTCACCAGTGGCAGATAGCCCAGGTCTTTACGCACCTTCGGAATTTCAGCAAGCACTTCATCAAAACGATCAGAAGCACCCTGAAGTTGCAGTTGGCTTTCAAGATTGGTCAGCATGCCGCCCGGAACCTGTGCAACCAGAATACGGGAATCAGTTCCCTGTAGGGAGCCTTCAAACTTTTTGTATTTTTTACGCATCACTCTTAAATCTGCCGCAATATCTTCCAGCAGTTTCAGTTTCAGACCTGTAGAACGTTTTTCATCTTCCATGATAGCCACAACAGATTCCGTGGCAGAGTGTCCATAGGTGTGGCTCATGGAGGAGATGCTGGTATCGACCATATCAACGCCGGCTTCAATGGCTTTTACAATCGTAGCGGTACTCATGCCCGTTGTGGCATGACAGTGCAGAGAGATGGGGATGGTTACAGACTCTTTCAGACGCGTAATGATCTCTTCGGCAACAAAAGGTTTGAGAAGGCCGGACATATCTTTGATACAGATTGAATGACAACCCAGGTCTTCCAGCTCTTTACCCATATCAACCCACATATCCAACGTGTGAACAGGGCTCACGGTATATGACATGGTGCCCTGGGCATGTTTATCGCATGCAATGGTGGCTTTAACGGCTGTTTCCAGATTTCTGATATCATTCATGGCATCGAAAATGCGGAATACATCCATACCATTTTTAGCAGCATGCTCTACAAATGACTTCACCACATCATCGGCATAATGACGGTAACCCAAGAGGTTCTGCCCGCGAAGCAGCATCTGGGAGGGAGTATTGGGCATGGCTTTGGTCAGCAGACGTAAGCGTTCCCATGGATCTTCACCAAGAAAGCGAATACAGGAATCAAAGGTGGCGCCGCCCCACAGCTCTGCAGACCAGTAGCCGACACGATCCAGCTTCTCCGCAATTGGCAACAGATCATCAATTCGCATGCGCGTGGCAAGCAGGGACTGGTGACCATCACGCAGGACGAGTTCGGTAATTCCCAATGGCTGATTCATCTAAAGATAACTCCTTAAGTGCTGCTGTGACTATTTATGGTGATCTGCGCGGTATCGCTTGACCGCTTCAGTGATAACACTGAGAAGATCAGCATTGTTCAGTGGTTCTGTACCGGCATGTACAGTATTCACTTCGTACTTTTGAATGACTGCAGAGACCAGCGTAACGACACCAATCAGCAGGCCAAGAAAAAGGAATACAACCCCCATTCCAACACCCATCAGTTGCAAGCCTTGCGCTAAAAGTTCATTCATATGGTCACAATCCTCATATCTCTTTTCAAAGAGGTATGAATCATAGGAAAAAAGGCACTAAAATTCCACTTGAGATTTACTATTCCGGCAACAAAACCGGTTGCTTCAGACCCTGTAAACCTATCTTTTTTGAAGCCTTCACAAGGCATTCGTCACTGTTTTTTTTGTTTAGGCGCTTATGAAGATTAAATAAATAGTGGCAAAACCGTGCTGTTTCATCCCCTATCGAAGCGTTCAATGGCAGCTTTTTTGTCTGTAATCATAAAAGAGGCGATCATCACCTTTGCACTGAGGGGTCTGTTTGGCATACAGTAAAGGCATGATGAAAACACCCGGAGCAGAGCTTGGCCTTTCACTTCGCAATAGTGCCGTCGGCACACTGTTTCGTATTGTCTCCGGTGAAACTGCTTCCATTCAAAAAGGAGACAGCTTCCGCGTTCAAATTCCGCAACTGGTTCAGGGTAGAGCCATCATCACCCTGAATGGTCAGAGCATCACGATTGATGGGCTACCGAAACCTCTGGAAGGGAAGATTGTCACCTTCAGACTGACAAACAGTGGATCACTGCCTGCCCTGGAGATCATCAAGCCGGCAATGCACAGTAGCGGCCAACCTGTCCAGACGATTAAAAATGTAGGCGTAGCTCAAAACTTTACCTCAGCCCTTAAAGCCGATCCTTCTACTGCTGTCAAAACAGAAGCATTAATAGTCCATGGAAAGGGAAAGAGAGGCGCTGCCCCGATTCAAGCTTCTACTCAGAAAGATATCCCGATCCGCAGTGCAATCCTGACCTCCCCTGCCACGGAACTTCTTAAACAAAAAGGAGGTTTTCAAGCCATTGTAACCCAGGCCTCCGGTAAAAAAGCGGTATTAACTCAGGTTCCTGCTCCCTCTTCCGTAATCGAATCAAAAGCAAAGGCCACCGTTGCCAAAACAGCTCATGCTGTGGCTAATCTAAATCTTCCAACAGCAGCAATTATTAAACAGGGAAAAACTGAAACTGTTCAGATCAGGATCGAGAATCTATCTGCTCCTGTAACAAAGGGTGAACAGCTTCTGGTTCAGATAAAGAGTGCTGATCAATCCAAAAATCCTGAACTAATTCTGAAATCAGCAACGAGAATCTCTCCACCGTCTGCTGCTTCACAATCAAAGGCTTCACAATCAATCACCGCGTCAAAAGCTGATCCGGTCTCCCGCCCCGCTATCCCGGAAAGCGGATTGTTAACCGCGAAAGTTGAACAGCGTCTTTCCAATGGAAAGATCGCCTTTCAGTGGCAGGGGCAACAATTCGAAGCACCAGCGCCATCCACAGTGAAGCCTGGAGACATGCTACTGCTTAAAAGTGTGCAGGGAGGCAAAACTCCCACACTTGAAGTCATTGATCTGGTTAAAAATCTCTCTGAGAAAGCAATCACCCTGTTTAAACAGAGGATTGCCATGAGTGAACCGCTTAGTCAGGTGTTGCGTAATCTCACCGCCCCGTCATCACCTGCTTCTGCAAATGAGCGCCCGCTACCGCAACCGGTCACCACTCAGCTGGGAGCACTCACTACCCTGCTTGAAAACTATACAGTCACTGCTAACAAGCCACTTGATGGCCATCGACTGGCTTCGATGATCCGCAATAGCGGTCAGCTCTATGAGGCACTGTTGGGAAGAGAGCAACAGAGCGGGGAGAGGAGTGCACCCCAGACTACTCAGAAGGATATTAAGGCGGTACTGCTCAAACTGGTTGAGCTGACGCAATCCATGGACAGAACCAGTAGGACGATGAATATATTGCAGGCCAGTGAACAGGGAGCAGCCCGCATTGAATCCCAGCAAGCCATCAACCTTCTCGCCTTTCAGCAGGCGGAACCTGTCCGTATTGAATTCCCCCTGATCATGCAGGGCATGCTCTCAGCCGTACAGATGGCTATCTCTATGGAGATGGCAGCAGATTATGAAACAGACATCGAAGCTGAAAAATCATCTTCAGACACATTCAACATCCTCTTTGCTCTGGAGCTTAGCCAACTTGGCAGTGTAAAAGTTGATGCCCGAATCACCAGTCACTCAGTTCATGCAACCATCTACTCGGAAATGAGCGAGGCCAGACACCTTTTTCAGGAACATATATCACGACTCACTGAACGTCTGGAAGCACTCGGGTTCAATGACGTTCAACTATCGACCTCTTCGGGCAATGAATTGATTGAAGAGAAAAAAGAGAGTTTCAGCCGTCTGCAACTCGGTCTTCCCATGTCCAAAGGACTACTCGATGTCACGGGTTAAAAAGCCATCCTCAGGCCGTCAGGCTATTGCCCTGAAGTGGAACCCGCTGCTTGATGCAGTTCCCAACGTTTCAGCAACCGGTTCCGGCGCTTTGGCAGATGAAATTATCCGCATTGCCAAAGAACATGATATTCCAATTCGGGAAGATCGTGATCTGGTGCAAATTCTTTCACTACTCGATATCGGTGAAGCGATTCCTGCCGAGATTCATACAGCTATTGCTGAAATACTCGCTTTTATCTACTGGACCAATCAGCAATACACAGAAGTTTTCGAAGATAAAAAATAATCCTTTATCTCATTTCCGGTTCATACGGAAACTCATTTGCTCTCCGATTATAGAATAACCATGCCGTTTCAATTACACTTATCATTATGTTTCACATTGTTGACGATGAAAAAATGGTCAGGGATATTTTTCTGCAAATTTTCCTGAGTTTTGAGTTTAAAGCTCTGGCATTTGGCTCCCCATTTGAATATTTTAAATACATGAACAGGGATGATTATCAAAGCCCAATAGCAATTTTCAGTGATGTGCAGATGCCTGACATGTCTGGATATGATTTCATGCACCAGATTCGCCAGATTCATTCAACTCAAAAGTTTGTGATTCTCTCCGGATCACCTGAGATAGAACACATCAGGAAGAATCTGGCCTGCATGTATCTATGCAAACCATTCACAGCCGACTCACTAAAAGAGGCCATCAACCTGCTAATTCAGTGTGACAAGAGGTGTGAGACAGAGAAAATGGAGATTACATTTAATGATGATCGAAGCCTGTTCGATATCAAAGAGTGGACATGCCCTAATGATATGTGCACTGCCAGCCCTAAAAAAAGTGACTGCTTTCGACTAAAAAAAACATTCAGACAAAGAAAAAGGGCCCTGTAAAAACAGAGCCCTTTTCCAGTTCGGATTCCAACACCTGTTAATAGGCAAAGTCTTTATAGCTGATATAGAAAAATGCCGAGGCATAAACCAGAATGAAAATCACCGGGATCAACTTCATGGTCAACGGCAGTTTATCAGCCTTCTTCTTAAAATTGCGAAGCATCGGCACAAACTCACGTCTCATATTCGAAAGCATTCTCGCTTCATGATTCACAATCGTATTCATAATGGTGAATGCAAGGCCCTGCTGATCTTTCATCAGCTTAACCATATCTTCCTTCTCAAGTCTGTAGAGAACGCAATCTTCTTCAGCCTTCACATCAGCTGACACACGGCGGTCATTTAAAAAAGAGAATTCGCCGATCAGGTCGCCCTCTTTCAGGGTGACAAAAGAGATACGTCCCTCATATCGGTTATTATCCTGCACGCTCACTTCACCGGACTTGATGATGTAAAGCACGCCGCCCTCATCACCTTGAGAGAGAATTCTATCGCCTTTTGCAAAGGTTAACTCGGTCAAAGGCATCAATGCCTTCTTCTCAGTTGCAGAGAGCGTGGTATGTAATGTATTGGCTTCGAGCCAGGTCATATCAACTGCCATGGTTCACCTCCAAAGCTTTAAAACTTTAATGAACATTGATCTTCACATGTGCAAATTATCAATATCACTGGTGCGAACTATGGGGATGGCTCATTTATCAATCTGTGAGCACCATCACTAAAATTAAATCAATAATAATAGTGACTTATGACACAATTTTAATGTTATTAAAACATGAAAAACACTAAGCAAGTTTTTTATACTTCATCCGGTGCGGCTGAGTTGCATCTTTACCAAGCCTGCGCTCTTTGTCTTTTTCGTATTCGGCAAAGTTCCCTTCAAACCACTCCACATGCCCATCATCTTCAAAGGCAAGCATGTGCGTTGCGATACGATCCAGAAACCACCTGTCATGCGAAATAACCACCGCACAACCTGCAAAGTCCAGCAGGGCCTCTTCCAGTGCGCGTAGTGTCTCTACATCCAGATCATTGGTCGGCTCATCGAGCAACAACACATTGCCGCCCTCTTTCAGCATCTTGGCCAGATGCAGGCGATTACGTTCACCACCGGAGAGCATCGATACCTTCTTCTGCTGATCACCACCTTTAAAGTTGAAACGGCCACAATAGGCACGCGATGGTACTTCTGCTTTGCCCAGAGTCACAAAGTCCGAACCTTCTGAAATTTCATCAAACACCGTTTTATTATCATCCAGAGCATCACGTGACTGATCCACATATGAGAGCTGAACGCTCTCACCCTTGATCATCTTACCTGAATCGGGTGTCTCCTGACCTGTGAACATACGGAACAGTGTTGTTTTACCTGCGCCATTGGCCCCGATAATACCCACGATACCGCCACGCGGCAGGTTGAAGTTAAGATCTTCAACCAGAACACGGTCGCCAAAACCTTTGCGGATGTTTTCCGCTTTGAAAACGATGTCGCCCAAACGCGCACCCGCAGGAATGAATATCTGCTTGGTGGCATTACGTTGCTGCACCTCTTTACTTGCCAGTTCATCAAACGCTTTAAGTCGTGCTTTCGATTTCGCATGCCTGCCTTTCGCACCCTGGCGAACCCACTCCAGCTCCTGCTTAATCGCTTTCTGACGGGAAGACTCCTCTTTGCTCTCCTGACTCAGACGCGCATCTTTCTGCTCAAGCCATGATGAGTAGTTTCCTTCATACGGAATGCCTTTGCCGCGATCCAGCTCCAGAATCCAGCCCGCCACGTTATCCAGAAAATAACGATCATGGGTTACGGCAACCACGGTACCCTCATAATCATGCAGGAAACGCTCCAGCCAGGCGACTGATTCGGCATCCAGATGGTTGGTAGGCTCATCAAGCAGGATCATGTCCGGCTTTGACAGTAACAGACGACACAGGGCCACACGGCGGCGCTCACCACCGGATAGTTTGGTTACATCCGCATCCCAGGGTGGAAGCCGCAATGCATCAGCAGCAACTTCAAGTCTGCGATCCAGATCATGACCATCGGCTGCATTGATAATGTCTTCCAACCTGGCCTGTTGTTTTGCGATTTCATCAAAATCCGCATCGGGCTCGGCATAGGCCGCATAAACCGCATCAAGCTCCGCCAGTGCATCTTTGATCTCTTTGACCGACTCTTCAATATTACCACGCACATCTTTATCCGGATCAAGCTCCGGTTCCTGTGCCAGATAACCAATTTTGATATCGGGTGCAGGACGAGCCTCGCCCAGAATTTCAATATCAAGACCTGCCATGATTTTCAATAGCGTTGATTTACCCGAACCATTGAGTCCAAGAACACCGATCTTGGCACCCGGGAAAAACGAGAGATAGATATCTTTCAGAATCTCTTTTTTTCCGGCAACTACCTTGCCAACACCCTGCATAGAATAGATATATTGATGATCTGCCACTTGGAACCCCCGTAGATGAACTGCGCAGCATACTCAGTAATAAGAAAAAACACTACGTCGCTCATCTGCACAATGCCTGCTATGTTTCGGCCTCCAGATCAGGGGGCGATATGAGCAAAAAGTTTGAAAACAGGATCATCATGGTGACCGGAGCTTCATCAGGTCTTGGGCGCGCTATTGCTCAACAACTCGGCGCTGAAGGTGCCAACGTAATTGCGCTGGGGCGCGTGGACGAAGCACTTGAGAAGACCCAGTCCCGTATTGAAGAGTCCGGTGGGCGCTGCCTCTGTATCCCTTTCGACCTGACTGACTTTGATAACTACGGAAAACTCTTCCTCACTCTGAAAGATCAGATTCCACATCTGGATGGTCTGGTTCACTGTGCCGGCAGCCTGAAACGGTGTGCACCGATGCAGCACGTAAAGCCTGATGTATTCAGAGGTTCTCTGGATATTCACCTGACAGCTCCCAACCTGCTAACCCAGATGATGTTCCCTCTGCTGAAAAGAGCTGAGTCTGCATCAATCATTTTCACCACCTGCGATATGATCGATCAGGATCAACCCAACTGGCATGGTTATGGCCTCGCTAAACGGGCGTTGGGTTATGCCGCAGCCATGTGGCAGGCGGAGCACCCATCCAAACCGATGCGATTTAACACTATTAACCCGGGACGTATGCGAACACGAAGTTTTGAAAGGGCCTACCCGGGACTTAGCCCTGCAACTGTCCCGGTTGCAGCGGACATTGCTCCAGTATTTCTGCAGATACTCTCAGATGAAGCGAAGGATATTCGAGGACAGCTATTACAAGCCTCTGATCTGCTGGAGAAGGTTGTTCACTAAACAGAAGATGTTAAGGCTGCCCTAGTCAAGCAGTGCACGAATTTCAGCACTAATCTGCTTGGCTCTGTATGGCTTGGAAAGAATCGAAATGTTTTCCCAGTCACGTACATCACTCAGCACACTATCCTGATCATATCCTGTCGCAAAAATAATGGGCATTTCCGGAGAGAGATCTCTGATCAGAGTTCCTGCCTGCACACCACCCATACGCGGCATCACCACATCAAGGATCACCAGGCCGATCTCAACCCGGTTGGCTTTGAACACATCCACTGCAGATGCCCCGTCACTGGCCTCAAAAACCCGATAATTAAGGCTGGCCAAAAGATCTCTGATAACGCTTCTTACCATATCCTCATCATCAACCACCAGAACACCCTCACCTCTGCCCATCATCACCCCTGGCAGGGTTTTCTCAGTTAGTTCGATACTCTCCAGAGAATCACGCAAGGGTAGATAAATTCGAAATGTCGTGCCTTTTTCTATCTCGGTTTCCACCTGAATGACACCATGATGATTTTGAATCGAGCCATAAATCATTGAGAGCCCGAGCCCGGTCCCCTTACCTACTTCCTTGGTTGTATAAAACGGTTCAAAAATATGTTCAAGGCTATCCTTGGAGATTCCGCAACCGTTATCACCGACTTCTATACAGGCATAAGAGTTTGCATCGGCATTCGGATATTTCTTTCTGAACAGGCTGTCAGGATCATATTTTTTCAGAGCTACCGTGATTTCCGGATTTTCAACGCCCTCAAGTGCATCACGGGCGTTATTGACCAGGTTCAGTATAATCTGTTTCAGTTGGTTCTCATCACCATCGACAGTCAACCCATCCGGGCAAGGATCCCAGGTCAATTTGATATCTTCACGAACGGTAACCTGTACCAGATCCCGTGCGGAATTACAGAGATCAGTTAGAGATATCCCCTCGATACGCACCACATCTTTACGTGCAAAGGTTAACAGCTGATCAATCATCTCCGCTGCCCGAAAGCTTTCATTCTCGATCGTCTCAATTTTATCCAGAACGTTAGGTCTGTCCTTCACATCTTTTCTAAGCAGATAGAGACTTCCGGTAATCGCAGTCAGAATATTATTGAAATCATGGGCAATACCACCCACCAGCGTTCCTATCGCTTCCATTTTCTGCGATTGTCTGAACTGATTCTCCATCTTCAACTGCTCTGTAATGTCTGAAAAAACGGCTGCATAGTTCACAATTTCACCATGCTCATTGGTAATCTCTCTGATATGAAGCTGCTCTGGAAAGACCTCTCCATTTTTTCGCCTGTTCCAGATTCTGCCTTTCCAAAAGCTGTTTTTCTTGAGCTCTTCCCACATGCTCTCGTAGAAATCACTCCCCTGTCTGCCGGAGGAAAGCAGTTTCGGATTTTTACCGATCACCTCTTTGGCACTATATCCGGTCACATCGACAAATGTTTGATTCACATATTTAATATTATTGGAGCTATCGGTAATCAGCACTGCTTCCCCGGCCTGCTCAAGTGCCATGGAGATCATATTCAAGCGAGCTTCCCTATCCCTTTTTTCAGTAATGTCCTGAACCACTCCAACCAGCCGTTTTTGTCCTTCCGCTTCATTTCCAACAATTTCTGCGGTTTCATACAGGTAACGCATCTCTCCGCCCGGAAGAATGATGCGATACTCCATAGATCTTTTTTTCATTGTCCGAGCGGTCTCATTGACGCAATCCCGAAAGAGTTGCCGGTCGTCCCTGTGCATGTGCCTGATAATGGACTCCAGTGTCCCATCAAATTCATCACTGCTTATTCCAAACATCCTGAGAAGACCATCTGAGACCCAAAGACGGTTTAAAATGAGATCAAGAGACCAGTTACCTATCTGTCCAATCTGCTGAGCTGCAGCCAGACTCGCTTCCGCCTCCTGAAGTGATTTCATTTTTTCATTCACTTCACCTTTCAATATGGCAATTGAAACATGTGAATTTGCATTGGCCAGATAGAGCGCAAAAACAAGCAATATCAACAGTCCTGCTGCTAACAGATAGTCGTAATCCACCAAGCCATGCAATTTCAGATGCTCAGGGTTCAATGGAACAGTCACACTTAAAGCCCCGGCCAGATCTCCCTTCTTCCAATCCCGCTTCGGGCTTGAGGGGTATGTATTGTGACATGTGATACAGGCATCAATCATAAGATCGGCTCTGGCAAATCTTAATGACTGCAATCCATCCACAATCTCCAGCTTTGTATAGGCCTGATCAGGGTTACGTTTCAGAGCCTCCAGAGCCTGTTTCTCAAACGTATCTCTAGGACCACCGGCCTTGTTCCACGGAAAAGGATGATCACTGTAGATCCTTGTTGTCGTCCCGTAATGGGAGTTATCGAGCTTTTCGGCAAGCTCCATGGTCAAGGTAATCGGCAGAGGAATTCCATTCTCTACAGCATGGTAATCATATGTGACATCAAGCCCTGCTTTTTGTGCATTGGGAACCACGTTTTCAGAATAATATTGACGGAATTCAATCAATGTATTGGAGATCAGGGTGGCATCTTCAATGGCATCAGAAAGCATTAAGCTGTCTCTTTTGTCTGATATCAACCAGATCGATAGAGTGATGCCGACAATCAGGAGAAAGGCGATAATAAATGGCAACTTGCTTATCAGGATGCCGGGTTTAATTGTCGTCTCTGTTGCCATTCACGCTCCAGCCCGGTTTCAGGCTCTTTTGAAATAGTTATTCGATAGAGTTGAAGTTGATAAATCTTAAGTAGTTACATCGGTTATAACTCCTTAAACTTTAACCCTATTTTTACCATGACGGATGAAGGGCATGGCGTTATGATTTGCAGATGTCTGATTCTGATCTCTCTGTTCAATTTGCCGGGCTGACACTGCAAACACCCATTGTGCTGCTGTCAGGCTGTGTCGGTTTTGGCGAGGAATACACTCACATTGAGGGTTTCTCCAACAGGGATATCGGCGCTGTTATTCTGAAAGGCACCACACTGGAGCCACGCATGGGAAATGCTCCGCATCGCGTCTATGAAACGCCTTCGGGCATGCTCAACGCGATTGGTCTGCAGAATCCAGGCGTAAAACATGTTGTCGATAACATTCTGCCCAACCTGCCCCATGACGAGACACAGTTCTGGGCCAATGCCAACGGCACTTCGCTTGCGGAATATGCAGAGATCGCAGCTGTTTTTGACAACTCCCCGGTCACTGCCATTGAGATCAATATCTCCTGTCCCAATGTAAAAGAGGGTGGTGTTCACTTCGGTAATGATCCGGTGATGGCCGCCAAGGTTGTGGCAGCAATGCGATCGATGACAACCAAACCACTGATCACCAAACTCTCCCCCAATAATGCCGATATCGCAGAGACCGCACGCCTCTGCATTGAAGCAGGAACCGATGGGCTCTCTGTAATCAATACACTGGTCGGCATGGCTGTGGATATTGAGTCCAGAAAACCTGTCATCGGCAACATCTCCGGTGGTCTTTCAGGGCCGGCCATCAAACCGGTCGCCCTCTGGAAAATTCATCAGACCCGAAACGTGGCTGCAAAACATAACATTCCGATTCTGGGTCAGGGTGGCCTCACATCCGGAAAAGACGCTATCGAATTTGCCATTACCGGTGCAGATGCCATCGGTATCGGAACAGGCCTTTTTTACGACCCCCTACTTTGCAGCAAGGTGTTGGATGAACTACGTGACTACCTTTCAAGGCACAACATGAACAGCTACAGTGAGTTAGTTGGAAGCCTTCAAAACTAAGAGCTAATCAAAAAAACTGATGCGATTGCTTCGACTCTCTACCCTGCTGCTTACACTTCTCTCTGCTGGTCTATCTTTCAATCAAATCACATGGGCGGGTACGTTTTCACAACTGAGTTCCAATCGCTGGGTCACCGTAAGCAAAGTTTATGATGGTGATACCTTCAAAACACGTTCCGGTGAAAAAGTACGCCTGCTCGGAATCAATACACCTGAAATTGCTCATGGCGGAAAGCCCGGGCAACCATTCGGAAAAATAGCCAAACATGAACTCAAATCACTCATTCAGGGAAAGCTTGTTCGCCTTCAGTTCGATAGAGAAAAGCGTGATAAATATGGCCGTCTGCTAGCCCATATTTATCTTCGGGATGGAACGTGGATCAATGCACATATGATTGAGCGTGGACTGGCACACAGCTATACCTTTGCACCCAATTTTCGGCACAGCAGTGAGCTTCTTAAGAAGGAACGCACCGCAAGAAACAGTAAACCCGGCATCTGGAACAATCCCCGTTTCAAACTGCTCAAAGCAAGCAGGGCCGGAGAGAAACATATCGGCCAGTTCCGGGTAGTCTCCGGAAAGATTGTCTCCATCGAGAAAAAAAAGTGGGGTTTCAAACTCGGCAAGCTCTCCATTACCGTTCCAAAAGCTCATCGAAAGTGGTTTAAAACTCCTCCTGAACTCAAGCTGAACACTCTTGTTACTGTGCATGGAAAAATACGCATCTCCAGCAGAGGCAAGCTCTATCTCGCCTTGCATTCACCCTATGATCTGGAGATAATGAAACCATGAAACGATTGCTGATCTCCATCATCACCCTGCTGCTTCTTTCTGCAATATTCACTGGATGCGCAACCAACCCGGCCAGCAACAAATCTGAATTTGTACTAATGAGTGAACAGACTGAACTCAAGATCGGACAACAGCTCTCTATCATGGTTGCCAAGCAGATGCGCCTGTTACCTAAAGATGATCCACTGGTTCGCTATGTGGACAAAGTTGGCCAGCGCGTAGCCGCCACATCCGACCGTCCCGAACTCTTCTATCGCTTTCATGTGGTGGATGATGGAGCCATCAATGCATTTGCACTACCCGGCGGCTATATCTATGTGCATCGTGGTCTTCTGGCCCACTTTAACAGTGAAGCAGAGCTGGCTGCCGTACTCGGCCATGAAATCGGCCACGTCACTGCCCGGCATGCTGTTCAGCGTCATACACAGTCTCAGGCTTATAACATTGGGCTGGCAGTAACCTCTATCTTTATTCCTATTCCATATGCCGTAGCAAATTTAAGTTCCCTTCTGGCTCAATCCATCATCCTGGGATACGGACGGGAGCAGGAGTTGCATTCTGATGAGCTCTCTCTGAAATATCTATCCAATGCCGGTTACGATGTCACTGCAACGATTCGTCTGCTTGAAACGCTTGAACGGCTTGATGCCATAAAGAAAAAAGAGAAGAGCGATGCCGGTGAAAAAATAAAAACCTACCACGGCGCATTCTCAAGCCATCCGAAAACAAAAAAACGTATCCAGCAGGCTATTGCAAAAGCCGCTTCCACCCAAAAAACCGGGCTGAACCGGGTGGGCAGAGATGCCATGCTTGCAGCCCTTGATGGCTATCCAATAAAAGATAGTAGCAAAGACGGCGCAATTGTCGGAAGACGTTTTCTGCACCCTGATCTGGGCATTCAACTTGAATTCCCTGAAAACTGGGTGATCACCAATACACCTGCTGCACTCAATGCCAGGATCCGCAAAAAGAAAGTCTATTTTAGATTAGGTATGAAAGAGCTGAGAAAACGCCAATCAGCCGAGGCAGTATTAAGAACGCTCTTCTCAAGCAGGCATATCAAATCGGTCAGCACCGGAAAACACCAAGGCTACTCCTATGCCAGAAGCACAATCATGGCGTCCGCACCTCATGTCAGCCAAGCAGCCATTGATGCCAATGTGTTTCTTGATGGACCCAGAGCCTTTATTATATTGCTCTACAGTGAGCGAACTGAGAGCGGAAAGTATCAAATACAATTTGATCGAATTCGCAACTCATTCCGTCCTTATGACATAGCGAAAGATGGTGATGTTCCGAAAATCCGTGCCTATATCTGGAAACGTGGTGATAGCTGGAAGAAGATCGCAAAAAGAGGCAATCTGATCCTCGGCCGTTTTACTGCTGACAAACTGGCAGCTCTCAATGGCATGGATCTGGATGACTCACCTGTCCCGGGCACAATTACTAAAAACATTCGATAAGCCCTTTGAATACGGCTATAAATTTCGAGTTAAGACAGATTTGAGATTAAAGCGGATTGAAGCTGCTGCATATGTTCTGGAAAGAAGTGTCCTGCTCCATCAATTTCACAATATTCAACACCTTCCAGCATCCCGACCCATGCAGTGACCATATCATGTGGCACCAGTTCATCAGCCGTTCCGTGAATCACTTTGAGTGGACGTGTTCCATGCTGAAGAGCTGTATCATTCAAAACGAAGGAGAAGTCCCAGAGATTAACTGCAGGTGCGATAGCAAATATGCGCTTCACCCGATCATCGTGAATAGCAGCATTTAGGCCCGCATAACAACCAAAGGAGAAACCTGCCAGCCAGAGCGGAACATCAGGGTGCTTTTCATGCAGCCACTCCAGTGCCGCAGCAGCGTCATCTGCCTCACCAAGCCCTGCATCCCATTCTCCTTCACTCTGTTCAACACCGCGGAAGTTAAAACGCAGAACAGGGTGTCCGAGATCCTCAAAAGCCCGTGCTATCCAGTAGACCACCTTGTTTCTCATGGTGCCGCCAAATTGTGGATGGGGATGGCATACAAGAACTACAGCCTTGCCTGACTCCCCAGCCTGATAGATCGCCTGCAATTTTCCGGCTGGGCCATCAATAAACAGTTTCTCATGATGATGCATCAGCTGAATAGAACCTTATAGACATCCGCAGAGAAACCAACCGTCACAACGCCATCTTTAATAAGCACAGGGCGTTTAATCATGGAGGGGTTATCTACCATCAATTCAATGGCATTAGACTCATCAACACTCTCTTTCACAGAATCAGGAAGCTTTCGCCAGGTCGTTCCCCTTCTGTTTAAAAGAGTCTCCCAACCTTTGGCTGCGCACCACTGCTGAAGAAGTTCTGCATCCACACCCTCTTTTTTATAACTGTGGAACTCATAGTCGACCCCTTCTGCATCCAGCCACTTACGTGCCTTTTTGATGGTGTCGCAATTCGGGATACCAAACATCTCAACCTGACTCATATGCTTCTCTTTATATTAATCTTTTTTATTCAACTGATAGTGGCTAAAGGACTGGTTCCCTTCTCCATCCATATAGAGTACTTGCAGGAGCATCTCCTTCGAATCAGACAAACCGCCTTCACACAGTCCATGCGTTCCTTCACTACCCAGGAGCATGAAACGTGTGGTCAGAAACATCTCATCCAACACCCCTGCCGCAATTAGTGTGCGGTGAACCTGTGGCCCGGCAATCATATAGGCACTTCTGAAACCGTAGTTGATGAGCGCTTCTTTCAAACGTTCACCCTCAACTTCTCTCTCTCCTGCAATAACCACCTTTAATCCATGTGCTTCCAGCAACTCTCTTTTATCTGCAGGGGCAGCCGCTGATGTAAACAGGTAGATATCCCTATCCTGCAACTGATCAATGGCTTCCAGGGGGATATCAAGTGACTGGCTTAAGATGGCAACAGCGGGCTGCTTAGTTAGACCCTGCTCTATCCGCCACCTCATCAGATCGGGGTAACTGCTGCCGACAGGAAGCATATCCTGTGCATTGCCTGCCGAAAGCTGTCGAAAATAACGGCCGGAGGTGATCAGAACATCACTCTGAGCCGCCAGCTCCTGATAGAGCCGCCAATCCCGCTTGTTTCCCAATGATTCAGGCACTTCATAATTGTCGGTAGCAGAATTATAAGATGAGATTCGTCCATCAACCGATGCGATGTAGTTTGAGTAGATCAACAGATCATTTTCATCTGCCTGACGATGCAGATTCAAACCAAGATAGAGCCCTTCCAAAGGCAGGGATTCAATATGGTCGGGATACAGTAATGAAACGCTCATTGAAAACAATCGTGCCCTATATCAAGGAATGCAGCAATTGTGATGATCGCAAGGAAACCAGTGAAGGCCGTAGCTGGACTACGGCTGAGCTGATTGACGCAGCGAGCGCGCAATTGATGCATTACTACATTAGGACGCGTTCTACGCCCCCGTTTTTGACTTGTTTAATGAAGTCACGCTGCCAATTCTCGCCTTTTAGGTGACGGGCAAGCTCAACCACAATGTAGTCAGCTTCCACGCCTGTCACGCCCTCAAGGCGGGATAGCCCCTGCAGGCAGGATGGGCAGGAGGTGAGGATCTTGGCCTTATCTTCACCGGGGAGTTTGGCCTTGGCTTTCTCCATCTCCTCCTCCTTACGGGCTCGGATCTTTCCTGCAATGGCTGGTGTTGCTACAGCCATAGTACCGGCTTCACCACAACACTCTGCAGATTCCACGGATGACTTACCCAAAAGAGAATCAATCGCTGCAGCAGAGCCATGATGTTTCAGCGGTGTATGACAAGGCTCATGATAGAGGTATTCAACCCCTTCAATGTCATCGGCTTTGACACCTTTAGCTGCCAGATATTCATGAATATCGATCAATGGCGCATCAGGGAATACCTGCTCCAGATGATAGCGGGTCAACTGATCGTAACAGGTGCCGCAGGAGACAATTACCGCCTCAAAATCCAGATAGGAGAGTGCATTTTTCAAACGGTGGAAAAGCACACGATTATCATAAGTGATTTTATCTCCGCGCTCTTTATCCCCGCCCGCCGTTGATGGGTAACCACAACAGAGATATGAAGGCGGCAGAACAACATTGACGTCCAGATCATAAAGCATCGCCTGTGTTGCAAGGCCAACTTGAGAAAAGAGACGTTCAGAGCCGCATCCCGGGAAGTAGAAGACAGCTTTGCCATTGGATTGAGAAGGATTCCGAAGAATAGGAATCATATTCTCATCACTGCTTTCAATGCCAAGCTTCTGCCTTGCAGTGCCGATGGGCAGTGATGGCAGTGGCCGCTCTACAAAGTTGATCATCTGCGCCTGAATCCCATCCAGATTGCGCTTGGCTGCAGGAGTTTT
>JBEQLD010000028.1:0-19657 GCA_040326115.1 Mariprofundaceae bacterium | reverse complement strand
TGCCGATCATCCGATGGCAGGTGTGGAAGGAGCAACCGAGCATAACCTGAACTCTGTTTCAGTGAAGTTCCCTCAGGCTCGATTCAGCTGTGTGACGGGTGTATCGGGATCAGGCAAATCAACGCTTACCATTGATACTTTTTATCGTGGTTTAGCTAGAAGCAAACGACAGATTTCCGAGCGGGTGGGAGCTCATTCGACTTTAATGGGTGCTGACCTGTTCGATAAAATTATCGATATTGATCAGAGCCCGATCGGTCGAACACCCCGTTCCAACCCTGCTACCTATACAGGTATCTTCACACCGATTCGCGATCTGTTTTCCTCGGTCCCGGAATCAAGGGCGCGTGGTTATAAACCGGGACGTTTCTCTTTCAATGTGAAGGGAGGGCGTTGTGAGGCGTGTCAGGGCGATGGTATTATCAAGGTTGAGATGCACTTTCTTCCGGATGTCTATGTTCACTGTGAGTCTTGTCAGGGCGCCCGTTACAATCGGGAGACGCTGGATATCCGATATAAGGGCAAAACCATTGCTGATGTTTTGGCGATGACCGTGGACGAGGGCGCAGAGTTTTTTGATGCTGTGCCGGCATTGAAGAACCGGCTGATAACACTTCAACAGGTGGGGCTGGGTTATATCCGCTTAGGCCAATCGGCAACAACCCTGTCAGGTGGAGAAGCCCAGCGAATCAAACTATCCAAAGAGCTGGCCAGAAGGGCAACCGGAGATACGCTCTATATTCTTGATGAACCGACTACAGGCCTCCACTTTGAAGATGTGAGAAAACTTCTAGAGGTGCTTCATGCGCTGGTGGACCGTGGAAACACCGTGATTGTGATCGAACATAATCTGGATGTGATTAAAACAGCCGACTGGGTTGTCGATATGGGTCCGGAAGGGGGTGATCGAGGCGGCGATGTGATTGTTTCCGGAACTCCTGAAACGATTGCCAAGTGTAAAAAATCATGGACTGGAAAGTATTTAAAAAAGTATCTGTAAAAGATAAATGTGACTGTTAGGGTAGCGAAAGGTTTTAAGTGTCGCGGAGGAGAGAACATGAATATCTATAGTTTTACTGGCCGTCTAGGACGGGATTGCGAAACACGATTTACACAGGCAGGGATGGCTATTTGCTCATTTACCGTAGCTGTGGATTATGGTTTTGGTGAGAATAAAGGCACAAACTGGATTCGATGCTCTCTTTTTGGAAAACGTGCGGAAGGTGGGCTTCCAAAGTATCTGGTCAAAGGCACTCAAGTGGCTATTAGTGGCGAGCTAAAAGTACGTGAATACGATGATAAAGATGGAAACAAAAGGACTTCAGTAGATGTTTCCGTTGATAAATTGGACTTAATTGGTGGTCGCAGCGAATCACAGGGTAGTGGGGGCTCCCCATCTCAGAGTGGTGGGCATGAAAGCTCATCTAAGAAGAGCAATAGTGATCCATTCGCAGATAGCCCCAATTTTGGTGATGTGCCTGTTGATGATGACATCCCGTTTTAAAACACACCTTAGATCTAAGTTGTATCTTTCCAAGGTTTGACTGTAGATATAAATAAAAAAGGGCTCCAATCGGAGCCCTTTTTTATGGGTTTTGTGTGCTACTGAAAAGCAGTGATCAGATTGATAGATCGCGTAGGAAGCGAAACAGTATTCGTGCTGATTTGGGTGGTTTTCCCAGTTGTGCTTCTTTAGCTGCACTACGAACCAGTTGGTTGAGTTTCTGCTTGTCCACGCTAGGATTTTTATCAAGAAAATCACTGATTGCAGAGCTTCCATCATGAATTAATTTATCACGTAGCTTTTCAATATGGTGAAATTCACTAACACCCTTCTGATGTTGCAGGTCTCGCTTCTCGATCAACTTTACAAGTTCAGTTGTATCGATGGAGCGCAGATGTTTTCCAATCAGTTTAAACTGTCTTTTGCGGGCATGGTTGGAAGTAATCTGTTTTGTGTCGATAATGGTGTTTAAAAGCTCTTTGGGTAACTCAAGCGTGTTCAGCGTGGATGCATCAAGCTCCACAAGTCGCCTACCCAGTTCAAACAGGGCATGGGCATCACGCTTTAACTGAGATTTATTAGGCCGTGAAGACTCTTCTTCTTCATCATCATTGTCGGGTTCATACATGTCAGGACCACTCACCTTTACGAGTACGTTTAATCTGGCTACGTTGTTTTTTATTGGTAAGGCGCTTTTCATTTACACCTTTGGGAATGGAGCGTTTCAATCTTATTTTCGGGCGGATTGCAGCCTGTTCAATCAGTAGTTTAAAACGGCGAATGACATCCTTTTTGTTGGCATACTGAGTTCTGTATCGCTGTGATTTCAAAATCAATTCACCACGGTTATTTACTTTCGATCCCGCTAGAATGATCAGGCGCTCTTTAACATCTTGTGGAAGTGAAGGGCTCTGCCTGATTTGAAAGCGAAGCTGAACAGCTGTCTCCACCTTGTTCACATTTTGACCACCAGGCCCTGATGATCGAGTGAAATCGAATTCGATCTCACTATCAGGAATGGTGATGGACGTTGTAATCTGAAGCATCAGACCTGTTCGCGTGTCTTGTGGAACGTGATCTCCGGCCACTGCTCTATGGTGTAGTTCAGTTTCCAGACACTGGGCGCCAGATACGTCAGATAGCCATCGGCATCTTCTGCAAGACTGTGTTCAAACAGACGTTTGAACTCTGCGAGTTTTTTCTCGTTATCCGATTCAATCCAGCGGGCGGTCTGAAAGTCAGTGGCGGTGTAATCTGCATCCACCTTGTATTCAGCATTTAGCCGTGCAACCGTGACATCAAACTGGAGCACACCAACTGCGCCAAGAATGTAATCACCGCCGAGAACAGTTCTGAACACCTGAACCGCGCCCTCTTCGGATAGCTGAATCAGTCCTTTATGAAGCTGTTTTCGTTTCATGGGGTCTTTAAGGCGAATACGGCGGAACATTTCCGGTGCAAAGTTGGGAACACCAGTAAATTTCAGTGCTTCCTTGGTGGTGAAGGTGTCACCAATCCGGATAGTTCCGTGGTTGTGAATGCCGATAATGTCACCGGCATAGGCTTCATCTACATGCGCACGATCCTGAGCCATAAATACGGTGGCATTGGCCAGCTTCACATCTTTTCCAAGACGATGATGACGCACACTCATGCCTTTGGAGAATTTGCCGGAGCAGATTCGGAAGAAGGCGATTCTATCGCGGTGGGCCGGATCCATATTTGCCTGAATCTTGAATGCAAAGGCTGAGAAATCTTTCTCTTCAGGGTCTACAGTTCGTTCTTCTGCATCACGAGGTCCTGGGTGAGGGGCAAGTTCAACGAAGGCATCGAGAAGCTCTTTAATACCAAAGTTGTTGATGGCACTACCAAAGAAGACAGGTGTCTGGTTGCCTTTAAGGAAATGATCCAGATCAAACGGGTTGGCAGCACCTTCAAGAAGTTCAATGTCGTCTCTAAGCTCAACTGCCTGTGTCCCCAGAAGCTCATCCAGTTTTGGATCATTAAGATCGGTGATTTTTACTGTTTCGAAGTCATCTGCCTCTGTTCCCGCCTTGAATAGCTGAAGCTCTTTTTTGTAGAGGCTGTAAACACCTTTGAAAGACTTGCCCATACCGATCGGCCAGGAGAGAGGAGCGCACTCAATCTGAAGTTTCTCTTCAATATCGGTAAGGAGATCAAGAGGTTCCAGGCCTTCCCGATCCAGTTTGTTGATAAAGGTAACGATAGGGGTGTTCCGCATCCGGCATACTTCCATCAGCTTTTCAGTCTGTGGCTCTACGCCATTGCCTGAATCAATCACCATCATGGCTGAATCCACTGCAGTCAGAACACGGTAGGTATCTTCGGAGAAGTCCTGATGGCCGGGTGTGTCGAGCAGGTTGATCTCGAAATCACGGCCATTGAGCTTATAGTTGAATTTCATCACTGAGGATGCAACGGAGATACCGCGCTCCTGCTCGATCTTCATCCAGTCACTGGTGGCATGACGAGTCGCTTTTCTGGCCTTAACAGCACCGGCCATCTGGATGGCGCCGCCGAAGAGCAGAAGCTTTTCAGTCAGTGTGGTTTTACCGGCATCCGGGTGCGAAATAATGCCAAACGTACGGCGTTTTTCGACTTCCTCTTTCAAGCTCATCTCTACCTCGCATCAAAGAGCGCCGAAGTGTAGCTTCATCCTATCTTCAGAGCGAGGTATGGCATTGAACATGAGTGGCTGGTGGATGGTCTGACTGATGGAGACGATTAAGCTAGTACACCTTCTCTGCGTGCTCTTAAGCATTCTGTTTTTTACCGGACGCGGAGTAGTCATGTTTTATGACGCTTCATTTGTAAGCAGATTCTGGGTGCGAAGAGTTGCTGCGGGCATTGATACGGTTCTTCTCTTTAGCGGGATATCACTTGCATGGCTCACTGAGCAGCTACCATGGCAGGATTCATGGCTTGGAGCCAAACTGGCACTGCTTCTTCTCTATATTCTTCTTGGCATGGGTGCTTTTCATTGGGGTAGAGGTCGAAGTGTTAAAATGACCTTCTGGGTTGCAGCGCTGGGGACTTATGCAGTCATGGTTTTTATCGCCATGACAAAGACACCCTGGCCCTTCACCACTTGACTTTGGCAGCATATATTCCACGCTTCGAAACTTATTTCTAAACGCAAAACATAGGAGTTTGAGATGGCACTGGTTGGTTCAGTTCATGTAAATTACGGTACAAAACTTCCTGCATTCGAGTTGAATGATGCGGAGGGAAACATACATCACAGTAGTGATCTTTCCGGAGAGAAAGGATTGCTTGTTGTGGTGACCTGCAACCACTGCCCTTATGCCATTGCTGTCTGGCCACGTGTGGTTCGGTTGGCAAAAGCGATTCGTGAAAAGGGTGTAAATACCATCGCGATTAACCCGAATATCCATCCGGATTTTCCGGAAGACTCTCCTCAGGCAATGAAGGAGAAAATTGCGGAGTGGGGTATCGATTTTCCTTATCTGGTTGATGCCGATCAATCTGTCTCAAAGGCGCTTGCTGCGCAGTGTACACCGGATATCTATCTTTATGATAGTGAGGGTGAGCTCTATTACCATGGCCGGATTGATGATTACTGGAAAGATGAAAGCAGAGTCAAATCCAATGAACTTGCCCCTGCCATTGATGCCATGGTTGCCGGGAATGATGCCCCTGCCATTCAGCACCCGACGATTGGTTGCTCGATCAAATGGCTGGATGAATAACAGGCTCTGTTTCAATGATTGTTAATTGAATAAAAAAGACATAATATCCATACGCTTTGTAGGGGAAGTGATTGAAGTTTTGGAGAGATGATATGCACTACAGATTTTTTCTAAGTACCGTCTTATTGTTGATTGTTCCGGGCAACGCCTTTGCAGCCAACGCAGAGACTGGAAAAAAAATCTTTGATCAGAGTTGTACCTATTGCCACAAGGCAGATTACGACGATAAATTCGGACCGGGCCTTGCCGGTGTTACAGAGCGCCGGGATGCGGCATGGTTGGATAAGTTTTTGACAAATCCTGCTGAAATGATCAAAACAGACGAATATGCCCAAACACTGCATGAGAACAATAAATATGGACTGACCATGCCGTCACTTCCAGAAATGCAGGACGCTAAAAACCGACAGGATGTGATTGAATACCTTAAAACAGTTCAATAATTGAAATATTAGTTAACAATTGTAGAGAGCAGTTGTTTGCGTACCGCATGACTGAGCTCATCGACGGTAAAGGGTTTATCCAGAATGAAATCATTAGGGCCGGGCATATTGGCACCACTCAGTGTCTCTTCCTGATCGTAGCCGGTCACGTAAATGATACGAATATCCTTTCTGATTTTACGAATATGCCGAGCAGCCTCAACGCCGCCCATCACGGGCATGATTACATCCAGAAGAATCAGTTCTATTTGTTCCCCTTGCTGTTCAACCATGTCGATGGCTTCTTTGCCGTTGCTTGCCTGCATGACCTTGTAGCCAAGCGCAGTCAAAGTCTCTCTCTGGATTTTTGCTAGAATGGGATCGTCATCAACCAGTAGAATATGCTCTCCATTACCTCGGACAGCGTCATGGAGGGAGACATGATGGGCTGCATCATCACTCTCATCATAGATTGGCAGGTAGACATGGAAAGAGCTGCCTTCGCCTGGAGTACTCTCGACTTCAATGGTTCCAGCATGGCCCTGAATGACACCATAACACATGGCAAGCCCTAGCCCCGTACCCTTTCCGGGCTCTTTTGTGGTGAAGAAAGGCTCGAAAATTTTGCTGGTTTCACTCTTTTCGATGCCACATCCATTATCTGAAACGGTCACTCTGGCATAGCTATCTGCGGTGAGTTCAGGGTGTGTTTTTCTGAACGTTTCGTTGCTGTCAAACTGGCAGAGTTCAACTTTAATGGTCGGGGAGTCAGATTTTTTAACTGCATCCCGGGCATTGTTCATCAGGTTCATCAACACCTGCTGAAATTGTGTGCCATTAGCCCTGATCCATAGTTGTCCTTTTGGGAAGTCATACGTGAGTTTTATCTTTGGAGAGATGGATACGCTGGCCAGTTTGTACGCCTGATTTATGAATGGCAGCAGATCGAAAGATTTGTATTCAACTTGATCTTTCCGGGCAAAAGTAAGCAGCTGTTTTATCATGTCTGCAGCACTGCCGACCAGCAGATTAACGTTGTTGATGCGTTCATGTGCATCAGGATTATCGCTTATCTGCCGTTTGAGCATAAACAGGTTGGCATTAATGCCGGAAAGCATGTTGTTAAAGTCATGGGCAATACCACCAACCAGTGTTCCTACCGCTTCCATTTTCTGGGCATGATAGAAGTTCTCTTCACTATCTTTTAGAGCGTTGGCTGTATCTTCATGTTGTTTGATTTCACTTTGCAGTTTGTCATTAATTTTTTGCAGGGCTGCGGTTCTATGTTTGATGTTGTGTTTTAGATTGGTCTGAAGCTCTTCAAGCTCTAAAATGTTTTTTCCATGTTGGATATGCAGACGTTCGAGCTGCATTTCAAATACAGCTGCAATAAGAGCAAAGAATACGAAAGTGGCCGGATAATAAACAAGTGCCGGATCACTGTAAGGCAGCGTGTAGAGGCCTGTATGATGGGCTGCGATTGACGTTAAGATGATTGTGAAGAATCCAACCACCCAGTACCAGGCAACGGGCAGGCCCATGAGAAGAAATGCAATAAATGGAACGATAAGCGCCCATGACATGCCTGTGTCGACAATGCCACCATCAATAAAGAGGGCAGTAAAAACCATGATGGCATTTGCCATCAGCAGGTTTTTTATGAATGGGAGTGACTCTTTATTGTTAAGAAGTTTAAAACATGGGATTAGCAGCACAATCGCAACCAGCTCGATGATGGCAAGCAGGGCACGGTCATTCAGGAAGTTAATGATGGAAAATAGAGCCGCTGTCGGTGCAGCAATAACTGACATCAGCACAATTACCTTACACTGAAAGTCACTGTCCTGGGCTTTTCCAGCGGTGTAACCGGTAAATATCTTCTTAAGCTTGTCCAGATGGATTTTGTTAAGCAAAGCCTCTCCCAAGTTCAAGTCACAAAGTAATTACAATTATTATAGCAAGTTTTTACCGGTTTGCTGTTGCCGGATTTTAGTGATTAAAGATGGCTTCCTGGAAGATATTTAGTTGTCAGCTAAAGAGAGCAGCTGCTTTTGTACCGCATGACTGAGCTCATCGATAGTAAACGGTTTATCCAGAATGAAATCGCCTGCATCCGGAGTGTGTGCACCGTTCAGGCTGTCTTCCTTGTCATAGCCGGTTGCAAAAATAATGCGGATATCCGTTTTGATTTTACGAATATGAGCTGCTGCTTCCACACCACCCATCACAGGCATCATGACATCGAGAATCACCAGATCAATTTTATCGCTCTGCTCTTCAAATTTTTCAATAGCCTCTTTGCCATTGCTTGCCTGAATCACATGGTAACCCAGTGTGGTCAGTATCTTTGTTTGGATTTTTCCAAGGATGGGATCATCATCTGCCAGCAGGATATACTCTCCGTTGCCTCTAACGGCTTCCTGAACCGCGTCATGAGTTATGTTCTGGTCAATAGTCTCATCGCTCTCAGCATAAATGGGCAGGTAGATATGAAAGGATGTGCCTTCATTCGGGGTGCTGTCTACCTCGATAGTCCCTCCGTGCCCCTGAATAGCTCCATAACACATCGCAAGCCCGAGTCCTGTGCCTTCGCCAGCCTCTTTGGTTGTGAAGAAAGGTTCGAATATTTTTTCGACTTTATCTTTTTCAATACCATATCCATTATCAGAGACGGTTAGTTTGGCAAAACTGTCGTTAATAAGCTCCGGATGATTTGTTTTGAACGTTTCGCCAGCATCAAAATGAACCAGACTGACTTTTATGCATGGCTCTTTACTCTTTTTAACGGCATCCCGACTGTTGTTAATCAGATTCATCAATACCTGTTGTAGTTGAGTGCCATTGGCTTTGACCCACAGTTCCTGATTCGGGAAATCATATTTAAGTTTTATTTTTGGAGGGATGGATACACCAGCCAGCTTGTAGGCTTCACTTATAAAAGGAAGCAGGTTAAAGGTTTTGTATTCAACATTATCTTTTCGGGCAAAAGTGAGAAGCTGTCTTATCATGTCAGCTGCACTTTTGATTAAGAGTTCTGCGCTACCAACATATTCGGCCACCTCCGGGTTGCCATTGGCTTTTCGCTTGATCAAAAACATGTTGGCGCTGATCCCTGAGAGCATGTTGTTGAAATCATGGGCAATACCACCCACCAGTGTCCCTACGGCATCCATTTTCTGGGCCTGATAGAAGTTTGCTTCGCTATCTTTTAAAGCATCGGCTGTATTTTGATGGTGATTGATTTCATCTGTTAGTTTGATATTGGCATTTTGTAGATCAGTCGTTCTTTGCAAAACTTTTTCTTCGAGGTTAGCCCGCAGGCTTTCAAGCTGCATTTCAAATGCAGCTCCAATAAGCGCAAAGAATGTCAATACAGCCGGAAAATAAGCGAGCATAGTATTGTTATAGGGTAAGCTAATTAAACCCATGACATGGGCAGCTACGGAAGTTGACAAGATGATGGCAAATGAGATTACCCAATACCAGGCAGCCGGTAATCCCATAAGTAGAAATGCTCCGGGCGGAAGCACCAGAGCCCACAACAGGCCGGTTCCGGCAACTCCGCCATCAATGAAGACGGCACTAAACACTATCGTTGCATTGAGCATCAGCAGATTTTTTGCCAACGGGAGTGATGCTGGATTGTTGAGAACCTTGAAGCATGGAATCATCAACATCATTACCGTTGCTTCAATGATTGAAAGCCCTGTATGACCATGCAGATAGTTAACAATGGAGAAAATAGCGAGTGTTGGGGTAGATATGGATGCAACCAGCGCAATTACTCTGCACTGGAAATCTTCATCCTGCGCTTTGCCATCGGCATATCCGGTAAAGAGTCTAAGCACCCCACCCCAACGAAAACCTGCTAACAACGTTTTGCCCCAATTAAATTTAATAACCTTAACATTCTAAATTATTACCAGTTTGAGTGTTAACGGATGAACAGTTCGAATGTTTTGCATTTTGGATAACGGCTGCAGACCCAAAAGAGAACACCTTTGTATTTTCCGGATTTCGCACGCTTGAGAACCATGCGCTCATTGCATTTTTTACAGGAGCGGAAGGCTTCCATGGAGACGGTTGCCACCATCTCATCAGGAGAGGGGCTTTGACCTTTGAGATAGGGGGTGAGCATCTGCTGTATTTCCGGCATGGAGTAGCTGGTTTTGACGGGTAGATGAAATACCATCACTCCGACATCCTGCAGAAGATCTGCAGAGCGAGTATCTTTATGGGAGCCGCTTGCCGTGCTGGCATCCTCCAGCTCTATGGCACAGACAACAGCCAGAGTCACTCTGTCACAAAGAATAAAGTCGATATGACTTTTCCCCTGTTTGGCCATTTTTTTCAGCCGGGCCTGATCCACTCCCTTTTTAACAATGGCAATATCTGAGAGCGATACTTTAGCCATGATGTAGTAGTCCTTGCCTGCAACGCTATCAAGCGTATTAAAGCAGGCCAGTTCAGGTTCGGTCAGTAGTGACGGGATATCGTTCTTGGATACTTCCTGAATGGGGAGAACATTTTTTTTCCTGCGAATCAACTTGATGGTCAGAGTCAGAATGATCAGAACAGCTAGACCAAGTGCCAGCATAGACCATTCTGATGAAGAGCTTGGAAGATAGTTCTGTAGAAGTTCCATTTGCTTACCCTAGCATAATAAATTCGGTTTGGGATTGATGCATATCACAATTGATGGGCTTCAAACCAATTTTTCCCCTGACCGATATCCACAGCCAGTGGTACATGAAGTTCCACCGCACTTTCCATAACTTCCCGGATGATTTCCGTGATCTCAGCGGCCTTTTCTTCCGGGCACTCAATCACCAGTTCATCGTGAACCTGCAGCGTCATTTTTACATCGGGGTGTTCATTGCTCAGTTTTTCATGCAATTGAATCATGGCAACTTTAATAATATCGGCTGCAGAGCCCTGCAGAGGGGCATTAATCGCTGTTCGTTCGGCATAGGCACGATGCATGCCGTTCTTAGCGTTAATGTCCGGTACGTAGACCCTGTGGCCCAGAAGTGTTTCAACAAACCCCCGTGCTTTGGCATCTTCCAATGTGGTGTCCATAAAGTGGCGCACGGTTGGGTAGCGGTCGAAATAGGCGTCAATAAATGCCTGTGATTCACTCCTGCCAACTCCCAACTGCTTGGAGAGGCCAAATGCACTCATGCCATAGAGGATGCCAAAATTGATGATCTTGGCATGGCGACGCATCTCACCTGTGACATCAGCAAGCGCCACATCATTCACTGCTGCGGCTGTGGTAGCATGAATATCCTGACCCTCTGCAAAAGCACGGATTAGTGCTTCATCCTGTGAGAAATGGGCCATCAGACGAAGTTCAATTTGTGAATAATCCGCAGCCAGAAGGATGTGACCCTCTTCGGCAATGAAGGCTTTTCGAATTGATCGCCCGACCTCGGTTCGAATTGGGATGTTCTGCAGATTCGGATCAGATGATGAGAGTCGGCCTGTAGAGGTGATGGCCTGATTGTATGATGTGTGCACTCGTCCGGTTTCGGGATGGATCAGTTTTTGCAGCGCATCCGTATAGGTGGACTTGAGCTTGGAAAGTTGACGAACTTCCAAAACAAGACGAGGAACTTCATGCTCATCCGCCAGCTTTTCCAAGATCTCCTGGCCGGTTGCCCACTGGCCGGATTTGGTTTTTTTGCCGCCGGGGATCTCCAGCGTGTCAAAGAGTAGTTCACCTAACTGTTTGGGTGACTGGATATTAAACTCCTGGCCTGCTGCATCATGGATCATCTTGCCGAGTTCATCGATACGCGCGCCGAATTCAGCGGACAGCTTTGCCAGCATGGTTTTGTCGATTTTAGTGCCTGTCCACTCCATATCAGCCAGGACATGAGCCAGAGGAAGCTCGATTTCATCGTGCCGATCAAGCCGCTCTTCGCTCTCAAGCTGACTTTTCAAATATTCAGTAAGGCGCAGTGATACCTCTGCATCTTCGGCTGCATAGGGAAGTGCGGCTTCAATGGTGACATGGGCAAAGTTAATCTGTTTGGCGCCTTTCCCGGCTACCTCTTCATAGGCAATGCAGTGATGACCGAGATAATCTTCGGCAACACTATCCATTTTTGGAGGGTATTTGGCTGGATAGAGGCAGTAGGCAAGCAGCATGGAGTCAGCAGTTATACCAGCGAGCTTAATGCCTGCCCGGCGCAGTACCTGTGTATCATATTTGAGATTATGGCCGCATTTGGCCTTGCCGGAGTCTTCCAGGATGGGTTTCAGCGCAGCAAGTACATCTTCCCTGTCCATCTGTTTCGGTGTTGGATCAAGCAGGCCGGCAGCGTGGTGTCCCACCGGCAGGTACCACCCTTCAGCGGCTTTCACGGCAAAGGAGAGCCCGACAATCTCCGCATCATGGGTCTTTAGTGATGTGGTTTCGGTATCGATGGCGATTAGCTCGGCACCATTAAGTACTGATAACAACTCTTTGAAGCTCTCTTCATCATCTACCAGCCGATTGCTGCACGGAACATTTTCTTTCGGCTTGGGTGGTACTGATTCAGGTCTGTCTGCCTGTTCAGCAACCGGGAGAGCCGATGCTGCATCACCGCCATACTCTTCAACCAGTCTTTTAAACTCCAGGTCACTGAAAAGTCTCACCAGCTCTTCACGATTTGGAGCCTTGGCTTCAAGATCGTTCAGACTGCATCCAACCGGGGTTTTATGATCAAGTTCAACCAGCTGGTAGGAGAGCCGGGCATTATCGGCAAATTCGATCAGGTTTTCACGCCGCTTGTTCTGTTTGACTTCACCGGCTCTGGCAAGCACACCTTCCAGATCACCATAGGATTCAAGTAGTTGTACAGCAGTTTTCGGACCAATGCCAGGAACACCGGGAATGTTATCGGCTGAGTCTCCGGCCAGAGCGAGAAGGTCGTGGATACGCGTTGGTTCCACGCCCCATTTCTCTTTGACGGCAGCCGGGTCATATTCGATATCTTTCATGGTATCAAGCATGTGAACCCGGCTGTTGACCAGCTGCATCAGATCTTTATCGGTTGATACAATGGTGACATCCCAACCCTCTTTATCTGCTTCGATGGCCAGCGTGGCGATGACATCATCGGCCTCATAATTTTCAATACAGATCAGAGGCAGATTAAAGGCTTTAGTCACCTCTAGTACCTTCGGCCATTGGGCAGCGAGCTCTTCCGGCATCGGTGGCCGATGGGCTTTGTATTCTGAATATATTTTATTACGGAAAGTGCCGCCTTTGGGGTCAAAAGCTACGGCCACATGGGTGGGTGCAAGCCTGCCCAGAATACTCTTGAGCATCTGTACATAACCAAAGACTGCATTGGTGGGCTCACCTTTGCTGTTGGAAAGCTGCCTAACAGCGTGGAATGCGCGGAAGACATAGTTGGGACCGTCAATAAGAACAAGATGAGGCATGAAAACTCCGGAGCAGAACTGCATGCGAGCATGCCTCAGGGATAGTGGCTAGGCAATTGAATAGTGGATGGATTGACCATCAATATATGGATAAGTTCGTTGTAATCCTGAGTAAAATGTATGGTTTTTATTTTCTGTAATAGGACGTATTATATTTGATGGTTGTGAGTGGAAGGACATGTTCTTGCCTGTAAGGGGGAGTTTATATGTTTCACATCATTGATGATGACGAACCTATCCTTGAGTTTTTCTCTGAACTTATCGAAGAGATGGGTTATGAGGTAAAGCCCTTCTCATGCCCGTTGGATTATCTATCGTACGTTAACAGTTCTGAATACGTGCTTCCAATTGCAGTAATATCCGATATTTCCATGCCAAAAATGAATGGTTTTGAGATGCTTGAAAAAGTGCGTAAAAAACATCCGGACATTCGAGCGGCAGTGGTATCGGGATATTTTGAAAATCGTGCGAGAGCAAAAGTTAATGCCTGTGTGTATTTGCATAAACCTACCGATTTTAATTCCATTATGCAGATGGTTGAGACCTTTGCCTGTTGCCATGAGAATGGCCCTCATCCGGAGGAGTATCAATGTAATGCTGAGGCTGGCAAATGGGATTGCCCGCATGCTTCCCATTGTAAGAGTAGCAGAGCGTTAACGGCTGTTTAAATATCTGGCGTTCGAATCACGCCCATCACAATACCAAGAATCTGGATATCACTGTTTTTTATGTAGATGGGCTCCAGACTTGGATTGGCTGGTTGAAGGCGCACACCATCTTTTTCGATATAGAATTTCTTTAGTGTAACCGTTTCGCCATTGATCATGGCGACTACAGATTGTCCGTTTTCAGCAGTGGCACGTTTCTCTACCACGATAATGTCACCATCTTCGATATTATCATCAATCATCGAATCGCCACGAACCCGAAGCGCGTAAGTATCTTTGCGAACCATGTTGGAAGGAACGGATATCTTTTCCTGTTGTTCGAAGAGATCAACAGGTTGTCCGGCAGCCACCCAGCCAAGCAGGGGAATCTCCATCATCTCTGCAGCTTCTACAGGTAATACTTCCGCAGTTTCCGGCCACACCGGGCGATCTTTCTTTGGAATTAGATACTTAACATCAGACATTGGCATCTCCCCATGGTCATTCATCAATCACACAGCTTAAACATAATAGCTGATAGTAGACAAGAAAACTCTGTCAGCGGCTAAAGACCCACTCATTGCCAGAAGAGAGGCCTGGATTGTAGACATAATGATCCAGATCGAATGCTTTGATGTCCTCAGGATCTGTGATTTGGTTATCGATAATGTATCGACACATCAGGCCGCGTGCTTTTTTGGCAGAAAAGCTGATAATTTTATAACTGTCGCCACGCTTCTCTTTAAACTGAGGTGTAATGATCTCCGCATTGAGCTCGCTGGCTTTCACAGCCTTGAAATACTCATGGGAGGCAAGGTTGATGAGGGTGTTGTCACCCTGTTCTTTTAGTGCCTGATTAAGTTTGTCTGTAATCAGTGAGCCCCAAAAGGCATAGAGGTTAACACCATCCGGGTTGGCAAGTCTGGTACCCATCTCAAGACGATAGGCCTGCATCAGATCAAGCGGACGAAGCAGACCGTAAAGCCCTGAAAGTATACGCAGATGGTGTTGAGTAAATGTAATACCTGTTTCATCCAGTGTATCCGCATCGAGACCTGTATAGACATCGCCCTTAAAAGCAAAAAGTGCCTGCTTGGCATTGTTTGTGGAGAATGGTCTCTGCCACTCTCTGAAGCGCGAAGCATTTAGATCAGCCAGTTTCATACTGATCTTCATCAGTTCAGCGATTTCGAAGCTGTCTTTCTCCTGCATGATGTTGATGAGTGTCTGGGATTTATCCAGCAGATCAGGTTGGGTATGTTCAGTGGTTGGTGCCGGAGTATCATAATCAAGAGTCTTGGCAGGGGAGATAATCATCAACATCGGGGTACTCTAAGGCAGCTTGATTTGTTGTGACAAGCTTGCCATGCTCATCGGATGGTGGAAGAGAAACAGATCAAAGAAGATCAGCGATGGATGAAGCGGGCGATTACGCTTGCCAAGAAGGGGTTAGGCACTACTCATCCCAATCCGTGTGTCGGGGCGGTGATTGTTAAAAATGGCGTTGTGGTCGGTGAAGGCTGGCACGAGCGGCCTGGTGAGCCTCATGCAGAAGTTCATGCGCTTGAAAAAGCCGGGAACAGAGCCCGTGGCGGAACGCTTTATGTTACTCTGGAACCATGCTCATCGGCTGGAAAAACTCCGGCCTGTACAGATGCGATTCTAAGGGCAGGGCTCTGGCGAGTGGTCTTTGCATCATCCGATCCTAACCCAAAAATGGCAGGTGGTGGTGAGCTGCTTAAAATTCGTGATATTGATGTGGTTGGCGGCGTTATGGCTGAAGAAGCGGACAGGTTGAATGGTCCCTTTTTCCACTATATCAAAACCGGAAGGCCTTATATCACTGCGAAAGGTGCCATATCTCTGGATGGTAAACTTGCAACCTATCGGCATGACTCACAGTGGATCAGCGGTGAGAAGTCACGCAAACACGCACATGGTTTAAGGGCTGAAGCTGATGCGATTATCATTGGTACAGGCACGCTTCTGCACGATAACCCGGCATTGACCGTACGTGATGCCAAGGTGAAGGGAAATGTTCCCATGCGTGTGGTTATTGGCATGAGAACGCCTAAATTTTTCCCTGATTGCAAACTGCTTGATGATTCGGCACCCACCCGGATGTATGTCAGAACCATTAATGAAGAGACAGCCAAGTGGAAAGATGCAGGGATGCAGATTGGACGTGCTCCGAATCTGATTACAATATTGAAACATCTGGCTCAGGATGGTTGTCTGAATATTCTGCTTGAAGGGGGCGGAAAACTTCATGCTTCATTTTTTGAAGCCCAACTGACAGATGAACTGGTGCTTTATCAGGCACCGATACTTATCGGCGGCAGTGATGCGGTAAGCCTGTGGCACGGAAGGGGTGTCAATCAGGTGAGCCAGGCACTGCAGCTGGAGAATATCCAGCGCCGTAAACTGGGGGAAGATCAGATGATTCGGGGTAAGGTTATCTATCCGGGATAGTATTCAACCGGTTTCATTCCGGTTGCCATTACTACTCCCTTCAATTGGCTGGTTAACAGGTCTGGCAATAGCCAGAGTCGACAGCATTTCATTTGAGCTAACAGCTCTGTTGACGGCTCTGTTGGTCATTGTTCCATTGCTTTTCCGGTCAAATCAAATGATCAAAATTATGATTGTTGCAACACTGCTCGGAATGGTCTGGGGCACGGTGGCACTATTCTGGGATGCCTATCGGGTATCGGTGGATGGGAGCTGGTTATCCGGAAGTGTGCAGGTTGTAGCTGAGGTCGAGAAGGTCGATGTTCTGTCTGCATATTCACGTCTGCGGCTGATTGATGTCATGCGTGATGATGGTGTGTATCTGTCAGGTAAGGTCGATGTCTATCTTTATGGAAAGGAAAGAAAGTTTCCTGTTTCCGCTGGTCAAATGATCAGAGCTTCTTTGAAACTTCACAAGCCAAGAAACAAGCTGAACCCGGGTGCATTTGATTACCGGACTTACTGCTTTGATCGGCATATATCTCTGATCGGAAGCGTAAGGGATGTTCATCTGATCCATAGTGACATTCCACTGCTGGAACAGCTAAGGAGTCGTATTGTTGCTGCGCTCCCCAATCAATCCTCCTCCGGTATTATCAGGGCACTGCTTTTGGCAGATCGAAATCATATTTCCACCTCGGTTCAGGACTCTTTTGCGGCAGCCGGAGCTGCACATCTGTTGGCTATTTCGGGTCTGCATGTAGGCATGGTGGCAGGTTGGGGTTTTATTATTGTCTGGTGGCTTCTGACACGTAGAGAGGCCTGGATCGTTAATCTGCCTGTGCGTAAAATTGCTCTGACCGCAGGACTTCTGCTGGCGCTTTTTTACGCCACTCTGGCCGGTTGGCCCATCACTGCTCAACGATCGGTGTTGATGATGGCTGCAGCCATTCTTGCCTGGTGGATGCGTAACCGCTCAGAACCTCTGAACACCATGCTGACAGTTTTAATACTGATTCTGCTGATTGATCCAGCAGCGATTGTATCGGTCTCTCTCTGGCTATCTTTTGTGGCGGTGACGGCTCTGCTTATCTGGGCAGGGCGTGGAGATGTTGGAGCTGCTGGAAAGGAGGATAGTGACAGCATTTCATTTCTGCGGAAGTGGGGTGCAGGCCTGTTCTGGGTGAGCCTGTTGGCCACCATGGTGACCTTGCCGATTGTTGCAGACCTGTTTGGAAGAGTTCCCACTTATAGTCTGCTGGCCAATCTTCTGCTTGTCCCTCTCTACACGCTCTATGTCTTGCCTCTCTCAATTCTGGGAGAAATATCAGCCATGTGTGGCTTGCCTGGGTTTGCTTATCAACTGTTTGATCTTGCAGCCATGGGGATCGCTTATGGGAATGTTTTTTTGAGTATGTTGAAAACATGGCCGGCAGGAAACCTCTGGATTCCTGATGTTTCATTGCTGACAGGGCTTCTGTATGGAGTGGGTATGATGATATCAACATACTTTCTACTGCGCAGACGTTATGTGCTTCTGTTGTTGTGCAGTGCATTTTCACTGCTTATTTATCTGGCTGTGGCGATGCCGGAAAACTATCCGGAACAGACGGAATTGACTGTTTGGGATGTGGGGCAGGGGGCCAGTGCAACGCTTTCGATGCCTGATGGAAAGGTCATGGTGATCGATGTGCCGGGAAGATATGGAAGCAGGCATAATGGCGGAACAATCGTTGCAGCAGGTTTGAGAGAGCAAGGCCTGGTGCATGCGAATGTGCTGGTGCTTTCGCATGCCCAGTCAGATCATGCTGGAGGTGCGGGGCGTTTGCTGGATCATATACGCAGTGTTGATGAAGTGTGGCTGGCTGATGTTCCTGCCAATCATGGTTATAGGGCTATGAATAGAGTGGTTGATCGGATTACAGAGCAGGGAGGTTCTGTTCGCTGGATTAAAAAAGGAGATGTTCTGGCGTTTGCTGATGCGAAGGTGGAGGTTTTATGGCCACCAAAAGGCTTTCATCCGGCCAATGATAACCATACCTCGCTTGTGCTATCCGTACGTCTTTCTTCGGGTGAAAAACTTCTTTTTCCAGCTGATATAGAGAGATCTGGTGAAGCAAAAATGGTTCGGTCGGGCATAAGTCATCATGATGTGATGCTTATTCCTCACCACGGAAGCCGGACATCAAGCAGTTATCTGTGGGTGAAGCATTTGAGTCCGGATGTTGCTATTGCCCAGACAGGCTGGAAAAACCGATATGGATTTCCCTATGATGATGTGGTGCAGCGCTACCTGGATCAAGGCTCGAAACTGCTGGATACAAAGCATGGTGCAGTCACGATCAGATTCGATAAACATGAAGAAAGGAGCCTTGCTCAACCTGCTGCTCAGGGTATGAAAATTGAACAATATCAGACCCGATTCAGAGGAAAACGCGAAACTGCATTGCAGTGGTGGCATTGGGCTCTATAATCCCCGCATCTTTCCATCGGGGGTGATTGGTGTACGAGTTTATTGTTCAGGGCGGCATGGTGATGTATTTCCTGCTTGGCTCTTCTATTCTGGCACTAACAATTATTTTTGAGCGTAGCTGGAGTCTCAGGCGGGTTGTGGTACTTCCATCCGAAGAGATTGCGGCGATTGAATCAGCCGTCCGTGATGGTGATGTCGATGCTGCTGTGAAATTGTGCAGTGACAATAATACAGCGATGAGCCGGATTCTGTGGGTTGCCCTGAAAAACCGTGGTGTGAAACGTGCGGTGATGAAGGAGATTCTGGAAGAGATCGGGCGTCAGGAAATTGCACACCTTGAGCGCTATATCGGTGTTCTGGGCGTGATCGCAGCTATTACACCTCTACTGGGCTTGTTGGGAACAGTTATCGGTATGATTGAAGTGTTTCAGGTCATCTCCATCGAAGGTGTGGGTAAAGCGGATGTTCTTGCCGGCGGTATCTCCAAAGCACTGAATACCACTGCAGCAGGTCTTTCCGTAGCGATTCCTGCACTGGTTGCCTATCGCATTTTTGAATCCCGTGTAAACAGTTTTGTGATTGAGATTGAGCACCATGCCCTGTTGTTTGTTGAACTGCTCAAAGGCGAGCTTGAATGAATCTACGCAGTAAAAAGAAAGCGGACTATCTGGTGGATATTACGCCACTGGTAGATGTCGTGTTTCTGATGCTGATCTTTTTCATGGTCTCGACCAGTTTCAGTGTGTCGAGCAGTTTGAATCTGGAGCTTCCACCGAGCCAGTCCAAGATACAGAAAACCGAACAGAAGGAAGTGCTTATCAGTATTGATAAGACCGGGCAGCTCTATGTTGTGGATGAACCGGTAAAAGATGGCGACCTTCGCAGACGTATTCTGAATATCAGCAAAGGCGATCCCAACATGCGGGTTGTTCTTCGTGCGGATGCCAATGCACGCCACCGTCGGGTGGTCTATGTGCTTGATACAGTCAGAG
>JBEQLD010000027.1:0-19744 GCA_040326115.1 Mariprofundaceae bacterium | reverse complement strand
AAATTCGATAGTTAGATCGGGGGCTTCACATGAAACTTCAACATATTCTTGTAATTGCATGGGCTTTATTTGTATGCGCATTACCACTGCAGGCTACTGCTGATTCGCTGGCAATTCCTCAGGAAATAAGTGAAGCAGATATCAAAGTAAATCTTCCACAGCCATATGTAGTTAAAAAGGGTGACACCCTTTGGGATATTGCTAACTATTTCTTTAAAGACCCTGAAAAGTGGCTGAAAATCTGGGAAAGAAATCTCTATATTTCCAATCCTGATCTGATCTATCCGGGCAATGAGATCTGGTTTAATGTTAAAAAGAAGAAAAATGGTGGCTTGAGCCAGATTCGCCCGCAACCAAAAGTGATCTATAAGCCGGTTGAAAAACTTGAGGGAAAGATTGATACAAGCAAGCTTTTAACTGCCTTGGCAAGGCAGGATTTCATTCAACCCGGTGCCATTGAGGGTATCGGCTATATCCTTGATTCGGAAGATGACCGGATTAATTATGGTGCCAATGATCGGCTCTATTTGAAAATTAAGCAGAAAGTTAATGATGGGGATGTGCTGGATGTGTTCCGGACAGGAGACTCAATCACAGATCCTGAGACAGGCAGTGTTATAGGTGTTCTGGTGAACCATCTGGGGCAGATCGAAGTTCGTTCCGAGGTTGATGGAATCTATCGGGGATTGGTATTACAGACATTCGAAGAGCTTTCCCGTGGAGACAGGCTGAAGCCGGCTAAACAGATTAACACAACAATTACACCCTCTTTCCCACCAGGAAGTATTGTTGGAAAGGTTCTCTATATTCGGAACAATGCTGCCGAAGCAGGTCAGAATCAGGTCATCGGAATCAGCCTGGGCCTTGACCAAGGCTTGAAAGCGGGCACGGCGCTCTCTGTTCATCGTGCAGGACGTGAGATTGAAGACCGTGTGGGCGGTGGCACCGTCACCCTTCCTGAAGAGAAAATTGGTGAACTGCTGGTGCTGGTGGCACAGCAGGATGCTTCTCTGGCACTGGTTGTGGATTCAACAGCCTCCATTAATATTGGAGATGCAGTTCGTAATAAGGCAAATCGTTAATTTTATTTAACTTTAGGTGTTATGCTCTGATACTGCGATAGCCTATCTGCGTCTTGTCATGGCGCAGAGAATTGGTCCGCGAACCGGACGACAGCTTGTTTCCGCCTGTGGTTCCATTCATAAGCTCTGGTCAAAATCTGATGAAGCATTACTGAATATTGATGGTATTGGCCCGAAGCTGGTTTCTTCTCTTAAATCTGCAGGCAAGAGCGCTGTAGAATCAATTATACAACAGTGTAAACATTCCAATATCCAGCTGCTTTGTTTGGAAGATGAGGCTTATCCTGAGTTGCTGAAAACATGTGACGACGCACCTCTGTTACTGTTTGTTCAGGGTGATGTTTCAGCGCTTGGCAGCCACCGCATGTTGGCTATGGTGGGTGCAAGAAAAGCCAGCGGAGAGAGTAAAATGATTGCCCGGCGATGGAGTGCATACTGTTCAAAACAGGGTGCAACAATTGTGAGTGGTATGGCATACGGCGTTGATGCGGCGGCTCATGGTGGGGCGCTGGAGGGAGATAGTCCGACAGTCGCTGTTCTCGGTTGTGGGCTGGGCGTGCTTTCTGATGCGCAACAGAGACAGGTTGATGCCATTGCAGCCCAGGGTTGCGTGATTAGCGAATTTTTGCCTGAAACAACTGCCAGACCGGAGAATTTTCCACAAAGAAACAGAATCATTGCCGGCCTTGCCGAGGCTACTGTAGTGATTGAGGCGGGGCTTAAATCCGGCTCTGTGATCACAGCAGGACAGGCACTCTCTTATGGCCGCGAAGTGTTTGCAGTTCCCGGTTCAGTACTCAATGCTGCCCATGCAGGCTGCCATCAACTGATTCGTGATGGTGCAGCTCTTGTTGAGTCTGCGGATGAACTTCTCCGGCTTCTTGGCTGGGCTGAGAGAGTTGGGGAGTCTTATGATTTATACGCGCCTGCAAACAGTGAGGAGAGCAAAATCCTTGCTGCACTCAAGCAGGAAATCATGCATCTCGATAGCCTTGTGGACGCTTGTGGCTTGACCGTGACGGAACTTTCGCCAAGCTTGCTCGCGCTTGAACTGCAGGGTGTGATCGAACGATTGCCCGGTAGTCGATATATTATTGGAGGCAAAAACTGATGAGTGCAGTAGTCGTGGTGGAATCTCCCGCCAAGTCAAAAACCATCGAAAAGTACCTTGGAAAAGGTTATAAAGTTTTAGCTTCCTACGGGCATGTCAGGGCATTTCCGAAAAAAGATGGTTCAGTAGATACAGAGCATGATTTTGAACTTAAATATATTGTTATCGATGATAAAGAGAAGCGTATAGCCGCCATTCAGAAAGCGATGAAAAAGGCGGATGAGCTGATTCTTGCCAGCGATCTGGATCGCGAAGGTGAGGCGATTGCCTGGCATGTTGCTGAAGAGCTGAAAAAACGTGGTGCTCTGGAAGGTAAATCAGTCAAACGGATTGTCTTTAACGAGATCACCAAAAAAGCCATTGATGAAGCCATGGCAAACCCGCTGGAAATTAATATGCAGTTGGTCGACGCCCAGCAGGCAAGAAGTGCACTTGATTATCTGGTTGGCTTTACGCTCTCGCCGCTGTTGTGGAAAAAGGTTCGGAGTGGATTGTCTGCAGGGCGTGTGCAGTCCGTTGCACTTCGTTTGATCTGCGATCGGGAACAGCTTATTCGTGATTTCAAGCCGAAAGAGTACTGGACCATTGAAACTGACTGCTCAGTAGCGGCAGGAAAATTTGATGCTCAGCTGCATTCCATAGATTCGGAGAAACTGGATAAGTTTGCCATCACCGACGGCATGAGTGCCAAAGAGGTTGCCGGAAAAATCGAGGCAGCGTCATTTCAGGTTGCAAATGTTCGGAAGAAACAGGCTAAGCAGCAGCCGGCAGCACCTTTTATTACCTCTTCACTGCAGATGGAGGCATCAAGGAAGTTGGGCTTTACTGCCCGCCAGGCGATGCAGGTTGCCCAGCGTCTTTATGAGGGTATCGAAGTTGATGGAGAGCCTGTTGGCCTGATTACTTATATGCGTACCGATTCGGTTTCTTTGGCTGCAGAAGCTCTTGATGATATCCGTGACCATATTGGCAAGCATTTTGGTGCAAACTATCTTCCTGCCAAGCCACGGGTTTTTAAAACCAAAAGTAAAAATGCACAGGAAGCGCATGAGGCGATTCGCCCCACAGCCGTTTCACGTACGCCTGAATCAATGAAATCATCTTTGAATCCGGATCAGTGGAAGCTATATACCCTGATCTGGAAACGTACACTTGCCTCCCAGATGACACCGGCACTTCTGGATCAGGTGAGTGCAGATATTGAATCGGAAAATCATATGCTTCGGGCTACAGGTTCAGTATTGGCCTTCCCGGGCTTTAGAAAACTTTACATCGAAGGCACGGACGAGCCAGCAAAGGATGATAAAGATCGACTGTTGCCACCGCTTGAGGCCGGGGATGCTGTAACGGTAAACAGAACCGAACCGAAACAGCATTTCACTGAACCCAAGCCACGTTTTACTGAGGCTTCCCTGGTTAAAGAGCTGGAGAGCCATGGCATCGGGCGCCCCTCTACCTATGCATCCATTCTGAATGTATTGCGAGAGCGTAAATATGCAGAGATGGACAGAAAGCGTTTTGTGCCTACTGATGTTGGTGAGTGGGTCAGTAAGTTTCTTGTCGGTGCATTCAGCAAGATTATGGATCTGAGTTTTACGGCCTCGATCGAGGATAAACTGGATGCCATTGCCCGTGGTGAAGTGGAGTGGAAGCCGGTTTTACGTGAATTCTGGGGGCCATTCAAGGCTGATGTGGATGTTGCCGCTGTGGCTGAACGTCCAACAGAGGCGACGGATGAAAAGTGTCCTGAATGTGGTAAACCGATGGCCATCAAACTTGGAAAATATGGCAAGTTTCTTGCCTGTACCGGATACCCGGAGTGTAAGGTCGCCAAGCCTTTGAATGGGGATGCTGAGCAGGCTGAACCCGAGCTTTCTGATGAGAAGTGTGAAAAGTGCGGGGCACAGATGGCCATCAAACATGGCCGATTTGGCAAGTTCCTTGGCTGTTCAGCTTATCCTGAGTGTAAAAACATTCAGCCCCTGGAAAAACCCAAGGATACAGAGATCCCCTGTCCGGAATGTGGTAAAGGAACATTTTTGGAGAAGAAATCCCGCCGCGGTAAAATTTTCTACTCATGTTCGCAGTATCCCAAGTGCAAAAAAGCACTATGGAATATGCCAATTGATAAACCCTGCCCTCAATGCGGTGCACCATTTGTAACAGAGAAGAAAACCAAGCGTCGTGGAACCGAGCATGTCTGTGCGTCCGAGGCGTGTAACTGGAAGGAGCAGGTTGAGCCTCCCGAAGGATCCTGATCACGATTTGGGCCTCATCTATCGGCAAGGCTCCGTAGATGATCTCGCTGCGGTTTATGAACTGAACTGTAACTCTTTTTCGGAAAGCTGGACTTTCAGTGGTTTGAAAGATGCGCTGGAGAGTGAATATGAGCTCTGCGTCTGTTTGGACAATAAGTTTTTGGCCGGTTATCTGTTAAGCCATGATATATTGGATGAAGTTCATATCATGCAAGTTGCAGTAGCCTCGACCTATCGCCGAAAAGGCATTGCAGAACAGCTAAGTAGAAACCTTCTTGATGCAAAAACGGGCAGGAAACTGCTTCTGGAAGTCAGGGCCTCCAACGCTTCTGCACAGGCACTGTATGGCAAGCTGGGATTTATCTGTTCAGGCGTTCGTAAGGATTATTATGTTCCTTCTCAGGAATCAGGTGTCCGCGAAGACGCTATTTTGATGAGCTTTCAACAAGTTGACTAAACCTTTATTTTAAAGGGTTTTAGCGCCCTTTTCTTGACACTTTAACTGCCTGAACTTATGGTCGCAATTCTCTAAATCCCCGTGCGAGAAAGCTAAAACCATGAAAATGACCGGTGCTGAAATCTTTGTTGAATGCCTGAAGCGTGAAAACGTGGATACTATTTTTGGGTACCCTGGTGGTGCCGTTCTGAATATCTATGATGCCATCTTCAAGCAGGATCATTTCAAGCACTATCTGGTTCGTCATGAACAGGCGGCACTGCATGCAGCCAATGGCTATGCCCGTGTTTCAGGCAAATGTGGCGTTGCCCTGGTCACTTCCGGTCCGGGTGCGACCAATGCTGTAACCGGGCTTGCTGATTCATTGGCAGATTCAATTCCAACCGTATGTTTCTCCGGGCAGGTGCCATCGACTCTGATTGGTAATGATGCTTTTCAGGAAGCGGATATTGTTGGCATTACCCGCTCAGCTACTAAACATAATTTTTTGGTGAAGCGCGTTGAGGATATGGCTCTGATTATCCGTCAGGCATTCCACATTGCGACAACAGGCCGTCCAGGCCCGGTACTGGTTGATATCCCTAAAGATATCAGCGGTGAAGAGTGCGAATTTGTCTGGCCTGAAGAAGTGAATATGCGCTCCTATCAGCCGGTAACTCACGGGCATCCGGGGCAGATCAAGCGAGCGGTTAAGTCGATGTTAACGGCAAAGCGTCCTGTGCTTTATACCGGCGGTGGTGTGGTCGGTTCTCACGGCGGAGCCTCGCTGCTACGTGAGCTTTCTCATACCCTGAATGCACCGGTTACCAATACCCTGATGGGATTGGGCGGTGTTCCGCATGATGATGAACACTTTGTTGGCATGCTGGGCATGCATGGCACTTATGAAGCGAATATGGCGGTGTCCCATTGTGATCTTCTGATTGCAGTCGGCGCTCGTTTTGATGATCGGGTTACAGGCAGGCTGGATGCCTTTGCTCCTGATGCAAAGGTGATCCATATCGATGTTGACCCATCATCCATCTCCAAGAATATCCATGCACATCTTCCGATTGTGGGCGATGTTGCTGAAGTGCTTAAGCAGCTTCTTGAAGAGATTGCGCGCAAGAATGGCAAGCCTGATGAAGCAGCGCTGAAGCTCTGGTGGGAACAGATCAATGAGTGGCGTGCCAAGGATTCACTGGGCTTTGATCAGCCTGAAGATGGAGCGATCAAGCCTCAGACTGTGATTTGCAAAGTGCATGAGAAGACTTCCGGCGGTGCCATTGTTGCAACCGATGTTGGACAGCATCAGATGTGGGCAGCCCAGCACTATGGATTTAACAGGCCGAATCGCTGGCTTACTTCCGGCGGACTGGGAACTATGGGTTATGGCCTGCCGGCAGCCATTGGTGCACAGGTTGCAAAGCCGGATGAGAAGGTTGTGCTCTTCACCGGCGACTCGTCAATTCAGATGTGTAGTCAGGAATTCTCCATGGCATTTCAGTATAATTTGCCTGTCGTGGTTGTGATTTTGAACAACGGCTATATGGGCATGGTTCGGCAGTGGCAGGAGATGTTTTATGAGTCTCGCTACTCGAACTCCTATTTTGATTCACTGCCTGATTTTGTGAAGCTGGCCGAGGCCTATGGCGGTGTCGGTATCCGTGTCGACAGGCTGGATGAGCTTGATGCTGCGCTCGATAAAGCACTGAATGTGAATGATCGCTTTGTGATTGTTGATGTCGCTATCTCCAAGGAAGAGAATGTTTTCCCAATGGTTCCGGCGGGCGCCGCCTTGAATGAGATGGTGTTGTCATGATAAAAATGGTCTTTTTTCTCGATAGCTGCGTTGCAGATGCTTCTCCAGTGCTCATGTATGATCGACATACATTCCGCGCTTCGCTGCATCCACGCCTTTCTCTCAAACAAAAATCCTCATTTTTGTTTTTTGGAGAAATATCATGAGGCATACCATTACCGTACTGGTTGAGAATGAGTTTGGTGTTTTGACCCGTGTAGCAGGGCTGTTTTCAGCACGTGGCTATAACATCGAGAGCTTGAACGTAGCACCGACATTGGATGAAACAGTGAGTCGTATGACGCTTGTTACCCGTGGCGATGAGCACATTATCGAGCAGATCAAGAAGCAGCTTAATAAACTGATTCCTGTGATCAAGGTTGAGGATATTTCTCATCTTGTACATATGGAGCGGGAGATGCTGCTGGTGAAGGTAGCCTCCAATACAGACAATCGTTCTGAGTTGGTGAAGTTGGCTGACGAAGTTCGGGCTAAAGTTGTTGATAGCGTAGATATCAATTACCTGACTCTGGAGTTGACTGGCGCTGCTGAGAAGCTGGATGAGTTCCTCGAACAGCTTGAGTCGTACGGCATTATTGAGCTGACCCGAACAGGATCCGTTGGTATTCGCCGTGGCGTAAAAGGATTCGTAATTTAACTATTCAACTACTGGAGTGGTTATCTTTAAGCCAATCCAGCGCTGCAGCTACGGTAATGAATGACCCGAGAATCAGATAGTCTCCTTGAGGCTCCACTTTTAACCTGCCCTCTAATGCAGCTTCTATGGTTGGATAGGTCTCATCAAAGATATCTCCGGACTCACCAATCACTCTTTCTGTGAATGGCCTGAGCAGATCAATACTATCGGATAGGTCCCTGTCTTCCCGGGTGTAAATAAAGATGCCGTCAAATGGATTTGCCAGTTCGGAAAGTGTGGGCAGTAGGGCGCCAACTGCATGAGCGTTATGAGCTGCATCAAGCCAGATAGATGCCTCTCCGAATACCACTTTCTGCAGCCGGCCTGGAACTGAAGTCTCTTGAATGGCCGCTTTGGCTCTATCGAGCATGTCAGGACTGATAAATCCAGTAGAGACTATTTTTTGAAACGCTTCCCATGCCAGAGAGGCGTTTTGTATCTGGTGAGCGCCAATGGTCTGCATGGATGAAAAGTCACACGCCTCAATGGTCTGAAGCTGTTGGTAGTGATTGATAAGTATGGATGCCACTTCTGAAGTTTGAGGAGCAGTGATTGCGAATCGACAGCCGGCAGTGACGTAAGCTTTCTCATTGGCGATGTCTGCCAGCCTGTCGCCCAGCCATAGTTGATGGTCCAGACCTATCGGGGTGATCAGGGCCATGTCGGCATCGACTGCTGTAGTCGCATCAAGTCTGGCGCCGACCCCTGCTTCAAGGATTTCAACATCCACTTCCGAGTCAGAAAAATGTTTGAGAGCCAGTGCTGTGGCAACCTCAAAATAGGAGGCGCCAATCTCAAGTGCAACGGGCATGAGCTCTTCCATGATGTTTAGCAGATCCGAATCGGACAGAGGCTCCCCATTGATCCGAATGCGCTCATTAAACCGGTGAATATGTGGAGAAGTATAAAGGCCAATGTTCAAGCCACAGGATTGCAGTGCATTGGCTAACATAAAAGCTGTTGAGCCTTTGCCATTGGTGCCTGCAATGCGAATGCGAAACGGTGGACGTTTGAGGTTAAAAGAGGCTAACAGATCATGCATGCGCTGGTGGCCGGGTTTGTAATCACGGTCTGCCGATGGCTGGCCTAATTGCTCAAGCCATGATGCGATGTCATCAGGTTTACGGTTTTTTAAATGCATTTAATTTGGTGGCCTTACCACCTGAGCTATGTTCAGCCTGCCTGGCGGTAGGCGCGGTGCATGAGATGTTCAAAAATCTTTTTCAGATGATCCGGCATTTCCCGGCGGTCAACAATGGTATCAACCAGGCCATGCTCAAGAAGAAATTCTGCACGTTGGAAGCCCTCCGGCAGTGTTTCGCCAACCGTCTCCTGAATAACACGGGGTCCGGCAAATCCGATCAGGGCCTTGGGTTCGGCAATGATCACATCACCAAGCCATGCCACTGAGGCGGAAACGCCACCCATGGTCGGATCAGTCAAAAGGCAGATGAACGGAAGCTTTGCCTCATTCAATCTGTTTGCTACGGAAGACGTTTTGGCCATCTGCATAAGCGAAAGAACGCCTTCCTGCATGCGCGCTCCGCCGGAAGCAGTAATCAGCAGGTAGGGGCATTGGTATTCAATGGCGCGCTCCATGCCGCGGGCAATTTTTTCACCCACAACTGAGCCCATGCTTCCACCCATGTAGTTAAAATCAAAGATGGATGCTGAGGTCATCTGGCCTTTGATGTCACCCAGATAGTTGCGAACTGCATCACTAGAGCCAGCCTTCTTGTTGGCTTCTTTAATTCTATCTTTATAACGTTTTTTATCTTTAAAGTTAAGTGTGTCTTCTGCTTTTAGCTCAGTGTCATGCTCTTCATAGGTATCAGCATCAAAGAGAAAGAGCGCACGCTGTTCTGCGTTAATGCGTAGATGTTGATCGCACTTTGGGCAGACCATGCTTGAGCGCATCAGCTCTTTGTTATAAAGCGTTTCGGAACAGCCGGGGCACTTCTCCCACATACCCTCCGGCGTACCGGTAGTGTCGGATGAGGAAAGAATGCTCTTTGGACTCTCTATTAATCGTGTCAGCCAGCTCATGTTATGCTCTCTTAAAAAAGTAGTTCATCAACCTGAGTCAACATGCGCAGATGAGGAATATCCTCTGCAACGACTTCAGCTTGAATGATGTTCAGTGTCTCGGGTTTCATGTGATACAGGTAGATCGGGATCTCCCCGTACTTGTCCAGTTTGCGCAGCTCTTCTGCCATGCGTTTCGGCGTCAGATGACCGCTGATATCTGCAAGTTTTTGATATGTGTTGGTGAACGAGCAGTCAATGATAAGGCCCTGTAGATTAGGCTGTTCGTTGGCAACCTCCCAAAGCCGTTCAGTGGAGCCTGTATCTGCTGAGTAGATGAACTGTGCATCACCCTGATCCAGTAGAAAACCAGTGCAGGGTACAGGGTGGTTTACTGCAATCGGTGTAATTTGAAGTCCATCCGCCTCAATGATTTCTTCAGGCTTAATGGCATGTAGGGAGAGGGTTGGATTCTCTCTGCTCGGCAGCTCAGTAAAATCAGGCCAGATGTGATTATTCAGGAAATGTTCTTTTAGCGTATCCAGATTCTCCTGCAGGGAGTGAATTGTGATGTAGTTGCTGGCATTGCCTTTCGCCATTCTTTTCAGTGAGCGGTTATCAGCCAAAAAAGCAATGTCCTTGATATGATCAAGATGGGTGTGAGAGAGGAAGATATGATTGATCTTTTCCTGCTCTTCGAGTGTGAGTGCCTCAGTGGGAGAGCCCGCATCGAGTAAAATAGAGTCATTCACCAGAAATGATGTCAGGTGAAATCCGAGTAGTTGGCCTCCATAGCAGCCGAGAACCTTGATCTTCAAATGGTCACCTTAGCCATGGCACTGCGCATATCCGAAGCGGCTGCGCTCAAGGCTGAAACCATGGCTTTTGAGTTGCCTGAATGCTGTGGAATTTGTGAGACAAAGTGGCTCCCAACCACAACACCATCGGCAAATGCTGCAACTTTACCGGCTTGCTCAGGAGTCTTAACACCAAAGCCAACACAGATGGGCAGGTCGGAAAATGAACGAATATTTTCCACCTGTTTCTCAATTGTTGCCGTCTCACCCATCGCTGCTCCGGTTACACCTGTTAATGACACATAGTAAATAAAGCCGCTTGCGGCCTCGGATGCAAGCTTTATTCGCTCATCAGATGAAGTGGGAGCAAGCAGAAGAATGCGGTGCAGGTCATATTTTTTCAGTGATTCTTCACAAATGGCACTCTCTTCAGCAGGAATATCAACAATCAAAACACCATCAACGCCAGCTTCTGAGGCCTGTTTGGAGAATTTATCAAAGCCGATGGTGTAAGGGACATTGGCATACCCCATTAGAATAATGCAGACGTCCGGGTAGGTGCTGCGAACCTTTGTAGCGATGGCGAACAGGTCTTTGATCAAGGCGCCTGCTTCAAGAGCCCGCTCACTTGCCGCCTGAATGACAGGGCCATCTGCCATAGGATCGGAAAAGGGCATGCCAATTTCCAGAATATCCACTTGCTCAGCCAGTGCGAGCAGTAACTCTTCAGAGGTGCTTACATTCGGATCACCGGCGGTCAGGTAGCCAACCAGTGCACTGCGACCTTCGCTGCGACAGCGGGAGAAACAGTCGGCTAAACGATCACTACTCATGCCTTGTCTCCTGCTTCAATTTCATCACCCAGAAGTTTGAATACGGTATCCATATCCTTATCCCCACGACCGGAAAGATTGATCAGTACAATCTGATCCGAATCCATTCCGGCTGCAATACGCGTGCCGGCCGCCAAAGCATGGCTTGATTCCAGTGCAGGGATAATACCTTCAGTGCGGGTCAGCACTTTAAATGCATCCAGCGCTTCATCATCAGTTGCAGCATCCAGGTCAAGACGCCCTTCCTCAAGCATGGCTGCCAGCTCCGGGCCTACGCCGGGATAGTCGAGCCCTGCTGAAATACTATGGGTTCCCTGCACCTGGCCTTCATCATCTTCAAGCAGGTATGTCAGGTTGCCATGCAGGATTCCGGGCCTTCCGGCAGCCAGTGAAGCAGCATGTTCACCGCTATCAAGACCATGTCCGGCGGCCTCGACTGCAACAAGGCGCACATCATCATCACGCAGGGGATGAAACAGCCCCATGGCATTTGAGCCGCCGCCAACACAGGCAACAGCAACATCAGGCAGACGGCCGGTCTGCTCCAGACATTGAGCGCGGGCTTCCTGACCGATGACAGCATGAAACTGGCGAACCATGAGCGGATAGGGGTGCGGGCCGGCCACAGTTCCAATAATGTAAAATGTATCTTCACAGGAGGCGACCCAGTCACGCATCGCTTCGTTCAGCGCATCTTTCAACGTGGCAGTACCCGAATCGACAGGGATGACGTTGGCACCGAGCAGCTTCATACGAAAAACATTGGGGGCCTGGCGTTCGGTATCTTCCCTGCCCATATAGACATCACACTGCATGCCAAACATGGCTGCAACGGTTGCCGTAGCAACGCCGTGTTGTCCGGCGCCTGTCTCTGCAATGACGCGCTTTTTACCCATGCGATGAGCCAGTAGCCCCTGACCAATGGTGTTGTTGATCTTATGTGCACCGGTATGGGTCAGATCTTCCCGTTTCAGATAGATCTGTGCACCACCCACCTCTTTTGAGAGGCGTTCTGCATGATAAAGTGGCGTAGCACGACCAACATAGTTCTGAAGCAGATGCATCCGCTCCTTCTGAAACGACTCGTCTTTCCATGCCTTGTAAAAAGCCTCTTCCAGCTCCTTGAGCGGACCCATCAGTGTCTCCGCAGCAAAGCGACCGCCAAAACGGTTAAAGTGCCCGTTCAGATCAGGCGCATGTGTAATATCCATGTTATAGATGGAGTCGATATGTGTGTTATCCATGCTGCTTACGCATCCCTTGCGAGTTGAATTCAGAAGCTGTTCACACGAGCAACAAAGTCGGACAATTTTTTGTCGTCCTTGATGCCGGGTGATATTTCCACGCCGGAGGATACATCCACGGCAAACCATTGGCGATGAGAAAGTGCTGTTTCAATATTGCTGGAATTGAGGCCTCCAGCGAGTATCAGTGGATAATCGTGTTCAAACCCATCAAGTAGCGACCAGTCAAATGCGGTACCGGTTCCGCCGTAAACACCCTGTGGGGCTTTGGCGTCCAGCAGGACAGAGCATGGATATGTTCGTGCACGTTTGAGGTCATCTTTACTGTTAACCGGAATAGCTTTGAGCACTCTTCTCTGCTGTGCCATGCAGAACTCAGGAGATTCATCACCATGAAGCTGAATCACGCCCAGCGGACATTGCTGCAGCACATTATCAATTTCAGATTGTTCCGGGTTAACGAACAGGCCAACGGCTGAAACAAAAGGAGGCAACTGCCGGATGATTTTTGCTGCATCCATCGGGGTGATGTAGCGAGGGCTTTTTGGATAAAACACAAAACCGACAGCATCAACGCCCAGTCTGGAAGCCGTTAGTGCATCTTCCAATTGGGTGATGCCGCATACTTTGATGCGTGTGTGATGCTTTACATTTTTATCGATGTCCATAGGCCTAAGCTTAAAAGGCTTTTCAGTTTTGGGCAATCCATTGGTGAAAAGAAACTGCTACAGATGTAAAAAGGTGCGTTTATCTGAATAGCCCTTTAGGATTGGGCAGATGAGTAGTGTGATGCAAACCTATGCGCGGTATCCACTTACCCTTGTTCGGGGTGAGGGGTCATACGTGTTTGATGATCAGGGCAAAAGATACCTTGATTTTGTTGCCGGTATTGCTGTTAACACTCTGGGGCATGCCCATCCGGCCATGATCAAGGCGATCCATGAGCAGGCAGAGACCATGCTTCACTGCTCAAACCTCTATCAGATTCCGAAGCAGATTGAATTGGCGGAGAAGCTCACGGCGCTTTCCGGCCTGGGTCAGGTTTTCTTTTGCAACTCCGGTGCTGAAGCCAATGAAGCTGCCATTAAGATCGCACGGAAATATTTTCATGATGCAGGCTCTTCACGGCGCACGGTTATCACGGCTACGAACTCATTCCATGGGCGGCTGCTCTCTACCCTGACTGCAACCGGACAGGAGAAGGTTAAGGTCGGATTTGATCCGTTGCCACCGGGCTTTGTGCATGTTCCGTTGAATGACCTGGATGCATTGGCCGGTGCAATCGATGGCAACACCGCAGCAGTATTGCTGGAGCCTCTGCAGGGTGAAGGCGGTGTCAATATTGCTGATCCTGAGTATCTATGTGGCGTTCGGAAGCTATGCGATGAACACGGCATTCTGCTGATGCTGGATGAGGTTCAGACAGGCGTCGGCCGGACCGGGAAAATGTTTGCTTTTGAACATGCGGCCATCAAGCCTGACGTGCTGACTCTGGCCAAAGGGCTTGGCGGCGGAGTACCCATCGGCGCCATGCTGGCATCAGAGAAGGTGGCGGCCTCTTTTGGTCCGGGAACCCATGGCTCAACATTCGGTGGTAACCCTCTCTCATGCAGCGCCGCTCTCGCAGTGCTTGAGACGATTGAGAATGAGGGGCTGCTAAATAATGTGGTTGACCAGAGCGCACGGATCAAAGCCGGGCTTAAGATTTTGCTTGAGAACAGTTCGGTGGCCGAATCAGTTCGGGGCAGTGGCCTGTTGCTTGGTATTGCATGTTCGAAAGCGATTGGGCCTGTGATTGAGAGCTGCAGATCAAAAGGCCTTCTGGTGTTGCCAGCAGGGCCGAATGTACTCCGGCTGCTTCCTGCTCTGAACATTACAGACGATGAAGTGGATGATGCATTAACTATTCTTGAAGATGCTTTTAAAGAGTTTGAAGCAGAAGTAGAGGGAAAAAGATGAGACATTTTTTAACATTACTCGATATTACGGCAGATGAGGCGCGTTCACTGTTGACCCGCGCAGCAGAGCTGAAAGCCATGCAGAAGCGAGGCGAAGCTCATCGGACGCTGGAAGGAAAAACACTGGGTATGATCTTTGACAAGGCCAGTACCCGAACCCGCATATCGTTTGAAGTGGGCATGTATCAACTCGGTGGCCATGCTCTGTTTCTTCACTCTGAAGCAACCCAGCTGGGTCGTGGGGAGCCGATTGGCGATAGTGCCCGTGTTATGTCCCGCATGGTTGATGCAGTGATGATCCGGACATACGGCCATGAGTTGCTGCAGAAGTTTGCTGCCTGCTCATCAGTGCCGGTGATCAATGCACTGACTGATCTTACCCATCCCTGCCAGATTCTGGCCGATGTTCTTACTTTTGAAGAGCACCGCGGGGATATCAGAGACAAGAGCGTCGCATGGATTGGAGATGGTAACAACATGACCCATTCATGGATCAATGGTGCGGTTGCCTTTGGCTATAAATTGAAAATTGCCTGTCCTGATGGCTATGCTCCCGATGCAGGTCTTCTGCAGGCTGCCCGGGATGTGGGGGCAGATGTAACGATCAGTCCCGATCCATTTGAGGCGGCTCAGAATGTGGATCTGGTGACGACTGATGTCTGGGCATCCATGGGCCAGGAAGAGGAACAGGCCGAGCGTGAAAAAGCCTTTAAAGGTTATCAGGTGGATGATCGCGTAATGGCTTTTGCCAAACCGGGTGCACTGTTTTTGCACTGCCTGCCTGCCCATCGTGGTGAAGAGGTTTCAGCCAGTGTGATTGATGGTTCTCAATCCGTGGTCTGGGATGAAGCTGAGAATCGTCTGCACGTGCAGAAGGCACTGCTTGAGTTTTTGATGCTACGGAAATAAAAGTCTGTACGATGTCATTGCGTTGTTGGTATTCAGGCTTAAACTGCGCAACCGTTTTATAATCAAATTTACTGAGGTCACTCATGGCTCATTCAAACATCAATAAAGTTGTACTTGCCTACTCAGGCGGACTCGACACATCCATTATTCTAAAGTGGTTACAGGATACTTATGAGTGTGATGTCGTAACCTTTACAGCTGATATCGGTCAGGGTGCAGAGGTTGAAGAGGCACGTGCCAAGGCTGAGGCCTGTGGTGCTTCTGCCATCTATATTGAAGACCTTACCGAAGAGTATGTTCGGGATTATGTTTTTCCGATGTTCCGTGCCAACGCCATTTATGAAGGCGAGTATCTGCTCGGCACCTCCATTGCCCGTCCGTTGATCTCCAAGCGTATGATTGAAATTGCAGAGGCTGAGGGCGCAGATGCTGTCTCTCATGGCGCAACCGGAAAAGGTAATGATCAGATTCGTTTTGAGTTGGGCTTTTACGGTTTGAAGCCGGATGTGAAGGTGATCGCTCCATGGCGTGAATGGAACCTGAATTCGCGTGAGCAGATGCTGGCCTATGCGGATAAACATGGCATCGCTGTAGAGCGTAAGCGTGAGAATTCCAAGTCTCCCTACTCGATGGATGCGAACCTGTTACATATCTCTTATGAAGGGTATGACCTCGAAGATCCGTGGACAGAGCCGGGTGAAGATATGTGGCGCTGGAGCGTCTCCCCGGAAGCGGCACCGGATGAAGCCGAACAGATCGAGCTGACCTATCAGGGCGGCGATATTACTGCGATTAACGGTGTGGCAATGACTCCTGCTGCCGTACTGCGCGAATTGAATCGTCTGGGTGGCAAGCATGGCGTTGGCCGGATCGATATTGTTGAGAATCGATATGTAGGTATGAAGTCACGTGGCTGTTATGAAACACCGGGCGGCACGATTATGTTGAAAGCTCACCGTGCCATGGAGTCACTGACACTTGATCGTGAAGCGGCACACTTGAAAGATGAGCTGATGCCTCGTTATGCCAAGCTGATCTACAATGGCTACTGGTTTGCACCGGAGTGTAAAATGATGCAGAGCATGATTGATGCATCACAGGCCGTGGTGAATGGCGTGGTTCGCTTGAAGCTCTATAAAGGCAATGTCATTGTGCTTGGCAGGAAGTCGGACAACTCACTCTTTGATGAGCGTTTGTGCACGTTTGAAGATGATGAGGGCGCTTATAATCAGCAGGATGCCGAAGGCTTTATCAAGCTTAATGCACTGCGCCTGCGCCTGGCTGCGATAGCCGGCAAAGGTAGCTGATTGAATGCATTACGATAAAATTACCAAAATTCTGCACTGGCTGATTGCATCAACTATTCTGATGCAGCTACTCAGCGAAACATTCATGAAACGCCCCAAGCCGGGCCGTATCCGTAGCGAAGATCAGGAGCTGTTCTTCGAAGTCCATGAGTGGTTCGGTGTGATTGTGCTGGTTCTGGTTCTGCTTCGGTTTGTTTTTATTATGGATCGGGAAGAGTGGTCAAAGCTGTTCCCGTGGATCACTGCAGAAGGTCGCAGAGGCATCATCTCTGAGCTGAAAGAGGTTCCGGGCTGGCTGATTGGCAAGCTTCGTGATGCGGGCGAACAGGACTATATTGCCAAGACAGTACATGGCCTTGGTCTGCTGTTGGCTCTGGCTTTGGGGATTTCAGGTACGGTTCTTTTTGTCGGCATGAATCCGGATGGCTCCATGGATGATGTGGTTCACTTCTTTAAAGAGACACACGAACTGCTTGGTGAGTTGCTGTGGTACTACGTGATTGGTCATGTAGCTATGGCGTTGCTGCATCAGTTGATGGGACATCGCTCTCTACAGCGTATCTTCTCTTTTAAGGATCAATAACAGGTGCATTCAGCGCTTGTTTTTTAAGGCGCTATCAGACCCGCTTCGACTGCGGATTTACGGAAATGATGGACTTCATTGTCATTAGGAGTTCTGTATGTCATCAAATAGTAAATCGATGGGGCTGTTCGCCCGCTATCTGACACTCTGGGTTCTTATCTGCATGGTTGCAGGTATCGCTCTTGGCGCACTCTTTCCATCAATGTTTCAGATGTTGGGAAATCAGGAAGTTGCCCATATCAATCTTCCTGTCGCCTTTCTTATTTGGGCAATGATTCTCCCTATGCTGCTTAAAATTGATTACTCCTCTCTGCATGAAGTGTGGGATCATCGGCGTGGTGTTGGCGTAACCCTGTTTATTAACTGGCTGGTTAAACCTTTTTCTATGGCACTGCTCGGCTGGCTGTTTTTGCACTATCTCTTCGCACCGTTTCTCGAAGCAGACAAAATCCCAGAATACATAGCCGGATTGATACTGCTCGCAGCGGCACCGTGCACGGCCATGGTCTTCGTCTGGTCACGACTGATCAATGGACATCCCCAGTTCACGCTTTCTCAGGTTGCTCTGAATGATGTTATCATGGTTTTTGCTTTTGCTCCGATAGTTGGCCTGCTGTTGGGGATAGCTTCTATCACCATACCATGGGATACACTGTTTCTGTCTGTAATGCTCTATATCGTTATTCCGGTCTTCATGGCATATGTTGGACGAAAGATATTATTGGCAAAGGGATTGTTGGAAGATGTGCTGCATATCATGGATCCTGTATCAATGGCGGCGCTGCTAGTGACCGTAGTGCTGCTTTTTGGATTCCAGGGAGGCCAGATACTTAGTCAGCCTTTAGTGATTCTCCTGATTTCCATTCCAATTATTATTCAAGTCTATTTTAACTCTACGCTTGCATATTGGTTGAATAGAAAGTTGAAAGTAGCACATTGTGTAGCAGGCCCGTCCGCCTTGATCGGGGCATCGAATTTTTTTGAATTGGCTGTTGCGACAGCCATTGCTCTGTTCGGGTTTGAATCCGGCGCAGCGCTGGCAACGGTAGTGGGAGTATTGGTAGAAGTACCGGTCATGCTCTCGGTTGTTGCTATCGTGAATCGGAGTAAAGGCTGGTATGAAAGGGGTATCGTATGAAACAGAAGGTTCTATTTTTATGCACAGGTAACGCCTGTCGCTCTCAAATGGCTGAAGGTTGGCTGAAATACTTTGGTGGAGATCGGTATGAAGTCTACTCCGCTGGAATTGTTGCGCACGGTAAAAACCCTCGTGCGATTGCTGTGATGAAAGAGGCCGGTGTGGATATCAGCGGTCAGAAATCGGAGCAGCTTGATCCGGGTGTTCTCAAAAAACTTGATCTTCTAGTGACTGTCTGTGGCAATGCCGATGAGAGCTGTCCGACGGTGCCGACTTCATGCAAAAAAGAGCACTGGCCTTTTGATGACCCGGCACAAGCAACGGGTTCCGAAGAAGAAATCATGGCCGAGTTCCGTCGGGTAAGGGATCAGATTCGAAACACTATTGAGTTGTTTGTTAACAAATAAACAATAATTTCAGGGCTTTTCAGGGCATGAAAATTAAACCCAAATTAAAACCCTTTAACATGTGATATGTATCACTCGCATATGGTATCATGGTCAGCATCATTCGCCGCGCTTCCGGCAGACTTTTACTATTTGTATCTGCTGTAAATCTAATCGAGATATAAAAAAGGAGATATTCAGATGTTTAAACCATGGCTGAATTTAGTTGTCGTGATCATTGCAGTTCTATTGCTGAGCCAAAATGCGCTTGCACGCGCAGAACAGAAGGTTCCCGAGCCCCTTTACCCGATCCAGACCGTGCTGGAAGATGATAAGCGTGAAACGGTTTACCCGTCTGTTGCCGGTAACTTCGTTGTCTACAGCCAGCGGGTTAATAATGAATACAGTGTCGTACGGACTTCTGTTGGAAATATCTCTGCCGAAGGTAAATTGATTGCAGCATCACAGCCAAAAGAGGCGATCCGTTATGGCGTTGCGATTAAAGATGGCGCGATTGGTTATGTCAGTAACCGCATGGGGCCCATTGGAGCCTGGATGAACCAGGGACAAGGTGATGGACATGTTGCCATTGCCAATATGGGTACGTTTACCGGAGCATTGATGCCGGCAAATCTTAAGGCATCAGCCAATGGTAAAATCTGGGCTTTTGATACTTCGTTGGAAAAGACCCGTCGTGCACGGGTGTTGGATGATTACAGTGACGGTTTTAAACAGGAAGAGTTTACCGGCCAAAGCTGGCGCCTCTATCACTCTGATGCATGGCGTTATAAGCAGGGCTATTATCCGACTCAGACGGGGACTAGAAATAAATTTCAGGCACCTGCCCTCTTTCTTTTTGATCGCGACAGCAGTCAGTTGACGATGTTCCATAACGCATTCAATGGTGCTCTGTCGCCTGATGGGAAGCGGGTCGTGTTTGTTCGTGATCTGGGTGGTAACTATGATCTGTGGATGCAGAATGTGGATGGTTCTGGTCTGGCTCAGATCACCACCAATACATTTGGTGATTTTGAACCGGCCTTCAGTCCGGATGGAAACAGGATCGCATTCATATCCAACCGTGATAGCGAGGGTGATGTACGGGTTACTTCCATCTATGTGATGGATCTGAAGAGCGGAAAAATTAAACGGGTGACCAATGCACTCAGAGCTACTGAT
>JBEQLD010000026.1:0-20584 GCA_040326115.1 Mariprofundaceae bacterium | reverse complement strand
CCATCGCCATCGGCTACATCCTGCTTCCATTTTTTCCAGAGCTTATTGGCAACATAACGCAGACGGTCCAGATCAAACGCCTGCCCATTAACTGAAAAAAGATCCAGAATGGTTTCATCAACAGCTGGTGGCCCGGCAGAAATTTGCAATGCTGTTATCGAAGGGCCTGAATCATAGGTTCCCAAACGATGGACATAGGTACCCTGACCCTGTGTGGATGTCGAAGTGGTCGTTCGATTCACATCAGTGAGATGTGCATGATCAACGACAACCTCTCTGTACTGCACACGGTTATCACTGGAGGGAGATGTGTAATCAACATCGCCATCAATCGCAGCCCATGGATTAACATTGGCAGATGTGATCGGATAAGATTTACCGTTAGCTGTCTCAGTATTGGAGACAATCACGTTGGGGTGCTCAGCCTGCGTATGGTCGATAATTGTGTGATATGTATCCGCTACACTTGTTGTGCCGGGTTTTTGCGTAGTGGAATAGCTCGGATTATAAGGCATTGTGACAGAACAGGTGCTGCCCGCATAAGCAGTTCCAACCATTGCGATTAGCGAAAACCCCGCCATCGAGAACCATGCAAGCAAATTCGGAGTGATTTTAAGATATCTCATATTCATAACCTCTTTACTGGTATCCATTGGTAACTGAGCCAAGGCCCACAGGAGGGCCCATGCCGGCATTCCCAATGATGGCTCTTAACATTCGCAGCGGTTTCCCGTTAACGTAGCCGATGGAGTAAGCCACTACATCATAGCTATTACCTGCAACTGAATCAGCAAAGGTGGTCTGGTCAGCAGCTGTTAACCAGACCACAGCGCCGTAATGATTTGCAGGAACAGTAGAGGTAACTGTTAAAGTGATAGCTCCATTGTCAGCAATAGCCAGAACGAGATATCCCGCTGGAAGATTGCCGGCAATATTATCAAAATCAGGGGTTGCATTCGTAGAAGGGTCATAAACTACAGGCGGGTTAACGGTATTAGCGGGGTTATAAGCTATGCGCCTTGCGGTAATGGCCCTGTTATCAAAATAGCTGACCTGAGTAGTTGGGTCGGTTGTGTCGGCCTGAAGATTGCTCCGATCACCATTGCCATCACCATCAAGATCAGCATCGTTATTTTGCGCTGAGTGCAAAGACCATGATACGTAATTCAGAGCGGTCTCGGCAAAATAGTAGGCTCGGGTGGTATTCTGTCCTGATGTGCTTACCTGCTGATTAGTGGTACTACGAAAATAGAGACCGACACTCATAATAGTCAGGATCAGCAAAATCACCAGTGATGTAATCAGCACAAAGCCCTGCTCTTTATCATCTGTTTTCATAGCCTGACTCCTCATTAATTCCTTCTCGCAACACTGAAAACAAGATCAAACGTGGTATCCTGTTTGTCCCGCATATCAATATATGTGCCTGTAAGCGTTATGGTGAAAACGCTACCTACTGTGGTCACGGTCATTCCGGTTGCTGTATCTAGGCCACGAATCATCTCTTCTGCTGTAACACAGGCACCATTGCCAGGTGGCTGATCCCAGCAGATCGTACCATTAATCAGTGGCGCACCATGGTTGTACCAGAATGAGCCACTGTTCCCGTCAACATCTGTATATTGAAGCCTGGTGCCTGCAAGTGTAATGGTTTGTGCCATTCTCAACTCACGTTGCATGATCTGGGCTGCAATCTGCAAATCCTCAGCTGTAACCGATTTGCTGGCCTGATTTTTCTGCACCTGGCTCTGCAAAATAAAATTACTGTAGAGGCCAGCCATCAGAATCATTCCGATGACCAGTGCGATCAGCAACTCAATAAGTGTAAAACCGTTTTGTTTGTTTATATTCATGGTGCGGGTGACATGGCGGACAACACCACTTGTCGGCTTGTACCTTTATTTGACCAGCTAACGGTAACGACCCTGTTCACTCCTGCAGGGATACCAGTTGTACTGGTAGAAGGCACCAGAGAGTAATCGACATTGTTTCTTGTATCCGTTGTTGGATTGCCTGGTGTGGTTCCTGTAGACGTCCATGTTTCAAGTATCCGCTCACCAAACTGAGTGGCTACAGTCCGTTGAATAGCAACACTGTCGGTTGAGAGCACCTGAATGGTGAAAGCACCCAGCGCAAGCAGGCTGATAGAAATAATCAACAGTGCGACCAGTGTTTCGATCAAGGTAAATCCCTTTTCGGGTCTGTTTGCCATCATTGGATAAATGTCCTTCCGAGACTATTCACACTGATAATTTTTGTTAATGAGGGGGTTGCAAGCGTAATATCACCATTATTGACTACAGTTCCTCTGCTCTGAAAAGTCCATGATGCGTTGGCTGTGGTCAGTGTAAGTACGGGAGAGTATTCACTCAATTCAACAGTACGGCCATCCATCGTGTAATCCGATGTGGTAAAGGCAAAGGTAACAGATCTGCTTTCTGAAATAGCGATGATTCTGGCCTGTTTCAAATGAGCAACAAGTGAATCTGCGGCTGTTTGTGATGCTGCTCTCTGCCGCCATTCGGAAAATGTCGGCAGTGCAATAGCTGCAATTATAGCCATAATCCCAATCACGACCATCATCTCAATCAGAGAAAATCCCTGATCTTTGCGCGAATTTCGCTGCAATTCACATGAAGTTCGAATGTTTATCTGCATCCAATCGTGCATTCAACCACCTTTCCCTACCCCGACTGAAAAAAGCTATGGCTATTGCCAATTTCATTCAATCTGTCGGCGAGCTATCAAAGCCCTTTAATCAATCTACTATAGTGTTAAATATAAAGAATAATAATGTGACATATATCACAATATTGTCAAACAATGGGGGGTGTTGGAACCTGCCTGAAATTTCAGCCAAAATTAATTTAACGGTCGAGTTGAGCTATTTTTCTCTGGCTTACAGACAGATATTTGGCGGAGAGGCTGGTTTCTATTTTTCCTGTAGTTCCAGCAAATATCTCGCAACATTGAGCAACTCTTCATCACTTATATCAAGCCTGTCCATGTCACTTCGTCTTCCGGAGGTGGCATGTTTGAGTCTGGGGACAATCTCTTCGGCTGTTTTTGGAAACTTTGTAATGGGATCAACGGTAAGATATCCAAGCCCGATCAGGCCATCTCTGTATCCCCTGCCTGCAAAGTGGCACTGTGCACAGACTAGGGTCCACATCTCCTCTCCATGTTTGTCGATATCCGAGTCAATATTGTCTTTTATGCTATGTGAATCCTTTAACTCATCAAGTTCCATGGCGCTATGTTCACGATATTGAGCAGGCACTTTGGAAACGTCATCTGTATAATGGACAACACCGCTGCTATCAGTCCACTTGTGAATATGGTTAGCTATTGCGGCCAATGGGATAAACAGCAGCAACAGCAGGATGGAAATATTTATTGTTTTATTCATCATTGAAGCTCCTGCCAGTAACGTCTTGATGTAATAACCGAGTTGTCATTGGTTGATAATTTATCCACGGCCACCGGATCATAAACAATATATGTCAGACCATCGTCGGTGCCATCAACTGAGCCCTGCTTGGCATTTTGAATATAGACACCGAAACCACCAATCAGAGAGCCGTTGATATACTGTCTTGCTGGCCCCTCGGCCGCTGTACCTTTGTAGTTGCCATCGTTTTTTGCCTCCAGCTCGATCTGCATCGGCGTGTAGAGCACACCTGAGACATTCACATTACCATGCATATCCAGCAGGCCACCGGAATATATCTCCGCAGGGATATCGGCAAAGTCCGAATCAATCATCACCCCATCCGCATCACTGCTCACATGCATATATTTGGCACGCTCATCATAATATGATGACGTGGTAGCGATCAGATTATCGTTCCAGATGGATGACGGCATGCCTGTTACCTGAAATGCCCTTCTCCAGCCATGAATGTAACCACTGGGTGACAGAAGGTGGAAAGCATCCGCTCCATCCGGTGTAGTGCCTGTACCATTATTACCGATATAGAAGTCCTGCAGCTCTACCAGAGAGCTCGGAAAATTATCCATACCTACAACCGAGGCTGCTTTTTTGGTGTTATAGAAATAGGCAAGGCGCAGAGCCAGGTCCGCTCCTCCTGCATGTCCCCGGTTGCTCATATGATTAATCATATTCCACAGCCCGGCCTGTGGCTCCCTGCCTGATGCCACGGAGTCGAAATAGGTAATGGAACCACTTGATCCGAATCCACGGGTACTGGTTGCCACTTCGAAAATTGATGGGTCTGTTGAACTTGTGTAGGGCATGGTCATCAGATCCATCTCGCCATCAGGAGAGTCATCCATATCCATGCCATACCACTTACCTTTGGCCGCGCTGACGTGGGTGTAATCCTTTGTTCCTGAAGCGCTATCGTCAGCCAGTCCGGAATGGGTTCCATCCAGCGCGGGATTGATGATCAGTGGAATATGAATTTTCATGTAAATATCGACTGACTCTACCGGTGTGAAAAGCTTGTCGTTGGCTGCATCGTACAGTCCGTTATCATCGGAATCATGGTAGTAATCAACAAAAAGTAGACCATAGACAATCACCTTGGCCTGCACGTTGGTAGCACTGGCTGGTGCAGCAGAGATATCCATATCCCGAATATCTACCTGTTCACCGCCGCCATCACCTGTCTGGGCCAGAACATTGGCAGCTGAGAGCACGCCATAACGGCTCACCTGTGGATTCTGAGTGTAGATGGTGAAATCAGTTCCCGGTGACGGCACGTTACAGTCAAGCCCGCTGCCAAAGTCTCCACCTGAATCAATCAGGGTTGGAACCAGTACGCGTACAATGCCATACATCGGAATGGCCCGCTGAACGTTGTACATAAACTCGCGAACGGTAAGCGTACCGGAGCGCGGAATGCCACTATTGCCACCTGAAAGATTGTAAGGGCCGTCACGATCAGTTGCCAACGTATAGTCAATCCCCTTCTCTGTTGCTGTTGTCCAGCCTTTGGTGCCGGTACGAATGGTATTGGCTGCTTCTCTGTAAATATCCAGGTTGAAGAGGTGCTTGTTAAGATCGGTAAACCAGTCGATCGTTGCATTGCGTTCAATAAAGGGTGGATTGGTTGAGCTAGGGCTCTGCTTGTCCTGATCCACCTGTGGAGAGCCTGTTCCTGATGCAACGGTAGGATCAAAAATAATGGAGGGATTGCTATCGATCGTCAGTGACGGATTTGAGCTGACGCCATCCCGAAATGCTTTACCTGCACGGCCAATATCGGCATTGGACTTCAGTGCATCGCCATTTGTGGACTGGGTGACATCAATGACCAGCAACCCTTCCGTTGCACCTTTTGCACCGGGGGTGTTTGCCGTGTCAGTAAGCGGCACCGAATCAGAGCAGATCGCATTGTACATCTCGCTGAATGAATCGAACGCCGGTGCATTGGTAATGGCACTGACGCCTTCGATATTACTTGTTACGTAAGTGAATGCCTGGCGAATCAGACGCTTGGAATTGCCTGAACGACCCAGTGCATAGACCACAAGATTGCAGCTTGAGCAGCTGGTGGTGTTCGCATTGGCGCTGTTAACCCCATAGGGATAATCCGGCTCATCCTGTGAGCTGAAGCTGGTTGCCCATACAGCCACCTGTGGATCGGATGTGCCCCAACTGGAATTGGAGACTTCAGTGATGCCTGAGGCTGTAATATTATAAACCCGAATGCCACTTGGAACCCCTGTTGTCGATGAGATCAGGTCATTGATATCTGTTTTTGAATAGGTAGAGGTGGCGATAGCATTGAGATCATCCATGGAGTATGGATCAAGCAGATCAATGTAGATTCCTGAAACTGCAGTATCATTGACAATATCACTCTTGATGTCGCTGTATTCAACCTGCCCGGAGGAATCAAAAGACCAATAGGCATAGGTTGTTTCAAGTCCGGCATTGGCAGCCGCAAAAGCCTGCCCGGACTCAACCACCGTTGTAGACAGGCTCATCTGAACATTGGTTTTAAACCATGCTGCCGTACCTACAATCGTTAATATCGCCAGAATAAGAATGGTCGTGATCAGGATAAAACCACGTTCGTTGCCCTTCTCCATCAAGTTGTTTTCACTGTTCATATCAATCCACCACTGTCATCGGATATACCTGAATATACCGCCATACTCTTTTTCGCTGATCTGCCGTTGTGCGCACGTCAACACTGTTTACATCCAGAAAAGAACCGCCTTTATACCCGGCATCCACAGCCATCTCGATCAGAATGGTGTAACCATTGACCGCCTGTGGTGTGCCGGAGGGATCATTTACAATCAGCGTGCCCAGTGCAGCAGGGATGCCTGAAAAACCCGTGCGCGAGGTCGTTCCGTCCAGAAACACCTTGAAGAAGGTGATATCGGTCAGAACAGTGTTACTGACACTGGCGGTATCATCTGCCCCCGATGCTTCGGGATCATAACGAAGAGAACTACCTGACAGGAGATACTTTCTTTGAGCACGACTGCTTGTAATGCCGTTGCTTTCATCCCATACCCAGAAGGTAAGGCCTGTAGTTGCGGCTGTGCCAGCAAATGCGTTGTTTTCAGCCGGGTTGCCTGTTGGCGCTCCGCTAAGGCTAATCAGCCCCGCACGAAGATCCTCGGCCATGAAACGCATGGAAAACTCAAGGTTCTGAACCGTATTCATACGCTTACTCTGATAGTTGTATTCGCTGTATTGCTGAGTGAAATTGAGTAGCAAGCCACCTAAAATCACCAGTGAGATGACCATTACAACCATCACTTCAATCAGTGTAAAACCGGATTCAGGGTGAGATGGGTTATTATAATTGCTCATTCGGATGTCACCGCAGATAGAAGAGTCAGGGTTTTGGGATCATCTCGAATAGTCCAGTTTAACTGGACAGTTACCACGGTTATTCCCTCCAGCGTGGGTGTGGGATTAAGTGTAACAGTGGCGTTGATATCCGTAATGTTTGCCATCTGTGAAGTCAGCGCCGCCTGTGCAGTAGCCTCTGTGTAACCTACTCCACCGGACTTTACGAGAGAGACCATGTTGGTCATGGCCGATTGCGCCAGCCCTGAATGGTCGATCCTGTGCTCGCTCTGCATGGTGCTTTTTATATTTCCGATCAACAGAGAGCCCAGCGCCAGCATGGCAATAGAGATAATCACCAGTGCGACCAGTGATTCAATGATCGTGAAACCATTCTCATGCCACTTCATGAGAAGAGCCCTGATCCGGTGCAGGTTTCGTAAAGGATAATGCCACCTGTTACGGAGTTAATGACTATATATCCGACTTTTGAAGCGTCAGCGGATGAATATTTAATAATAGCTGCTGAAGCAGAGCCTCTGGCTGTAAAGGTAATAGTCTCCGAAGCTGCTGTACCGGGTGTGCATGTGCCGGAAGGCATGTTTTGCAGATTAACGCCCTTATAAACATAACTGTTGCCACGGGAGTCAGTGATGCCTTCACCGGAATAATCAATCACAACACTTTGGCTTTCCCGTTGCGACAGTGCTCTCAGGCGCGCCTGATGAAGTGTGGATACAATTTGTTCGCCTGCAGAGGCCACCAGTGAATCACGGCGGAGCGATGAATAGCCACCGATAGCCATGGCCATCAGGATTGCTCCAATAGCAATGGTCACCATTAGTTCTATTAGAGTGAAACCGCGCATTACACCGCCTTTCCTCCCCGATTTGAAAGTAAGATTAAGCTGCTAACACCATCTATATCGCAAAAAAAACACTATGATCATTAACCTGTAATTATTATAGCAGTAAATAGCCGAAAAGCATGAGGGGTATCATATTATAGCGAGAGTGCGTCGCTCCAGGTTGTTTGAGTCTACAGTGATGGTAATTCGAATAGAATCAGCTGGCAGAATGGAGCTGTTATGCTCTGGCCACTCAATAATGGATATCCAGGGCGGCTGAAAGAAATCGCGGACTCCCAGCATCTCGATTTCATTAGCATCTTCCAAGCGATACCAATCCATGTGAGCGACTTTACATTCATCACCCTTATACTCCTGAATAATAGCAAAGGTCGGACTGGGAAGTGCTTCATCCTTCACGCCAAGCGAACGCATCAGTGATCGGGCAAAAACGCTTTTTCCCGCACCCAGCTCGCCGGAAAGCGCAATCACCTGTCCGGGTTTAAGTGTTGCAGCCAGCTTATGGGCATAGGCAATAGTTGCCGCCTCATTTTTGAGTCGAATTTCAGTCATTATAAAGTTGGTTATTACTTCAGTTTCTTTGCAAGCGCTTTGATCAGATCATGTTTGGAGATCAGGCCCTCTACAATTTCATTGTTTACCACTGGAAGGTGATTGACATTGCCCTCACTCATGATGGCTGCAATTTCATCCAGACTGGTGGTTGCGGAGATTGTCTTCACCTCCCGGACCATTAAATCTTCTGCAGTCAGAGCCTGCATCCTCTCCAGCTCATGCTCAAAACGATCCTCACCCATTGGAATAACCATATCAAAAATAGCCATGGCCGTCGGCAGATGAAGGCTTGCCTGCTGATCAATAAGATCGGATTCAGTAATGATTCCGTAGAGGCGCCTCTCCGCATCTGTAACCAGTATTCCGGAGATATCATCTGATGCAAATCGGTTAATGATTTCCTGAATGGGTGTATCAATATCACAACTGGGTGCTTCGGAATTCATGATGTCGAGTGCAGTTACCATAGCTTTCTCCTGAAAATTCACTCTATACTCTAAGCATAGTTTCACCACCTGCAAAGGCGCAAGTATTTATCCGAAAGAACCTCAGAGCTTTACAGGAAGCCATACCTGAAACGTGGTCCCAAGGCTCTCTTCACTATTCACATTGATGTGCCCAAGGTGATTTTTTACAATTCCGTAGACTGCAGCGAGGCCCAGGCCACGACCGATAAAACGGGTGGAATAAAATGGATCAAAAATTCTATCCAGTGACTCTTTTGCAATCCCCTTACCCATATCTCGAATAGAGATTTTCACATAAAACCCCGGGGTCATGCCATCTGTCTCACTCTCTCTGTAGTCATTCTCAAGCATGATTAATATCTCTCCACTGCAGTCTGAAGCTTCAATAGCATTATCCAGAAGATTATCGATCACCTGACGTATCTGCCTGGGATCTCCATCACAATAATAGAGTGAAGGCGACATACTCAGATTAAATGTAATTTCTTTTTCGGAATCAGAGACATTTATTCGCTGTTTAATCAGAAGAGATAACAGCTCTTCAACATCAAAATAGATGGAGTTGTATTTGCCACCCCCGGCATAGGCCAGAAGCTGGGTAACATGCTCACTGGCCCGAAAAGCCGTCGCCTCAATTTTCTTCACCTGCTTTGACAGGGCTGGTGAAGCCTCCATATTGATAAGGGATACCCGTCCAACAATGGACTGCATCTCATTATTGACCAGGTGTGCAATACCGCCAGCAAGAACCTCTGCCATCTCCAGCTTTTCACGTTTTGCTGTCTCTTTTACGAGAGAGATATTTTGCTCTTCCAGCTTTATAAAGAAGAAGCAGGCAATCAGAGAGATCACGGCATAACTGATGATGATGTTAATCACCATGTAGTGAGAATAGACTGGCAGTTGACTGTATTGATCCATAATCAGGAGCGATGTGATAGCCAGATTGATCAGAACAGACCAGTAACTTCCCCATCTCGTACCAAACAGCCCAAAAGCTACGACTACAAGTACAGGCGCCCAGTAGGCCACCTCCAGATGATTCATCATCATCACTATTGCACCGGCTACGCTGACGAACATTGCGATAAACAGAATCTGTTTAATGAACAACTTTCTGTAAAGCATCACAATACAGAGAAGAAAACATAGAGACATCACAGCCTCAACCAGCACCTTCTGGTAAAGGCCTAATTGATAATTATAAATTGAAAAAGTAATGGTAAGAAAAAGCGCAAAATGGAGAAGGCTACGAAAGAGAAATATTAAACTGCTGGACTGGGCATTGCCTGCTGATCCAATATTCATTCTATACTCCCTCTGCATCACTGTTTTTCAGATAATGTTTGTAAGGGATGATAACGCTCTAATCAGCTATACCTTTGCAATAAATTTCACATTTTTAACCTATTAATTTACACGTTTTCCATCTCGGCCCGAAGCCAGACGCGGAAAGTGCTTCCTTTCCCCGCTTCACTTTCAACTTCAATCTCACCACCATGATTTTTCACAATGCCAAAAGCAGCAGCAAGTCCTAATCCCCGGCCGGTGAATTTAGTAGAGAAGAATGGATCGAAGATCTTGTCCAGAGAGGCATCCGGGATTCCCTCTCCCTCATCCTGAACGGAAATAACCAGATACGATCCATCCGGAAGCATGATATCGGAAATGCCCTTCAGCTCCTTCCTATCGATCCTGATATCGACTCTGCCACTCTCAGGTGATACCTCGACCGCATTTTTAACAACATTGGCCAGTGCCTGTATGAGTTGATCAGAGTCACCTTTACAGTAATATTGAAATGCATCTCTATGAAGATCAATAACCACCGAGCTATCAGGCATCTCTTCCCTGATTCTGTTCACGGCAGACTCAAGCAGCTCACCCGCATTCAGAACCACTGACCGGTATTTCCCGGCTTTAGCAAAAGCGAGCAACTCATTGGCATGTCTACTGGCAGTAAACCCGGTTTTTTCGATCTTATCCAATCCACTCATCATCGCTTCAGGTGCCTGCATTTTCAAAAGCGAAGCCCTGCTAATGACTGTCTGCATCTCATTATTGATCAGATGTGCAATACCGCCTGCCAGCAGCTCTGCCATCTCCAGTCTCTCTCGCTTTGCAGTCTCTTTAAGCAGAGCGAGTGCCTGCTCTTCCGCTTTTTTAAAATAGAAATAAATAACCAGCATAACAACGGCAAAACTGAGCAGGCTGGTCACACTCATTCTATGTGAAAAGATATGCGCACCGATAAGGTGATCATATAGATATATAGATAGTAAACACAGGCCAATGAAAATACTCCAGCATGCACCAGCCCTCTTCCCAAGCAGGGCAAATGCAGATACAGCAATGGTTGGAGCCCAGAAGGAAATCTCATTAAATTGCGCCAGCATGGACATCTGCCCAGCGACCCCAGTACCCACAGAGAGATGTAAAATGGCTCTGGTGTATATCCCTCTGCTTACCATAATTGTAGTAATGAGGAATCCAATAAACATCAGCAGTTCCATAACTGCCTTGCCATATGATCCATTGAAAAAATCAAATAGAGCATAGCCACTGGTAAAAATAAGGGCTGTATAGAGAAGAATGCGAAACAGATCAATTGAGCCAAAATCAATTGTTAATGGAATCGAATCTCTATTCTCTGCCATATCGTAAGGCCTCTCTTCAGTATTTTAGTCGAAAACTGAGAAGTTGTACTGCATTAGTCTGCTCATGCCTTGTGATAAATTTCACTTCCCTGGCGGGTAAACTCATCACTCTGCTCTTCCATGCCTTTTTCAATGGCCTCGACAGTATCGAATCCATGCTCTTTGGCATAATCACGGACATCCTGTGTGATTTTCATGGAGCAGAATTTTGGTCCGCACATGGAGCAGAAATGCGCCACTTTGGCAGAATCTTTCGGCAGGGTTTCATCATGAAATGATTTGGCCGTATCAGGATCAAGACTCAGATTAAACTGATCTTCCCAACGGAACTCAAAACGTGATTTGGAGAGCGCATCATCACGCTGCTGTGCGCCGGGATGTCCTTTGGCAAGATCGGCAGCATGTGCAGAGATTTTGTAGGTGATCACACCTATCTTCACATCATCCCTGTTAGGCAGACCCAGATGCTCCTTGGGGGTGACATAACAAAGCATGGCCGTCCCATACCAGCCAATCATGGCCGCACCAATCGCCGAGGTGATATGATCGTAACCCGGTGCAATATCGGTGGTTAGCGGGCCAAGTGTGTAGAACGGTGCTTCATCACAATATTCCAGCTGCAGATCCATATTTTCCTTGATCATCTGCATCGGCACATGACCCGGCCCTTCAATCATCACCTGCACATCATGTTTCCAGGCGATCTGGGTAAGCTCTCCGAGTGTTTTCAGTTCACCCAGCTGCGCCTCATCATTGGCATCTGCAATGGAACCAGGGCGCAGGCCATCACCCAATGAAAATGAGACATCATAGGCCTTCATGATTTCACAGATCTCTTCAAAATGTGTGTAGAGGAAATTCTCCTGATGATGGGAGAGGCACCATTTCGCCATGATGCTGCCGCCACGGGATACAATCCCGGCCAGACGTTTGGCTGTCATCGGTACATAACGCAGCAATACACCGGCATGAATCGTGAAGTAATCCACGCCCTGCTCTGCCTGCTCAATCAATGTATCCCTGAACACTTCCCAGGTCAGGTCTTCAGCAATGCCATTCACCTTTTCCAGCGCCTGATAGATCGGAACGGTACCAATCGGCACGGCAGCATTGCGGATGATCCATTCACGGGTTTCATGAATGTTTTTGCCTGTTGAGAGATCCATGATGGTGTCCGAACCCCATCGGGTCGCCCAGGTCATCTTATCGACCTCCTCTTCAATCGAAGATGAGAGGGCTGAATTGCCAATATTGCCATTAATCTTCACCAGGAAATTCCGGCCAATAATCATCGGCTCCAGTTCAGGATGATTGATGTTGGCTGGGATGATCGCACGGCCACGAGCCACTTCATCACGTACAAATTCAGGCGTGATAACATGTGGAATATTGGCACCAAAAGATTCACCCGGATGCTGTTTGGTAATTTCACGCAGATGTTCACGCTTCTGATTTTCACGAATCGCCACATACTCCATCTCCGGAGTAATGATGCCCTGCCGTGCATAATGCATCTGGGAGACATTCTTTCCGATTTTGGCTTTACGGGGCTCTTTCAGATGCTCAAAACGGAGATGATCCAGAGTTTCATCATCGCGGCGCTCATTGCCATATCTGGATGAGAGGCCAGTCAAAAAGAGCGTATCATCGCGCTCTTCAACCCATGATGTACGAATGTCGGGAAGTCCCTTCTGCAGATCAAGCTCAACATCGGGGTCGGTATAGGGGCCGGAAGTGTCATAAACTAGTATTGGAGGATTCTCTTCAACGCCTTCAGAAGTTGTGGTTGGAGAGAGCGAAATCTCACGCATCGGCACCTGAATGTCAGGACGGGAACCCTCAATATAGACCTTTTTCGAATTCGGAAATGGCTGGCGCGCATCACTTGCACCGTCAGTCGTCTGAATGTTTGTCTCGTTCATGAGGCCTCCATGGAAATCAGCGCGACACCCTAGCTGACCATCTCATTGAGATATAGTGACGTTATGTAGGGGCTTAGCTGTGGCATCCCTGATGATCGGAACCGCAGATACCCTCTTCAGGCTGAAACGTTGCATGCGTGATATGAAACTCTTTCTCCATACAGTTCTGTAGTCGAGGTAATATATCGGCCCAGCCAGAGATATCTTTACAATCAATATGGGCAGAGATGGCCAGTTCACCATCAGGCAGTCTCCATACATGGATATGATGGATGTTTTCTACACCGGCAACCTTACAAACACTGTTTTTAATCTCACCCAGGCTGAGCTCCTCAGGCACGGCATCCATCAGTGCAAATGTAGTCTGACGGATCAATCGCCAGCCGCCCCATGCCAAAATAGCGCTCACCACGAATGATAAAATCGGATCGATCAACATCCATCCGGTTAAGAGAATAACGATACCACCCACCAGTGCTGCGACCGAACCGAGTGCATCACCCACCACATGCCAGTAAGCCGCCCTGGTGTTTAAATCTGAATGGTGACCTGTTTCATGTTCATCTCCTCCATGCAGCCAGCGAAGCACAACCAGATTGACGGCCAGCCCAACCAGTGCAATGACAAACATGATGGAGCCATTCACCTCAGGCGGTGAATCGATACGCCCAACAGCTTCCCAGGCAATCCAGCCGGCCAGAAAACAGAGTGTCAGGCCATTGATCTGAGCCGCGAGTATTTTTGCTCTGCCGTAACCATAAGTCATGCCCTGATGGGCTGGTTTCCTGGCTATATATGCAGCGGCAGAAGCAATGCCAAGCGCTGCCACATCCGAAAACATGTGCCCTGCATCGGCCAGCAGGGCCAGTGACCCGGAGATCAGGCCACCAACGAGTTCAACAACCGCAAAGATGGCTGTTAAAATCAGCGCGGCATTAAGCCCACTTGAATGATGATGGTGATGATGAGTGCTCATTTCATCGAAGAACTTAACCATCCACCATCTGAATAACAAGATGCCGGCAGGACAGCTGATTCTTCTCTACAGTCTGATTCTTCTCTATAGCCCCATTCTTCTCTACAGTTGGCGTCAATGAAGCAATATGCACTGAAACGTCTTATCGGCATGATCCCCCTGCTGATCGGTATCACCATCATCTCATTCGGCATGATGCATCTGGCTCCAGGTGAACCGAGCGTGGTGGGCAATGAGTTTAATCCCAAGGTTTCTTCTGATGATATTGAACGCCTGCGCGCCTATTACGGCCTTGATAAACCGCTTCATGAACAGTACTGGAACTGGTTGAAAAGACTGGTTGTTTTTGATTTTGGAAACTCATTCTCCGCCGATGGTCGCCCTGTTCTCGACAAAGTGGCCGAACGGCTGCCTGTCACCCTCTGGATCAATATCCTTGCCATGCTTCTGATTATGGCAATTGCCATCCCGATTGGCGTGGCATCGGCTGTTCGTCAAAACTCATGGTTTGATCGTGGCATGACTGTGTTTGTCTTTATCGGATTTGCCATTCCCTCCTTCTGGCTCGGTCTTCTGCTGATGATCTGGCTCGGTGTAAATACAAACCTGCTTCCCGTTTCAGGCATCCATGACTACGGCTGGCAGCAGATGAGCTTTATCGATCAACAGCTTGATCTAATGAAACACCTGATTCTGCCGGTGTTTGTCTCTGCCATTGGCGGGCTTGCCGGAATGAGCCGCTTTATGCGCAGTGGCATGCTTGATGTCATTCGTGCCGATTATATTACCACAGCCCGCGCTATGGGCGTTGCAGAGCGCTCAATCCGCTATCGGCTGGCGCTGAAGAATGCCCTGCTGCCGATCATTACCCTGCTGGGCCTCTCCATTCCGGGGCTGATCGGTGGTTCTGTGATTGTTGAGCAGTTGTTCTCGATTCCGGGTATGGGGCTACTGTTTTATGAGGCCGTGCTCTCCAGAGATTATCCGCTGGTGATGGGCATTACCGTCATTGGTGCCATTCTGACCCTGTTCGGAAACCTTCTGGCCGATCTCTCCTATGCCTGGGCTGATCCCCGTATTCATCATGGTGACGGATAGTGAAAGCGGCACTCATCAATAATCCTCTGCTTCTGGTTGGTACGCTGGTCGTCTCTACCATTGCGCTGCTTGCAATTCTTGCGCCTTTTATTGCGCCATATGACCCTGCGGGAATCAATGTCCGTGATATTCTACTGGCTCCATCATGGGAGCACTGGTGCGGTACTGACACGCTTGGCCGGGATGTTTTCTCACGCATGCTTTTCGGTGCCCGGGTCTCACTCGCCGTTGGCTTCGTGGCCGTGGGCATTGCCATGATTGTAGGTATTATCCTTGGCTCCATGGCCGGACACTACGGAGGCAGAATTGATTCCATACTGATGCGCCTGACTGACATGGTACTCTGCTTCCCCACATTCTTTCTTATTCTGGCAGTGATCGCTTTTCTTGAACCATCCATCTGGAACATCATGATTGTGATTGGGCTGACGTCCTGGATGGGTGTAACCCGCCTTGTCCGTGCTGAATTTTTAAGTCTGCGTAAACGTGAGTTTGTTCTGGCAGCGCAGAGCCTTGGCCTCTCATCTTTCCAACTGATCTGGCGTTATCTTCTTCCCAATGCCATCGGGCCCATTCTTGTTTCAGCAGTGCTTGGCGTGGCCGGAGCCGTATTGATCGAATCAGGACTCTCATTCCTGGGACTGGGTGTTCAGCCTCCCGATCCATCATGGGGCAACATGCTCACTGAAGGTAAAGACAATATTCAGATTGCATGGTGGCTTTCGCTATACCCTGGCCTGGCCATTCTGATTACCGTGCTTGGATACAACCTTTTGGGTGAAGGGCTGCGAGATCTCCATGACCCCAGAAGCCGCAAAAAGTAGCCCTTTGATGAATCAAAAAACCGATATTAACTACATGAAGGAAGCGCTGCAACAAGCTGAAATTGCAGGGGAAAAGTGTGAAGTTCCTGTGGGAGCCCTGCTAGTCACAGAAGATGGACAGCTGTTTGCCTCCCACAATGCACCCATCTCTTTAAATGACGCATCAGCCCATGCAGAGATGCGTGTTATCCGCGATGCATGCAACGCAACTGACAACTATCGGCTGGGCGGCTCGACTCTCTATGTGACGCTCGAGCCCTGCACCATGTGTGCCGGTGCCATTGTCCATGCACGTATTGGCCGTGTTGTTTATGGTGCAACCGATCCGAAAACTGGCGCTGTAGAATCACTCTCCCAGGTGCTATCAGACAACCGACTGAACCATCAACCTGAAATCACCAGTGGTGTTCTGGCTGATGATTGTGGAGAGCTGCTTCGCAGTTTTTTCAGGAAGAGACGCAAGCAAGGCGCCTGAAAACAGACAACGATTTTAAACCCCCACTATTCAGGAGGGTAGAACACTGCCAGCCAGACACTCTTCATATCAGGCACTGTCCATTTCACCCGATGCTTCTCCCCTGCTTCAATCGTCAGATAGTCGCCGGGTTTTAAGCGGATGGTTTTATCTTCAAACTCCAGCTCTGCTCCACCCTGAATCAGCAGAACAAATTCATGCTCCTGCTGCTCGTACCAAAAACCCTCTTCAGAAGCATGCCCGTGCGAAACAATCCGTTCTATTTTTACATTTTCATTGCCGCCAAGAGTCTCTATCAACTCTTCGGGAAGATGGCTTGGGAGCGCCTCAAAAAGATTTTTCATCTCTCCATTATATTTAAATCAGCAATAGGCTCAACTTATTCGATGAAAGCGCGATATACTGGATATGACCGTACTTGAGCACACAATATCCCCCAATGTTCGATTATTAAAATCAAAGGCCTCCAGACCTGCCATCAACGGTATTATCATCGCGATTGCCGCGGTAATCATCGCAACCATAGCCGTATGTTTTTCAGAGAACCGTGAACTCACACTTTCAGGTCTGATTGAGGCACAGGAAAGCAATGTCGCCCTCTGGTTTTTAAATCTCATGCCGTTCACCTTTGCCTTCTGGGGGCAGTATGTAAGCAGTCTGATTGCTGAAGAAGCCGATACAATGATTATCGACCAGACCCATGAGCTGTGGAGCAAGACCAACCAGCTTAGGGAACAGGTTGAGCAGGAGAGTCAGGCCGATCACCTTACCGGACTTCCCAACCGCATCTATTTTAAACAACTGCTGCAGAGTGCCATTAACCAGTCCCGTCAAAAGCAGAACAAGCTGACAATTGTTGTTCTTTCAATCAATACGATTCAGGAGGTGAACGATGCTCTGGGCTATAATCAGGGCGATGAACTTCTCAAACATGCCGTTGAAAGGCTGAAAAAAATTCTACCTGACTCCATCACCCTTGCCCGTATTGGTGGATCCGAACTTGCCGCAATTATCCCTTACCAGAAACGGTTTCGTCATATCAACACGGTTCGTGATAAAGTTTTTGAGGTGTTCGCCAAGCCATTTACCATTGATAACCTGACCCTGATTCTGAAAACAAGCATGGGTACAGCCACCTTCCCTCAGGATGGCAGTAAGCCGGAAACACTGCTCAGACATGCATACATTGCCTCTTTTGTCAGTCGCAAGGAGGGCGTTCCATTCACCGCCTACTCCCCCGAAATCGATGTGAAAGAGTTCACTGATCTGCACCAGATTGCAGAACTGGTGAATGCGATGGATCAAAATGAGTTTTTCCTGCAGTACCAGCCCAAGATTGAGATGGATGATTCGGTACGCGAAGTGGAGGTTCTGGTGCGCTGGATGCACCCTGTACACGGTTTTATCCCACCTGATAAGTTCATCCCGATCATTGAAAAAAACAATATGACCAAGGAGCTGTTGCAGTGGGTGATGACGCATGCCCTGCACCAGATCTCTCACTGGAAGGAGATGGGCATTGATCTTACTGCCGCAATTAACCTATCTGCCCTGGATCTGCTGGATACCAACCTGCCACAGACCATTGAAACAGCCCTGGATGAAACAGGCGTTGATGCTTCACGCCTGAAGCTGGAGATTACTGAAACCACGATCATGACCAATCATGAGCGAGCCATGGATATACTTGAAAGAATCTCAGCCATGAATATCGAGACATCGATCGATGACTTCGGAACCGGCTACTCATCACTGGCCTATCTGAGCCAGCTACCTGCCATTGAGGTGAAGATCGACCGTTCATTTGTCATGGATATGCTTGAAAACAAGCATAATGCGGTCATTGTAAAAGCCATTATCGATCTGGCACACAACCTCTCAATGAAAACGGTGGCTGAGGGTGTAGAGACGCAGGCGATAATGGATCGTCTGAAAGAGCTCGGTTGTGATTATCAGCAGGGCTACCATATCTGCAGACCGCTGGATGCCCCCGCACTGGTTGAATGGGTTCGGGAGAGACAGAAGCCTACACAGCAACCCATCAGTGAAGGTTGCTCAGAACAGTAGTCTAAAGCCCCCTGAATTATGCGATCTTAAATATATGCTTTGCATTGTCCGTTGATGCCGTGGCAATGGATTCAAGCGAACTCTCTTTTACCTCGGCAATACACTCCGCCACATATTTAACATAGGTCGGTTCGTTGCGCTTGCCCCGATGAGGAACAGGTGCCAAAAAAGGTGCATCAGTTTCGATCAACAGACGATCCATCGGCACCTGCCGAGCCACTTCACGAAGCTCGTCATTGCGTTTGAAAGTAACATTTCCCGAAAATGAGATATACATGCCCAGATCAAGAGCCGCACTGGCGGTAGCCCAGTCAGATGAGAAACAGTGCATAATGCCGCCGCACTCCCCTATTCCCTCTTCAGTTAAAATACGCATGGTTGCCTCATCAGCATCACGATTATGGACAATCACGGGCTTGTTTAACTGCTTTGCTGCGCGGACATGAGTACGGAAACGACTCTCCTGAATCCCGGCATCAACATGATGGCGAAAGAAATCCATACCTGTCTCACCAACGGCTACACATCTGTCATGATCCGAGAGTTCGCAAAGCTGCTCGACAGTCGGCTCTGTATCCACTTCATGATTCGGATGAATACCCACAGAGAACCAGATGCCGCTATGAGCTTCAGCAAGTCTCTGCAAGCTCTGAAGGTGGTCTAAATCCACTGCCACCGTAATGCAGCGCTCAATACCCTGCTCCTGCATTCGGGCAAACACTTCATCCCGATCATCATCAAATTGAGAGAAGTCCAGATGGCAGTGAGAATCGAAAAAGGAGAGTTTAGTCATGGATTCAAGCCATGATCGCTTTGAGATGCTCCAGCGTTACGTGATGAACATCCAGCGCGTGTGGATTGGATAGTAGGACTACAGCCTCGTGATCAGGCTCGCCCAGATTGGAGACCACAAGGTCTGCACCATCAAAATCATGAATTTTTGTGTAGTCATTTACTGTTACAACACATTTCAACTTCGCTGCATGGGCAGATTTCCAGCCATTCTCGGAATCTTCAAGAGCCAGCGTATTCTCAGAAGAAACACCGAGCTGCTCCAGGGCATAGGTATAAATATCAGGTGCAGGCTTTTTAGCAGGCACAATGTCACCGGCTGCCAGCACTGCAAAACGATCAAACCACTCTCTGCCCAGCGAATGTTCAATCAGTGCATCCAGTGCTGATGGTGTGGTCGTGGTTGCCACGCCAAGGGTAATGCCTGCTTCATAGGCCTCTTCCAGCAATCTGCGTACACCCGGACGAAGTGGAATCCTCCCTTCGGCAATCAGGCTCTGATAATGGATGGTTTTTCGTGCATGCAGCCCGGCAATTTCTTCATAGGGCATCTCATGCATGTCACCACGTTCAATATCAAACTTGATACGCTCTTTACCGCCCGTAACGGCAAGAAGTTCCCCATAAGTAGGCACATCCCACTCACGTGAATGTCCGGCTTCGGCAAATGCCATGTTGAAAGCCACTCGGTGACCATCTCTTTCAGTATCAGCCAATGTGCCATCCACATCCCAAAGAATACATTGAAGCTCTGCCATTTTTTATCTCCTGATATGTATCAATACTCGCACTCTACCGCCGAAGGCACTAAAATTCGCGTATGGATACGTTTACTGTCGAATCGCCTCAAATTCAAACAGAAAAGCCGCAGCTAAAAAAGCCGCCAATGTATAAGGTCATTATGCTCAACGATGACTACACACCCATGGAGTTTGTTGTTGATCTGCTCTGTGGTTATTTCAGGAAAACTGAAAAAGAGGCGACGCAGATCATGTTACGCATCCACACTGAGGGTCAGGCCATCTGTGCCTGCTACCCCAAAGATGTCGCTGAGAGTAAGGTTTTACAGGTGGAAGGCCACTGCAACGCTCACGGACATCCACTGAAG
>JBEQLD010000025.1:0-20784 GCA_040326115.1 Mariprofundaceae bacterium | reverse complement strand
TACCCTGCTGCTGCTTGCCTATTTCGGCGCAAAACTGATTGGCTCCTGGCTGACCTGATAGCGAGCATAGATCAATGAACATCCTCGGAATTACTCTGCCCGCTGCCATTGGTATTCTGGTTTTCCTGCTGCTTCTTTCCGCATTCTTTTCCGGCTCTGAAACGGCTTTAACACGCGCTCGCCGAGTACGGCTAAGACTGTTGAGTGAGCAGGGAAACAAGGGCGCCAAACATGCCAACGCCCTGCTTAAAAAACCGGAGCAGATGCTCTCCACCATCCTGCTGGGCAACAACTTTGTTAACATCGCTGCAACCTCACTGGCAACAGCCATCTTTGTTGCTGCATTTGGTGAGGCAGGAATTCTGTACGCCACTATCGCCATGACCGTGGTCGTGCTGATCTTTGCCGAGATTCTGCCAAAAAGCATCGCGGTAGCACACTCAGAAACCATTGCCTGTTACGTCTCCACACCCCTGAAGTGGATTCAGAAGTTTCTGGCTCCTGTCATCACGGTTCTCATTTATATCATCTCGCTTTTTCAGCGCCTATTTAAAGTCCCGAAACACAGAGAGGTCGGCTTTAACCATAAAGAGCTTGCGACCATGATCGATATGAGTGCCGAGACCGGCATGCTTGATACCGCACGGGAACAGATGCTGATGAGTTCCCTCAGGCTGCACGAAGTGCCTGTCAAATCACTGATGACCCCTCGCAAGGATATGTTCATGCTCAATGCCGCTCTCTCTGTGGATGCGTGCCGTCAAACCGCCATTAAAAACCCCCACTCCCGCTATCCAGTATTCCATCAGAAATCAGATAATATTCTCGGCATTATTCATCTGCGCGAACTGTTCAAGCTTAAAGAGGAAGATGCCCGGATGGCTCATGCCATGATCTGGCGCGACCCTCCTTATGCACCTGCCAATAGAAATGCTCTGGCACAACTTTTCGAGTTTCAATCCAAACGTCAGCACATGGCCATTGTTGTCGATGAATTCGGTGATATCGAAGGTCTGATTACACTGGAAGATATTATCGAGGAAATTGTCGGCGAAATTGTTGACGAATCTGATATCCCTTCACTTCCGGAGGTCTGGCCACAGCCTGATGGCTCACTGGTGGTTGCCGGAACAGCCAACATCCATGATCTCAACATGATGCTCGACACACAGATGCCGGAAGAGAGTGCCACAACGATTGGCGGGCTGCTTGTGCATCTTCTTGGTGATCAGCCGGAAGACAAACTCTGCATTGATATCGAGGGTGTTCACGTCGAAATAGTCAGTTTGAAAAACGACTGGATTCGTCGGGTGAAAATTACGAAATCCGACCCATCTTCATCAACTCATGATGAGAGTGATTGATAACGCCTCTTTAAGTCAGTGAGATCATTCCAGGCATGGGTTTTTTGTTTCGGTGAACGCAGCAGATAGGCAGGATGATAGATTACTTTTACGGGAATACCATGATAGTCATGCCATTTTCCGCGCATGGCTGAAAGCGACGCATCTGTTTCAAGCACCGTCTGCGCGGCAACACGACCCAACAGACAGATAAGTTTTGGAGAGAGTGCTTTAAGCTGCGCATCAAACCACTTGCCACATGCTTCAATCTCTTCTGATTTAGGATCACGGTTATTCGGAGGCCTGCACTTCACCCTGTTCATGATGTAGACCTGTGATCGATCCATACCCAGTGAAGCCAGCATACGATCCAGCAGATGCCCTGACTGACCAACAAAAGGTTCTCCCTGCAGATCTTCCTCTTCGCCCGGTGCTTCACCGATAAAGACAATATCCGCTTCAGAACTGCCCACACCAAACACCACGTTGTTTCTCTGCTCCGATAGCTGACACGCCGTACATGTTGATGCCTGAGCGGCCATCTCTTTCAGGCCATTGATGTCGGCAGCAGCACCCACACCACTATCTACAGAGACATCTGGAACATGCTCCGATGATGTAGTGGATGATAAATGAACCGGAGGTGAAACTGGCTGGGATTGAGAAGAAACCGAAGAAGGGGCTACAGGAGCCCCTTCCGGTTTTATTTTATCAGTGATCTGGCTGGATGAGTCAGCTTTATCAACAGGAAGTGGTGTATGAACACCGATTTCACTAAGATAAAACGCTCTGAATTCAGCGTGCTCCGGCACGATTAATGCAGTTATCCGAGCAGTGAATCAACCGTAGCAGTTGAACCCAGGAATACAGGAACCCGCTGATGCAGACCCGTTGGCTGAACATCAAGAACGGCCAGGTCAGCACTGCAGCTTGCTTTGCCTCCGGCATTCTCAATCAGGTAACCCATTGGAATCGCTTCATAGAGAAGGCGAAGCTTGCCGGTTTTGTTTGTCTCGTCGGCCGGGTAGAGGAAGACACCACCCTTAAGAAGGGTGCGGTGCATATCAGCAACCATGGAGCCCACATAGCGCATGCCAAGTCCTGAAGACTCCTTCAGTGCTTCAAGTTTACCACCCATGCCATCAAGCCATTTATCAGCATTGGATTCATTCACCGAGTAGTAACCACCAGTTGCAGGAATGGACATATCAGGATGGCTCAGTTCAAAGCGGGCTGAACTCGGGTTAAAAGTATAACCATGCACGCCCTCTCCCACTGAGCAGACCAGCATAAGCGATGGTCCGAAAAGTACATACCCTGCAGCAACAACTTCGCGCCCGGACTGCAGTGTATCGGACACATGTGGTGCATCAGAGTTGGCAGTCTTGCGTTTCACAACCGAGAAAATAGTTCCAACAGGACCATCAATATCAAGATTGGATGAACCATCCAGGGGATCAACCAGTACCACCCAATCAGAGTGTGAATACTCATTAATCACCAGAAGCTCTTCCTGCTCTTCGGAGCCTACTGCACAGACATGGCCTGTTGAACGCATCTCATCGAGGAAAATTTCATCAGAGAGGATATCAATCTTCTGCTGCTGTTCGCCCTGAACATTCTCAACGCCCGCTGCACCCAGTGCTCCACGAAAGACCGCACCACGAAGCAGAGCGGAAATTTCAATACCTGCTCGTCCGACGCCCTGAATAATAGGCATCATAGCGGGGCCGTTCGGGCCCTCTTTGGCAATACGGTTTAGTGTGACTGGCATGTCATCCTCCCAAGATTTTTTAATAGAGAGTGCATCATACCAATGATTGGAACATCTTTCAAAAAAGATGCCTTTTTTCAACGAGCAAACAGTCAAAAATAATCACAAATCAATATATATATGTTCATTTCTTAGTTTGCCCACAAATCGACAGGACAGTTGATTTGAACATCTGAAAGGCGGGGCAAAGCCCTGAAGTCCATGGATGGACTTAATCAAAGAAAGGAGACCCGGCATCCGAACGGGAGAAGATCAACCAAACTCATCCATGGAGCACCTCTCCACCCATGGACGGGTGGCGAATGAATGAAATGAATTCGTAAGTGAAGCAAGACCGCGCTCTTGCGGAACGGTTTCAAGCAAAAGGCAGGACGCCTTTTGCGAATCGATCAAAAAAAAGCCCCGCATCACCGGGTGGTGATACGGGGCTTGATGTGGCGGAGCGGACGGGACTCGAACCCGCGACCTCCGGCGTGACAGGCCGGCATTCTAACCAACTGAACTACCACTCCAGGTAGTTAACTTACACTCTGAGAATATCAGAAATTCTAAAAAAACATGGTGGGCGCTGCAGGACTCGAACCTGCGACCACCGCCTTGTAAGGGCGGTGCTCTACCAACTGAGCTAAGCGCCCGAAAAAAACAAGGGCTAAATAGCCCTTGTTGATCTCGCCAGCGGAACAAGTCCGCTTATATAACTATTTACTTCTTAACAGCGTCTTTCAGAGCTTTACCAGCTTTGAATTTAGGTGCCTTAGAAGCTGGAACATTAATAGCTTCGCCAGTACGTGGGTTACGTGCTACGCGTGCTGCACGATCTGATACTGAAAAAGTACCGAAACCTACGAGGCTTACACTATCACCGTTGCTTAGTGCGCCAGTAACACCGCTGATCACTGCTTCAACAGCTGCGCCTGCGGCTGCCTTACTTAGATCTGCACTTGCTGCTACGTGGTCAATCAATTCTGCTTTGTTCATTTTTCCTCCCGCTGATACGTTCGATGGGGCGAACTATAATCATTTGACCCCATCTACTGTCAACCGATTTTTTTTATAAATTTCAATTACTGAAAAAAATTTCAATGTGCCTTCGCTGAACCATCTTCCAGATGAATATCTGCAACCGACTCCGGCACAAAATCTGAGGGGATACTTAACCCGGCAGGCAGCCGCGTCAAGGCATGTTTAAGCACATCATCCATATGAGACACAATATGAACCTTGAGCCCCTTCAAAATGTTTTCCGGTATCTCTTTCAGATCTTTTTCATTCTCTTCAGGAACCAGCACATCAGTCAGTCCGCCACGGCGGGCGGCCAGCAGTTTCTCTTTCAGACCACCAATCGGTAAAGCCGTGCCACGCAAGGTAATTTCACCTGTCATGCATACATTTTTACGCACCGAAATACCTGTCAGTGCCGACACAATTGATGTCGCCATTGCCAGCCCTGCTGACGGTCCATCCTTTGGAATTGCTCCTTCAGGAACATGCACATGGATATCCACTTTCTGGTAAAAATCACTCTTCATTCCAATCTGTGCTGCCCTTGATCGGACATAGGTAAAGGCTGCCTGTACAGACTCCTGCATCACATCGCCCAATTGACCGGTAATGGTAAGCTTCCCTTTACCCGGCGTTAACGCTGTTTCGATCTGCAACAGCTCTCCACCCACTTCCGTCCAGGCAAGTCCCGTGACAACGCCAATTTGATCCCTCTCCTCGGCAAGTCCAAAGCGATATTTCTTCACACCAAGCAGCTCTTCAAGGTCAGAGGCCGAAATTTTCCTGCGTTCTTTAAAGTCGGAGATCACCAACTCTTTTGCCACCTTCCGGCACACTTTGGCCAGTGTACGATCCAGACTGCGAACACCTGCCTCTCGTGTGTAATATCTGATGATATCGACAATCGCCCCTTCATCGAGTGTGAAGTGCTCCTCTTTCAGGCCATGATTTTTCATCTGCTTGGAGAGAAGATATTTCTGGGCGATCGCGGTCTTTTCATCTTCGGTGTAGCCCGAAATCTGAATAATCTCCATCCGATCCAGTAGCGGGCCCGGAATATTCAAGCTGTTGGCGGTTGTAATAAACATCACTTCAGAGAGATCGTAATCAACTTCCATATAGTGATCGTTAAAGGTGTGGTTCTGTTCCGGATCCAATACTTCCAGTAGTGCGGAAGATGGGTCACCACGGAAATCCGAACCCAACTTATCAATCTCATCGAGCAGAATCAGCGGGTTTCTTGTTCCCGCCTTTTTCATCGACTGGATCACCTTGCCCGGCATGGAACCGATATAGGTTCGTCTGTGTCCGCGGATTTCAGATTCATCACGCACACCACCCAGACTCATCCGTACAAACTCACGATGTGTTGCACGCGCAATAGAGCGACCAAGCGAAGTTTTACCAACTCCCGGAGGTCCGACAAAACAGAGAATCGGGCCCTTGAGCTTTCTTACAAGCTGCAGAACGGCCAGATGCTCAAGCACACGCTCCTTCACCTTCTCAAGACCAAAATGATCCTCATCCAGAATCGTTTCAGCTGCAATCAGATCCCTGCGAACACGGCTTCGCTTCTTCCACGGCAGTTCCAGCAGCCAGTCCAGATAGTTCCGAACCACGGTCGCTTCGGCACTCATTGGCGGCATCATTTTCAGACGTTTCAGTTCCGCTTCAGCTTTTGTTTTGGCCTCAGCCGGCATGCCCAGCTTTTCAATCTTTTCAGCCATCTCATCCAATTCGCCCTGGGAATCTTCTTCTCCCAGCTCTTTCTGGATCGCCTTCATCTGCTCAGAGAGATAATACTCGCGCTGGCTCTTCTCCATCTGACGCTTCACACGTGAGCGGATACGCTTGTCCACCTGCAGAATCTCCATCTCCTCTTCCATGTAGACATAGAGGCGCTCCAGACGTTCAATCACGCTGGTCAACTCAAGAAGTGCCTGTTTATCTTCCAGTTTCAAATTCAGATGTGAGGCGATGGTATCTGCCAGCCTGTCTACATCTTCAACGGCAGCAACAGAGACCAGCACTTCCGGCGGCGTCTTTTTATTCAATTTTACGTAGGATTCAAATTGCAGCTCCAGAGACTTGGCGACCACTTCCTGCTCACGCGCCTCTTCCTGCTTCTCTTCCATGGATGAGAACTTGCCATGCAGAGACTTACCATCATCCTGAATATCATCCACGCATATCCGTGCACCACCCTCAACCAGCACTTTAATGGTGCCGTCCGGTAGCTTAAGAAGCTGTAAAATGCTGCCAATGGTTCCAACGCTGTAGAGATCATCTGCTTCCGGATCATCCTTCTCCGGATCTTTCTGAGCCAGAAGGAGAATCTGCTTACCGGACTGCATCACCTCTTCCAATGCATTGACTGATTTTTCACGCCCGACAAAAAGCGGCACGATCATATGAGGGAAAACGACAATATCACGAAGTGGTAGAATCGGCAGAGTACCATCTACATCTTTATCAAAAGGCTCTGCAGTTTCATTCATCAATTCAGCCAATGCAGGCCTCCATATTTATACATTTATAACAATCCAAGAGGTCTCAACAAAGAGCCTGTTGCGACCCATGGATGGGTTGCCAAAATCAATAACGCCAGTGATTGATTTTGTAAGCAAAGGCAAAACTGACACAATTTCACAGGATAGTGAAATTGGACGCCAACCTGGCGCTGCACAGCAGTGTAAGGCATGGATGCCGAACATCACTTTTGGCTCTGCTTGAAAGAATATGTGCATGGACGCACATATTCGTACCTAACAATTAGGCGGCGGCATCATCGGCGTGGAAAACAAGTACAGGCTTGGCGGACTCATCAACAACATCCTGATTCACCAGACATTTTTCCACATTGCCCATAGTGGGAATATCATACATCACATCAAGCATGACTGATTCCATGATTGCCCTTAAGCCACGTGCACCTGTCTTGCGCTTAATCGCCTTGTCAGCAATGGCGTCCAGTGCCTCATCCGTGAAGCTCAACTCCACATTGTCATAACTAAGCAGTGCCTGATACTGTTTTACCAGTGCATTTTTCGGTTCAGTCAGAATCTGCAACAACGCATCTTTATCCAGCTCACTCAGTGTAGCCACCGCCGGTAGACGGCCAACCAGCTCAGGGATAAGCCCGAATTTAATCAGGTCTTCCGGCTCCACCTGACTGAGAATCAGGCCGATATCACGCTCTTCTTCAGTCTGAACAGCAGCTCCAAAACCGATAGAACGCTTCTTGCCCTTGGCTTCGATTAGCTTTTCAAGCCCGGAAAATGCGCCGCCGAGAACAAACAGAATATTGGTCGTATCAACCTGTAAAAATTCCTGCTGAGGATGTTTGCGTCCACCCTGTGGCGGAACAGCAGCGATGGTTCCCTCAATCAGCTTGAGCAGTGCCTGCTGCACCCCTTCACCGGAAACATCACGTGTAATGGATGGTGAATCCGATTTGCGGGAAATTTTATCAACTTCATCAATATAGACGATGCCACGCTGTGCCTTCTCAACATCATAATCCGAAGCCTGCAACAGCTTCAGAATAATGTTCTCGACATCTTCACCGACATACCCGGCTTCAGTCAGAGTTGTTGCATCAGCCATGATGAACGGCACATCAAAAATCCGTGCCAGTGTCTGGGCAAGCAGCGTCTTGCCACAACCGGTTGGACCCAGCAACAGCACATTACTCTTGGCAATTTCAACATCACTGGTCTCATTGTGGGCGATTCGTTTGTAGTGATTATAAACCGCAACGGAAAGCAACCGCTTGGAAGCCTCCTGACCAATCACATAATCATCAAGAAAGGCTTTGATCTCTGCAGGCTTGGGAAGACCATCAGGCTTAGAATCACCCTTTTTCTCTTCGCCGGAAAGCTCTTCAACAATAATTTCATTACAAAGCTCAATACACTCATCACAGATAAAAACGGTCGGGCCGGCTATCAGTTTCTTCACATCATGCTGACTCTTACCGCAAAAAGAGCAGTAGAGTGTCGAATCACCACCGTTATTCTGTGTGCTCATACCTAACCTCCGGCGTCCTATTCAGACTTTTTATCACCCGGCAGATCTGCACGGGAAACAAGCACTTCATCAACCAAACCGTAATCGCGAGCTTCTTCTGCGGTCAAGAAATAATCGCGTTCCACATCATCGGAAAGCTTCTCGATCGGCTGCCCGGTGTGCTTGGCCAGCATCTCATTCATCCGATCTTTCAGCTTAATAATCTCACGCGCATGAATCTCAATGTCCGTTGCCTGACCCTGAAATCCACCCAGAGGCTGATGAATCATCACCCTTGCATTGGGTAGGACATAACGCTTGCCTGGAGCACCGGCTGCCAGCAACTGGGCACCCATACTGGCCGCCTGCCCCACACAAAGTGTTGAGACGTCGCAACGGATATACTGCATGGTGTCGTAAATCGCCATGCCCGCCGTAACCAGTCCGCCAGGACTATTAATATATAGATAGATGTCTTTATCAGGGCCTTCGGATTCAAGAAACAGCAACTGGGCTGTAATCAGGTTGGCCATGTGATCATCCACCTGGCCTGAAAGGAAGACAATCCGCTCTTTCAGCAGTCTTGAATAGATATCGTAAGAGCGTTCGCCTTTGGCTGTATGCTCCACCACCATGGGTACAAGATTCATGGATACTCCTGTAAATCGTTCATATTATCTGCCAATTCTGGCAGAGTTTTAAGACGAAATCAGGTCGGATTCTGCTCTTCCTGCCATGCAGTCAGAGTCTTCTTCGCCTGTTTAGTTTTCGCCTTCGAGACAATATATTCGACACACTTACCTTCTAGCAAGCGTTCTCGAACTGAAGCAAGCTGTTCTTTCTGGCTTTTAATCCATGAAACGAACTGCTCTTTCTGCTCTTCCGGGTACTGAGCGGACATTCTTTCAAGCTCTGCTTCGATCTCGGAATCTTCCACATCAAGCTCTGCATCGGCACGAACAGCCTGAATCAGAATAGAGAGTTTCAAGCCCTTCTCGGAGCGCTCACGAATCTCATTCTTGAATGCTTCATCTTCAAACATCTCACGGGTTGCTTCCATACCCTGCTGCTTCATGTTCTCCATGACCCGCTGGGTTGTCGACTTCATATCTTCTTCAATCAGACGTTCCGGAAGAGAAACTTCATTGGCTGCCAGCAACGCATCAAAGGCTGCTTCACGGCTGCTCTGCTTAGAGGCGCCTGCTGCCTCTTCTGACAGACGGCTGAGTGCATCTTCCCGAAGTGCTGCCGCATCATCAAAGCCAAGCATCTTCGCCAGATCATCTTCATCACTGGCTTTCACGGATTTTGCCACGCTCTTCACCTGTGTTTCAAAACGGGCAGCTTGTCCTGCCAGATGTGCTGCCTGATATTCCGCCGGGAAAGTGACATCAATCGTGCAATCTTCACCTGCTTTTTTACCGATCAACTGATCTTCAAAACCGGGAATGAACTGGCCTGCGCCAAGTACAATGGGTGCATCCTCGCCCTTACCGCCTTCAAAGGCCTCATCACCCAGAAAACCGACAAAATCGATAACAACCTGATCGCCCTTCTCAGCCGCACGGCCATCTTCGATCTCATACTTCACCTGAGATTTGATCAGACGATCAACCACGGTCTGGATATCTGCATCGGTTACTTCAACTTCAACCTGGTCAAACTTCAGCTTGGAAAGCGCCTTCAGCTTCACTTCAGGCCAGGTCACCACCTTCATGGTAAATTCAAAACCGGAATCCGGCTGAATCGTATGAATATCAAGCTCAGGCTGAGCTGCGGGGGTAAGACCGGAAGATTCGATGGCGGTCATGTAATGGGCCTGAAGAAGTTCAGACACTGTATCTTCATGAATCTTGGCACCAAACTGCTTTTTCAGCATATCTGCAGGCATTTTGCCCTGACGGAAACCTGGAAGCTTGGCAGCCCCAGCCAGCTTGTTGGCCTGTTCAGTGTAAATGCGATCGTACTCTTCCTGAGCAATCTGAACATGTACCTGGTGTTCGTTATCACCAATCTTTTTCACTTTGGTCTGGATCATTATCTCATCTCCGCAGGCATAAGCCATAAACATAAAAGGCTGTCTACCGAACCCTACCTACCCAGGGAGGATTGGCAAAACAGCCTTTTGCACAACACCATTAATGGATGCTCTAAAAATTCCCAGCATCCGTTCGGCCCATGGACGGGCCGCCAAAATCATGCACGCCAGTGTTTGATTTTGTAAGGAAAGTAAAAATCACACTTTTCGCTTTCCGTGAGTAAAAAGCCATGGATGGACTTTTTACGACTTCCTAAAAATGGTACGAGGGGGGGGACTCGAACCCCCACATCATAGATACTGGTACCTAAAACCAGCGCGTCTACCAATTCCGCCACCCTCGCATGTTACTCAAACCCGAATCAAAAAAGCAGACACCAAGCCCAGCCCTTTTAAACGGGGGCGAACTATGCACATTCACCCCATCAAAATCAACAGGGCTGATATGAAGCTCTTTAGAATAAAAAAAGGAGCTACGATTTCTCGTAACTCCCTGTTTTAATTGGTGGGCCGTGTAGGGATTGAACCTACGACCCGCTGATTAAGAGTCAGCTGCTCTACCAACTGAGCTAACGGCCCAAAACATTTATAATTAATACTGACACATCAATGCAGTATCAATCAATCAAAATGGGGTGGTCGAGGGGACTCGAACCCCCAACAACCGGCATCACAAGCCGGGGCTCTACCATTGAACTACGACCACCATCGCGTGTCATATTTGACTGGCGCGCCTGGCAGGATTCGAACCTGCGGCCTACGGATTAGAAGTCCGTTGCTCTATCCAGCTGAGCTACAGGCGCTCTGTCAGGCTTGCTATCAAAAAAATGGTCGGGATGGAGGGATTCGAACCCCCGGCCCTCTGGTCCCAAACCAGATGCGCTACCAGGCTGCGCTACATCCCGAATTTTTTCGACACCTCCATCTCACAACGGAAGGCGGCGCAACATATGCGGAAGCTGCACGCTCGTCAATCCCCGAATCGTTAAAAAACAAGACAAGTGACCCGACTGGTCCATAGATATATAATATCCATCCTTTTTCATGTGAGGTTATAACAATGGATAGTATCAAAGAGAGTATCAAAATGCGCGGCACAACGATCTGCTGCGTGCGTAAAGATAATCAGGTTGCCATTGCCGGTGACGGGCAGGTCACGCTTGGTGATACCGTCATCAAACACGGTGCAAAAAAAGTGCGTACGATTCGTGATGGCTCGATTCTGACCGGATTTGCCGGCTCGACCGCCGATGCCATGAACCTCTTTGAAAAGTTTGAAGCCAAACTGGATGAACATGGCGGAAGCCTGACTCGGGCAGCTGTAGGCCTTGCAAAAGACTGGCGCACGGATCGTTACCTGCGCAAACTCGAAGCCATGATGATTGTAGCCGATGCCGAACGCACCCTGATCATCTCGGGAAACGGTGATGTACTGGAGCCGGATGAAGGAGTCGCAGCCATCGGTTCCGGCGGTGCGTATGCCAAATCCGCAGCCATTGCACTGGTCAGGCACAGCGAGCTTAATGCACGCGATGCCGTGACCGAGGCCATGAAAGTGGCTGCCGATATTTGCGTTTATACCAACACCTCATTCACCATCGAATCACTGGAGAGCTAAAAGATGAGCCAGACCATGACCCCAAGAGAGATTGTTTCAGAACTGGATCGTTTTATTATCGGACAGGATGATGCCAAACGCGCTGTTGCGATTGCACTGAGAAACCGCTGGCGCAGGCAGAAAGTGGAATCCCCGATGCGTGAAGAGATCACGCCAAAAAACATTCTTATGATTGGCCCCACTGGCGTAGGCAAGACTGAAATTGCCCGCCGGTTGGCACGCCTCGCCAAGGCTCCCTTTATCAAGGTTGAAGCGACAAAATACACAGAAGTGGGTTATGTCGGGCGTGATGTTGAATCCATTGTTCGTGATCTGGTCGATTTCGCCATCAAGATGGTGCGTGATGAGCATCTGATTAAAGTACAGACCCGTGCCGAAGAGGCAGCCGAAGAGCATCTGCTCAATATCCTGATCCCTCACTCCATTGACCCGTCCGGGCCTGTCTCAACAGATAAGAAAGACCCCCAATACGACTCCCGCGAAAAGATGAGACACAAGCTGCGTCTGGGTGAACTCGACAACCGTCAGGTGGAGATCGATATGCCTGAGCAGGCACAGATGCCAATGCTCCAGATGTTCACCAATCAGGGTGGTGAAGAGATTGATATGAATCTGAAGGATATGCTCAGCGGCCTGGGTGGTGGCAGGCAGAAGTCCAAGCGCATGACCATCAAAGAGGCGATGCATGTGCTTAAACAGCAGGAGGCTGACCGTCTGCTCGATATGGATCGTATCAAGGAAGAGGCCATCGAACGTACGGAAAACAGTGGCATCGTATTCCTTGATGAGATGGACAAAATCACTCACAGATCAGGAAAGGATGGTGATGTATCCCGTGAAGGCGTGCAGCGCGATCTGCTGCCACTGGTCGAAGGTACCAGCGTCAACTGTCGCCATGGATCAGTGAATACCGATCACATCCTCTTTATCGCCTCCGGTGCATTCCACCTCTCCAAACCATCTGATCTGATTCCTGAGCTACAGGGCCGCTTCCCGATTCGGGTCAACCTGCACGCACTGAGCGAAGATGATTTCCGCCGTATTCTGGTCGAGCCGGAATCCTCCCTGACCAAACAGTACGCCGCCTTACTCGGCACTGAGGATGTTGTCCTGAACTATACCAAGGATGGCATTGCCGAACTGGCTCGCCTGGCTGTACAGGTCAACGAAAAAACCGAAAACATCGGTGCCCGCCGACTGCACACACTGCTGGAGCGTGTGCTTGATGAGGTCAGTTTCGATGCAACGGAACGGTCGGACAAAAACATCGAGGTCAACGCAGACTATGTTCGCGATCAACTCGGTGATGTTGCAGAAGACGAAGACCTCTCCCGTTATATCCTCTAAAAGATAGAGACCCTGAATGTCCGCTTTCGGCCAAAAGCGGACATTTTCGAATTAGCAGCACGGACTATAAATTGAGCTGATCCCTGATGGTTTTGCTGAGCTCTTCAACATTGTAGGGCTTGGAAAGAATGACGGCATCACCTAAAGGTATCTGACCCGGCAGTGACCCCTCTTTGTCATATCCTGTGGAGTAAATCACTTTAACATCAGGGCTGATTTTCCTGATGCGCTCAACAGCCAATACACCACCAAGTTTTGGCATTACGAGATCCATGATGATGAGCGCAATATCGTTCTGATGGGTGATAAATGTATCAACTGCATCTAGACCATTCATAGCTCTCAATACTGTATATCCCAGAGCTTCCAGCACCTCTTTGCCCGATTCAAGGATGTGGACATCATCATCGACAAGTAAAATCATTTCGCCGTGACCAGCAACCGTATCCTCAGGAAGAGGTTTAGGAGCAGTTTCTTTGTTCTCCAGCAGTGGCAAGTAGATGTGGAAGGTTGCGCCGTTTCCTTCAATGCTCTCCACTTCAACAAAGCCGGCATGCGTTTTAACTGCGCCAAACACCATTGAGAGGCCAAGCCCAGTTCCTTTGCCAACTTCTTTGGTGGTGAAGAAGGGCTCAAACAGATGCTCGATATGATCTTCGGGGATGCCAGAGCCATTATCTTCTACGCTCAACCGCGCATAGTACCCGGCCTTGAAATGCGAGTGCTTTTTAACAAACTTATCATCCGCATGAAATGCCTTAAGCCTGACTGTAATGCGTGGACTATCCCTACCATGAAGCACATCGCGGGCATTGTTAAATAAATTCATCAGCATCTGGTGAATCTGGGTTTCGTCACCACTGATGCGCAATGAATTTTTGCAAATATTGTGATGGATTTCGATACTTTCAGGCAGTGAAGAACGAAGAAGTTTGAGTGTCTCTTTAATGAAGGGAATCAACAGAAGTGGCTTCATGGTTACTCTGTCTTTACGGGCAAAGGTGAGCAGTTGATTGATCAGATCAGCGCCTCGAAAAGAGAGTTGTTCAATGCTGGCGATATTTCTCAGTGCATCCGGATTATCCTTCACTTTCTGTTTCACCAGATAGAGGTTGTTGATCATACCAGCTAATATGTTGTTGAAATCATGAGCGATACCACCAACCAATGTACCAATGGCTTCCATTTTCTGGGCCTGAAGAAATTGCCTCTCAATGAGTTCATGAGACTTATGAGTTTCTTCATATGATTTAGCTAGAGAAGCAACTTCATCTGACAAGTGACTTAATATATTTTTCTTTTCCTCAGGGTTTAGGTTGTTATTTCTTAAGTGTTTAATATCATCAACCATCGAAATTAATGCTGTCATTTGCATTTCACGTTTCAGTGGCCGTTTGGTTCCGCCATCAATCATTATTCACCTCTCCAATAGCACTAACGGTTACTTGACTCATCAATGAAACAAGAAAATATAACGCTCAATATGTACAGTTTGATGTGATTTTCATCACAGGTATTTCAGCACGGCATATAAAAATCATCTAAACTTGTTCTGAATGTCCGCTTTTGGCCGAAAGTGGACATTCGGAAAATCGTTAGTTAATCGACAAAGGGGCCGTGCTGATAGATCGGTTCACCGTGTGGCCTGCCAAAACACCACATGTATCGAGCAGTCTCTATCGCTTCGATAGTGAGTGCGTCTTCGCTATCCACGTAGGCGGCAGAGTCTCTGTTGACCGTTTCACCATTTACTTTGATAGAGCCTTCAATGAGATAGATGATTCCCTGAAATCCGGCAGGAATATCACGCCCAAGGATTGCGCCCGCAGCAAGTGAGACATCAAGGTATTCAACATCCGTCTTCAACTGAATCGGGCCGCCCTCACCGACGATGGTTCGAACCACACCGCCATCAATGATGGTTTCCGGAATTCCACCTTCTTCAACCTGTTGATATTCGGGGTCAACGCCCTTCAAGCTCTTTGGCAAATTAATCCAGAGTTGAATCCCGGCCGCTCTTCCATCGGGCATCTCGGAATGCACAATACCTTTACCTGCCGTAAAACGCTGAGCGCCACCACCATGAACTGTTCCCTTGTTTCCAAGGTTGTCCGCATGCTGCATACCACCTGCAAACATATAGGTAATCGCCTCGAAACCACGATGCGGATGATCAGGGAAACCACCACCTGAGATATCAAAGTGATCCCAGAGTACAAATGGGTCAAAGTTCCTGAGGTTTGCCACCGGCATCAGTCGTTTAACTTCAACGCCATCGCCTTCCGGCACAACCAAGACATGCTGAATATTAATACTCATATCAGCCTCCTTCTTCATCCAGATATTTTGTCGTGATGTGAACCTTCTCATGCAATGTTTTATGCACCGGGCAACGATCAGCAATCTCCAGTAAGCGTGCTCGCTGTTTCTCATCCAGGTCACCGACCACTTCGATCAACCGCTCGATATGATCGATCTTGAGGGACGACGTTTCCGGACACTCCTTACAATCCTCCGCATGCACTTTCTGATGGTTGAGATAGACATTAATCTCATCGACATCCCAGCCCTTGCGATCGGCATACATGCGCAGGGTGATGCTGGTACAAGATCCTAATGCCGAAACAAGCAACCCATAAGGAGTCGGGCCACGATCCGTACCACCCAGACGGGCCGGTTCATCCGCCAACAGACCATGGCCACCGGATTTAATCTCGGTGTAATAGGTTGAACCTGTCCGCACCCGCACCGCGTGCTCCCCTGAATCCAGCTCAATCTCACGCACCGGAACATATTTTTCAGCCCAGGTCGCGATCACAGAACCGACATAACGGGCATCGGACTCTTCACTGAGCAGATGGTTCGCCTTATCCAGAGTGACGAAGCTCTTGGGATGACGTGCCGACTCATAAATGCGCTGGGCATGTTTGATATCGACAATCTCATCCACTGGTGAATGGAAAATGAGTAGTGCCCGTTTAAGGTCTCGAATGGCTGCACAGGTCTCTGCTTCTTTCACATCATCCAGAAACTGTTTCTTTAATCTAAAAGGCCTGCCACCAATGGAAACTTCCACCTCACCCTCACGCTCCAACTCCTCCTCTCTGCCATCAAGGATATGTGCAATATGTGATGGATCGCATGGTGCTCCGATGGTGGAGACTGCCTTGGCAGACGGAATATCCCGGGCGGCAACCAATGTTGCCGCACCGCCAAGTGAGTGCCCGATCAGAATTTTCGGTGCCTTGTGTTCAGACTCAAGAAAGCGTGCAGCAGAGACGATATCGCTAACATTGGATGAGAAGTTGGTATCGGCAAAATCACCTTCGCTTTCCGCCAGACCGGTAAAATCGAACCGCAACACAGCAATTCCTTTGGCCGCAAGCGCACGATTAATATGGGTGATCGATTTAAGATGTTTGGTCAGTGTAAACCCATGGGCAAACAGGGCATAGGCACGTGGTTTCCCATCAATAGGACAATCGAGGTAGGCAGCAAGCTTCAGTCCCTCTGCATTCTCAAAATAGACCTTTTTAGATCGCATCGCTCACCTCTTCATAAAACTTAGTAAGGCACCCCAACAGCACGGCACATCTGCTGCATAAATGGTTTCGCCGTCTCAAAATAACTGCTGACCAACCCGGTCAGATCATCCTGCAGAATCAACTCCGGCATCAACGGAGCAATACCGATAAAATCTTTTCGTTTCAGATCATCAATCATCGGATGATCCAATGGATAGCCTTTCGGTGCACGAATCAGGCTATCACCAGCCAGTGAGTAGGCTTTGGCAAACCCGGCGTCACTGCGTCCGTCTTCCCAACGGGTCGGATGGGCATCGATGTAGGCACGAATCTTCTTCAAAGTATCCGAATCCGGATGCCAGATACCTGCACCGACAAACACCTCATGGGCTTCAATATGAAGATAGAAGCCCGGCGCATGTACATTTTTACCCACCTCATGGCGAAACTGGATGCCGATGTTGGTTTTGTACGGCTGTTTATTCTTTGAAAACCGAACATCCCGATAGACCCGCATCAGTGAACCACCCACTTTTTTATCTGCAGCCACAAAGTGAGGAGCAAACCCTGCCAGCTCCGGCTTCATCGAGCGGATGAAGGCAAGAGCAGGTTCACGAACCTCCTGCTCATACCGCGGTTTATGATCGTTAAACCACTCACGGCTGTTATTTTCTCCAAGCTCTCTCAGAAAGGAAAATGTCTTCTCCGTAAAAAAGTCAGCCATGATCTTCTTCCATTACTGACGCACGCCCTCAATATAGAGGTGGAGCTCAAGCTCCTGAGATGCCGCACCAAGAATGTTGGCTTTGGCAAGATTATAATCGACCAGTTTCAAAGTGGTGAATCCTTCAAATCCACGGCGATACCCGCCCCACGGATCAGCGCCTGCACCGATATGGTTTACATTGATGATGATATCTCGAGTTACACCATTGAGCGTAAACGCTCCAGCCAACTCAGCCTTGCCATTGCCCAACTCTTTGAATGAGTTGCTGACAAAGGTTGCTGTTGGGTGCGCGCCAACATTAAGGAAATCAGGGCTACGCAGATGTTTGTCGCGCTCAGCATGATTGGAGTCAACACTGGCTGTATCAATACTGACCTGCACCTTCGCCGCTGATGGATTTTTCTCATCATAGCTGAATGTGCCATCAAAACTGTTAAAGCGACCTATCAACCAACTAAACCCCAGATGCTGTATTTTAAAGTTAATCGAGGCGTGCTGACCTTTTTTATCAATTACAAAATCTTCGGCTATGGCAGAGGTAGACAACCCCAACGCAATCAACGCCGATCCCAGTAAAATTTTAAACTTCATCACTCTTCTCCTCTTTGTTTATTTATACCTAACATTCGTAACAGTGTTATATCTTTATCAATAAAATGATGCTTCATGGCTGCTGCTGCATGCATGCCTATATAGGCTATAAATCCCCAGGCCAGCAACATATGCACAAACCCTGCTGTACTCTCCCGTCCTTTATCTGCTGCAAACAGTGCGGGAACTTCGAACCAGTCGAACACACCTACTCCGCGCCCAAGGGCTGTAGATATCAGGTAGCCACTGATAATCACTGCAAACATGAACAGGTAGTGGCCACGATGAACCCAGAGAGCAATAATCTTCTCCCACCAAGCGCCCATGATCTCAGGCACCGGATTAGCGATGCGCCATCCAAGTCTGAAAACCAGCAGGAAAAACAGCAGCATACCAACGCTACGATGCACCCATGGTGCCCGATGGTACCAGTCATCATAATACTCCAGCTCCACCATCCATATACCCAGCCAGAACATGCCGAATATGACCAACGCCATCAGCCAATGAATGCCAATGCTCACCCAGCCAAACTGCTCTTTGCTATTCCTTAACATCCCGTCATTTCCCCTGTCTCACAAACTCTTGTGGGTACCATCACAGTAAGGTCGATTATTGGATTGCTGGCAACCGCAGATATAGATGGTTTTATCCTCATCAAACTTCACCACCTCAGGTGTTTTGTCGGTGGTCACATGTGAACCATCACAAAATGGCCCGTTTTTGGAGAGGCCGCACATACAGAATGCTTTGCTCTCTCCTGCTTTTACTTTCACCTCGAAGGGCTTGCTCTGCCATCCACTCATAAGACACTCCTTATCTTCTGTTTTTGATCCTCAAACCTGTTTCGGTCATGGGGCGCATCAAAGTCCAAACTTGGGCCTTTTGGCACAATCCGGGTTGGATTAATACTCTCGTGACTATAAAAATAGTGCTGCTTGATATGTTCCATATTCACCGTTCCGGACACTCCCGGCTGCTGATAGAGGTCGCGCAGGTAATTTGAAAGGTTTGGATAATCTCCAATGCGCTGCCGATTACACTTAAAATGATTTACATAAACCGCATCAAAACGGATCAACGTAGTAAACAATCTCCAATCCGCTTCGGTGAGCGTATTGCCAACAAGATACCTGTGCTCCCCCAATCGTGATTCCACTTCATCAAGTGCAGAGAAGAGCGCATCAAATGCTCCTTCATACGCCTTCTGCTTTGTTGCAAAACCGCACTTGTAGACTCCATTATTGATGTTGCGATAGACAAAATCATTGATCTCATCGATATCTCCACGCAGCGCTTCAAGATAATAATCATCCCGGTTGCCGGTGAGTTCATTAAATGCCGAATTGAAGATTCGGATGATCTCTGCTGATTCGTTACAGACAATCGTCTGCTCTTTTTTGTCCCACAAAATCGGCACTGTCACCCGGCCGGAATATTCAGGGTCTGCTTTTGCATAGAGCTGGTGTGCGTATTGAAAGCCGTAGTTCGGTTCCGGTTCATCAAACTGCCAACCCCGATCCAGCATGTGAGGCTGAACAACAGTCACCGGAATCAATGCCTCCAGCCCCTTTAACTTGCGAAAGATCAGTGCCCGGTGCGCCCACGGACAGGCCAAGCTAACATAGAGATGATATCGATTCGTCTCGGCAGGAAAGCCACCCTCACCAAAACGACAATGAAACTGTGATTTAGCCCGATGAAATTTACCATCTTTTGAAGCCCACTTACCGTCATCAGTCTCCCACTGGCCATCGATCAACATACCCATTATGCAGCCTCCATGGTTGGATAATCAGTATAGCCGTTTTCACCACCGACATAAAACGTGTCAAAATCGGGAATGTTCAGGTCTGCATCTGCCGAAAACCGCTCGGGAAGGTCGGGATTGGCAAGAAAGCTGGAGGCAAACGAAACTGCATCGGCCAAACCAGCGGATATCTCAACATTGGCACGCTCTTTGTCATATTCTCCGTTTGTAATCAGCAATCCACTCCAGGCATCCCTGAGCAGAGAAAGAGGAACCACATCCGCCCCGTGACGGATATCGCCGGACAGGGCATTAACAACATGAAGATAAGCCAGACCGAACCGATTGAGTTGCCCAGCCATATAGCTGAAGGTCTCTTCAGGAGATGAATCGCTCATATCGTTAAATGTACCACTTGGCGAAAGACGAACGCCCACCCTTCCGGCACCCCATACGGAAACCACCGCTTCGGCCACCTCAAGAAGAAAACGTGCACGGTTCTCCAGGGAACCGCCATACTCGTCGGTTCGCTGGTTGGTTCCGCTGCGGATAAACTGATCGATCAGATAACCATTGGCTCCATGAATCTCCACGCCGTCAAATCCGGCCTGTTTGGCCTTGGTGGCAGCATTACGAAAATCTTCTACCACCGCCCTGATCTCATCTATCTCCAGTGCATGCGGCGTTACAAACGGCTGCATGCCGCTAAAGGTCGTCGCCTCACCTGCCGGTTTGATCGCTGACGGTGCCACCGGTAGTTCCCCATTGTGATAATCCGGATGCGAAATCCGGCCTACATGCCAGAGCTGCAGAAATATCTTTCCAGCCTTTTTATGGACTGCATCAGTTACCAGCTTCCACCCCTCCACCTGCTCGGCAGAGTGTATTCCCGGTGTGGCCGGATAACCGACACCTTGCTGTGAAATCTGGGAACCTTCGCTGATGATCAGTCCTGCGCCGGCACGCTGAGCATAATAGGTTGCACTGACCTGCTGAGGCACATCATATACTTCACCACCTGCCCGGCAGCGTGTCATCGGTGCCATGATGATGCGATTAGAT
>JBEQLD010000024.1:0-20983 GCA_040326115.1 Mariprofundaceae bacterium | reverse complement strand
GATATAAGTATGAACACCATCATCATGCGGTGCATACTCTTCAATCTCCATGACCCTATTCTCTTTGAGAACTTTCGAGTCATTTTTCTGGAAAGCATTCGCCACCTCTTCAGGGAACACATCGTAGTCGGTTTTTCCAACCATATCCTCCGGCGAAATACCGAACAGCTTTGTCCACTGATTGTTGGTGAGCAGGTATTTTCCTTCCAAATCCTTGAGGTAAATTACTGTGGTGGTGTTATCGAGTATCGACTGCAGCCGCTGTTCGCTTTCATGCAACTCCCTTTCAGCCTTTTTGCGGTCGGAAATATCGATAGCGGTTCCATCCATGGCAATGGCCTTGCCGTTGTCATCATAGGTAACCTTGGCCTGCGAATGCAGATAGGCAACTGACTGATCAGGACGAACTACTCTAAATTCACAATCATATGAACCGTTGCTATTCGCCTCCTCAATGGCATCAAGAACAATCTTCTTATCATCTGGATGAACGAAATCAAGAAACAGTTCAAAACTGGGGGCAGCAGTTTCGGGATCAAGCCCATGATTTCGGAAAGCCTGATCTGACCAGCGTTCGCTGTTATTCACCATATCCCAGTGCCAGCTTCCAAGATTCGCAATCGACTGGGCTGTATTAAGTTCCACCATATAATTGTTCAACTGCTCATTGGCTGCTGCCAGCGTTGCAGTTCGTTCAGCGACCAGTTGTTCCATCTCTCTGTTGCTCCGTTGAAGCTTTCTGACAAGAGGATTGCCGATTCGATGAAAAAACAGTGATCCAAGTAGAAGCAACATCATGGCAACGGTTGTTAGAATCCCTCCAGCCAGAATAAATGGATCTCTAATCTCCTTCACATCAATTTTTGCAACGAGACCCAAGCCAAGTAATTTTAACGGTTCATAAGCTGCCAGCACCTCTTCTCCCCTGTAATCCAGAGCAATAATGGTTCCCGACTCGCCTGAAAGGGCTCTTCGCATCGGCTCAGCAAAAGTTGATCTGAAAGGGACTTTTTTTAGTTTTCCCAGATGAAATTGACCAGCAAGCTCAATAAAGACAATCTGATCATTTTCAAGTTTCGCAAGGGTAAACTCAAAACCCTCACTTAAACCTGCTTTATGCATACGTGAATGCGCATCAAGAATTTGCTGAATTGTTGCGAAAAAGGCACCTCCCTCCACATCTTCCGAACTATGTACAACATCAAATTTGGCAACGGCATCCATTAAATGGGCCTGACTTTTTACAGTTTCGGAAAGGCGTTGGCGTGACTGCTCAAATGATGTGTTATAGAGAGAAAAAAGCGTGGAGAAAAGGGTGCCCAGTGTAATGATAGCCATAATAGAAATCAGGGCGGTTATTTTATAGCGTGCATTTATTCTCATGAGCTTTCTCTTAAGCCCCACTTAATGAGCAGTTCAAAAGAGACCGGCCGTAACGGGTAGATTTCACCCTTAGCAGGGCAGCAGAGTGAGGGAGCGTTCGAAGCGTGTTTAAGCCATCAACCATAGGCATCACCTCATCTATATTAACCAACCCTTCTAGTCGGAATATAGACAGGTAGAGAGAAATAACAAGTTGGAGAGTCAGTGGCTAACTGAAGATTCCTGCTCGATATTGGCATCCCGAATGATAGAGATGCCACCCTTAACAACGATGAATGAAATGATCGAACCAATCAGAAGATCAGGAATGGGTGAAGCAAAGAGACCAACCAGCAGGCCGCCGGCAATCACACCGACATTGGCAATCAGATCATTTCTGGAGAATATCCAGCTGGCTCGCATATGAATCTCGCCTTTGCGATGTTTAGAGATTAATAACAGACAGACTGCATTGGCAGCCAGTGCCAGTAGCCCCACATAGATCATCAGCATTGAGTCCGGTTCACTTCCAACGACCGCTCTTCGAACCACGTCAAACATCACCATCAGACCAAGAAGGCACTGGAGGATTCCGCTTAGATGCGCTGCCCTGATTTTATGATGAAGGGCTCTGCCAACGGCATAGAGCGAAACAGCATAGACCATCGCATCGGCAAGCATATCCATCGAGTCCGCAATCAAGCCGGTTGACTGGGCAACAATGCCGAGTACCAACTCAACACCAAACATCACTGCATTGATTAGAAGAAGTAGAAGCAGCACGTTGCGCTGCTCCCTGTTGCCCGCCTCGATTTCACACCCACAGTCAGACATCAGGGCCACCTGCAGATGAGAAAGTTATAAAGAGGTCTATTCCTGAAGAGCCAGCCAGCGTTCAGCATCCAGTGCCGCCTTGCAGCCTTCACCGGCTGAGGTGATCGCCTGACGGTAGACTGAGTCAGCTACATCACCGGCTGCAAAGACGCCTTCCACCGAAGTGGCCGTGGTCTTGCCTTCCGTGATTAGGTAGCCGGTCTCATCCATCTCAAGCTGACCCTTCACAAAATCGGTATTTGGTTTATGTCCAATGGCAATAAACACACCATGCAGATCGATATCAGTGGTTGAGCCGTCAACTGTGGACTTGATGCGCATACCTGTCACACCGGAATCATCACCAAGAACCTCATCGAGCACGCTGCTCCAGGCCATCTCAACATTCTCACAAGCAAAAAGATGATCCTGCATGATCTTCTCTGCTCTTAATTCATCCCGGCGGTGAACCACCGTTACCTTGCTACAGATATTGGAGAGATAAATCGCCTCTTCAACAGCGGTATCACCACCGCCAATTACGGCAACCTCTTTCCCCTTATAGAAGAATCCATCACAGGTAGCACAGGCGGACACACCACGGCCGGAGAACGCCTCTTCCGATGGCAGGCCGAGATACATGGCCGAAGCACCTGTTGCAATGATCAATGCATCACAGGTATAGGTTCCCTCATCACCTTTAAGCGTGAACGGGCGTTTGGAGAGATCAGTCTCATTGATGTGATCCCAGATGATTTCGGTACCAAATCGCTCGGCCTGAGCCTGAAAATCGGCCATCATCTCAGGGCCCTGAACACCATCTTTATAACCGGGATAGTTATCTACATCCGTTGTCGTGGTCAGCTGGCCACCGGGCTGAATGCCCTGAATCACCACAGGTTTTAAGTTGGCACGAGCCGCATAAATAGCCGCCGTATAACCGGCAGGTCCGGAACCCAGAATAATTAAACCGTGGTGTTGAACATCTGACATGAATATCTCCTTGAATGGGAGACGTAACCTAGCCCGGATTACAAACGAATCAACCGGGTTGAAGCATCATGAAAAGTTTCTCTTTTCCTCACCTGAAACAGATGCATTTATTCACTCAACCTGGAAGTAAAAAAGTGAATGGATGTAAGATAGTTCACACAGATATTCCGTCTCTACAAGTATTGTTTTCAATTGAAAAGTGATTTTCTCAGGAGAACAGTATGAGCAAGGCTATTAGAGACATCATTCACAGGCACAGCATCTTTTCACTCCTCCCCGATAATACTCAGAATGAGTTGGCTGGCATCGGAAAAACATTCCTGTTCAAAGCAAAGGAAAAACTCATCAGAGAAGGTAAGTTCAATCCATATCTTTTTCTTCTCATTAATGGAACTGTTGAAATAGAAAGCCCAAATGAAACTCCCATCACTATCTCCGGACATAAAATACTGGGTGAAATCTCCGCAACCGGTATGGGGTCACCTGTTGCCGATGTGATTGCGACAAGCCATGTTATTGCCATCGCATTTCCAGTTGATGTGATTGCCAATGTATTAACCAAGCATGATAATTTTGCAAAAAGGATACGCGATCTCGGAATGAAGCAGGCTGAACACTACTTCACCTCCTCATGAGAGGATTGGGTTGCCTGCTGGAAATCATCTCATAGATCACCGGCTCCGCTCCTATTCATTAACAGAGCTGACGACAGGGGAAATTCAGAGAGACTTTAAAGAAGAAAGAGTGTTGCCAGACCAAGAAATGAGAGAAAACCAACCACATCGGTTACGGTAGTAAGAATGGTTCCGGATGCCAGTGCCGGGTCAATATTGATCCGCTGAAGTGTTAGCGGGATCAGGGCACCGGCAAGACCTGCCGCACAGAGATTGATCAGCATGGCCAATGCAATAACCATACCGAGTTTGCTACCAAGTTCCGGGAACCAGAACGATGCAATCACACCGATTAAAATAGCAAAACTCAAACCTGTCAGCAGTGACACAGAGGCCTCTTTAAAGAGTGCCCGCCTTGAATTTGCATAAGTAACACGACCCAGTGCAATACCACGCACAATGATCGTAAGCGTCTGTGTTCCGGCGATGCCGCCCATACTTGCAACAATCGGCATCAGAATGGCCAGAGCCACGATCTGGGCAATCGTCGCCTCGAATTGAGCAATCACCAATGACGCCAGAATGGCTGTACACAGATTGACAGCAAGCCAGACACCACGGCGCCAGGCGGTGATCCCGACAGGTTCTGAAAGGTCATCCTGATCCGACAGGGCTGCCAGGCGATACATATCCTCTGTCGCCTCTTCCTGAACCACATCAAGGATATCATCCGCAGTAATACGCCCGATCAGTACGCCATTTTCGTCCACAACGGGTAGTGCCAGCACATCATATTTTTCAAAAATACGTGCAACCTCTTCCTGATCCTGCCCAGCCAGTGCTTTTGGAAACCTGGTATCAGCGATCTCTGTGATTTGTGTTTCCAGTGGATGAAAAAGCAGAGCATGCAGTGGCACAACAGCGATCAGCTTGTCATCACCATCCACAACATAGACATAATTGAGGTTTTCAATCTCATCGCCCCATCGGCGGAGAACATTAAGAACTTTTTCAACTTTCCAGTCACTTCGAACCTTGAAAAGCTCTGCCTGCATCAGGCCACCGGCAGACTCTTCGTCATGCGCCATCAACGGCTCGATTTCACGCCGCTCTTCAGGATCAAGGCGCTCGATCACCTCATCGGCAACCCCTTTGTCCACCGCCTGCAAAATATCTGCGACTTCATCGGACTCCAGATGCTCCACAACATCTTCAATTTCACTCGGAGCAAATTCAGCAAGCAGGTCTTCCTGCATACCTTCCGGCAGTTCAAGCAGCGTATCACCCAGAAGGCTTTCCGGGATAAAGGGAATTAGAATGTGGCGTTCATGATCATCACGGCAGGCGAGCAGAAGTTCGGAGAGCTCTGCACAATGCATCTCTGCAAGCTTTTCTGATAAAACAGGCGAATTTTCCCGAGCAAGTTTCAGAGCCTTTTGAAAGCCGAGTTGATCGGTTTTGTCAGATGGGGATTGCACGCCGTTTCTCCTCCTGCTCCAAAAGTTCTCAGCACCCTAACAAAGCGGCAAAAAAAAGCAGTGTTTCAAATTTTAAAATTACTTTCCATACAAGAGTGAAAAGCAGGTAAAAATCTGAATCTGCATCAATCAAAATTTGCCTGATTCAAATATGTGAAATATTTCACATGCGTTCAATTCATAAGACTTTTTTTACGATTTTAGTGAACAATCTTACAACCAGTCAACAGAGGTTGATGAGAGCTTGCCGCCATCTCTGACGTTCAGGCCAAAAAACACCGGCCAGATTCGTCACTGTGAAAACAATAAAAAGGATAAGAATAAACTTAATGATCTTGGGGAAGGTCATGGCTCAAACAGGTGAGCATGAAGAAGCCGGTTTTAAGTAAATTCATTGAGAGGAAATAGTTGCATACACCGGGTCAAACAACTCAGTTAATGAATCGTATCGCACTGGCTAAGCCTTTCGTTAGCTCTGTCCTGGCACAGCCAACTGCCATGCTTTGTATTGCGCGTCTGTTTCCTAAAAAGGCTTTAGGCTCTCTTTCTCTGTTAGTGCTAACGACATTCCTGATGCTTGCGCCCGCACTTGTTCATGCTGCAGCGGTCACGCTACCACCTATTAATGGGGCCCCTTGTGCATCCTGTGCTCCTGCCGGGTGGCTGGTAAACCTCCCCTCTCCAGATCTGATTAATGGGAACGGGCTGTGGCCCGGTGGCGCTTTTTACGCTATCTCTGATGTGAGTGGACCATCTTCCAATGGCGGGCAGATGGCGCTGGTATTAAATATTGAGAAGTTGCAAACAACCCTTGCCGGATTAATCCCGGGGCAGACTTACCAGGTATCAATTGAGTGGCAACAGGCCACTTTGGGATTAACTTTAGGCGGCGGCACTCCTTACACAGGCGGAAGCCTGTTTATGTCGGTTGATGGTAACGCCACCATTTATCCACCGGTTGGTACTGCGGCAACTGATACCTGGCAAGTTACTACCCATACATTTACAGCAATAGGAACCACAGCTTTGCTTGTGGTTGGCATTGGGACGCCAGGATTTACAGCCATCGTTTTTGATGATTGAACGAATTAGCCGTAAGCCATGTCCTGAAAGTTTATTCACATATAATTATCGGTTTCTCTCTGCAGTTCTTTAGCCGTTAGCAGTGTGAAACCATTATGGGTCGATCATTCACGCCATCGCATCCATAGCTGGAGGATCAATTATTCTTCCGGCAGGATGTCCCGCCCGATGAACATTGAAGTCAAACAGGAAATATCAGCTCACTCCTCAGAGTATTACGGCCTTGCACTGCAGTTGGCAGAAATAGCCCGTGCTGATCGTCTCTCTATCTACATTTGTCCTGATCTACGCAGCTACCGCGCCCTCTCTGAAGAACTCTCTTTTTTCCTGCAAGACACACCCGAACGCCTCTGGCGATACCCCGCCTGGGAGGTTCTCCCCTACGACCGGGTCTCCCCGCACCATGCTATTGTCGGTGAACGATTCTCAACACTGAGCAGACTTTTGAGCACCCCTGACCCTCATGGAGTCATCTTGACATCGCTGCCGGCATGGCTGCATCGCATTGCACCGCCTGAATCGATTGCCGCGCATGTCTGGCAACTTGGAATCGGCCAAACCTTTGATATTGCTGCACTCAAAAGCCGATTGACCGAAGCTGGCATGCAGCCCACCGAGCGAGTCCTTGCCCCCGGTGAATTTGCCGCCCGTGGCGGACTGTTTGATATCTGGCCGGCAACCGAAAACACACCACTGAGAATCGATCTGTTTGGGGATGAGATCGAGTCGATCAGACGCTTCGATGTTGATACCCAGCGCTCCGGCGAGCATCTGGATCATTTCAAATCAGTTCCGGTACGGGAGGTGATTCTTGATAAGCATGGTCGTGACACCTTTGTCGCGGCATTTAGAGCCCGCTTCCCACACCTCAGAAAACACCCCATGCTGACGGCAGCGCAGGCGGGACGTCCACATCCGGGCATTGAGTCATTGCTGCCGCTTGCCTATTCAAAAACTGCACGACTATCTGATTTTCTGCCGGATGATTTTAACCTCATCAGCACGCCCGATATAGAAGAGAAACGCAACGCCTTTACCGAACAGGTGCGCGGTCAGTTTGAGATGGTGCGCAGCAGTAGTGAGCCGGTAGTCAGCCCACAGGAACTCTATGCGACAGAGAGCGCCATTGAATCCGATTCGGTTAAACAGGCAGAAAACCTCAGCGCTCCACCCTCCCTGCTGGACTTCCAGCAAAAACAGCAGCCACTGCATGCGCTGCGGGATCATCTTGCCGAGCAGGTTCAAAGCGGCTGGCGCATTCTTCTTGTGGCTCACGGACCTGGCCAACAGGAGCGCATGTGTGAAAGCCTGAGTGAGATCAATCCGGAGATCCCTCACTGCTTCGGGCTGCATGATATGAGTGATAGTTCAATCTCTACTGCTATCGGTTTTCTGGAACATGGCATTCAACTCAATGATAAGAAAATCCTGATTCTAACCGGCCAGGAAATGCTTGGTCAGAGGCTGCCAAGAAAACGGGGTAAAAGCTCAGCAGCCATCCGCGCTGATCTCTTCTCCAGCCTGCAGGAGCTCAAACCGGGAGATCCTGTGGTACATGAGGATCATGGTGTCGGTCGATACAAAGGACTCTCCACGATGGAGTCCGGCGATGCTCAAGCTGATTTCCTGCATATCGAATATGCCGGTGATGCCAGCATCTACCTGCCGGTTGAAGATCTCGACAGGCTGCATCGTTACACAGGTGACACCGCCCCCACCCTGAACAAGCTCGGCTCTGAAAAGTGGAAACGCAGCCGTGATCGTGTCAAACGTGACCTGCTGGCCATGGCACATGAACTGATTGATGTTGATGCCATGCGCAGCCAGAGCCGCCGTGATCCCTACCTGCTCGAAGGTGTGCTCAAAGATGGTTATGAAGAGTTTGCCGCACGCTTCCCATTTGAGGAGACCGATGACCAGATCAGTGCCATTGATCAGATTCTGAATGACCTTGCCAGAGAGAAACCGATGGATCGCGTGGTCTGCGGTGATGTTGGATTTGGTAAAACGGAAGTCGCCATGCGGGCTGCATTTATTGTGGCTGAGGCTGGCAGGCAGGTGGCTATCCTTACCCCGACCACGGTACTGGCCAATCAGCACTACAACAGTTTCTCCGAGCGGTTCAGCGGCACCAATCTAAAGGTGGAACTGTTATCACGATTGCAGGGAAAGAAGGAGACGGACCGCATTACCCGTGAGCTCAGTGGTGGTGAAACACGCATTATTATCGGCACGCATCGTCTGCTCTCCGAGCAGTTCAAATTTGCCGATTTGGGTCTGGTCATCGTGGATGAAGAGCAGCGGTTCGGTGTAAAACACAAAGAGAAACTCAAATCCCTGCACGCAAATGTGGATCTGCTGACGCTGACCGCCACACCGATTCCACGCACCCTGCATCAAACCCTCTCCGGCTTGAGGTCTGTATCCATCATCAGCACCCCTCCTGCCGAGCGTGAAGCGATCCGAACCATGGTCACGAGCTTTGACCCACATCTGGCTAATGAAGCGATCAGGCGCGAACTCTATCGCGGTGGTCAGATCTACTATCTGCACAATCATGTGAAGAGCATTGACCGGATTGCACAGCGGCTGCGTGAAGACATTCCCGAGGCTGAGGTCGGCATTGCCCACGGGCAGATGAGCCCGGCTGAGCTTGATCGTCAGATGCTGGCTTTCTATGAAGGGCGTCTGCACATCCTTGTCTGTACCACCATTGTTGAATCGAGGCTGGATGTACCCAATGCGAATACACTGCTGGTTGAACGTGCCGACCTGCTCGGGCTTGCCCAGCTGCATCAGATTCGAGGACGAGTCGGCCGCAGCCATCAACAGGCCTATGCCTATCTTTTCACTCCCGATGCAAGAGCGATGACTCCCGATGCACGTGAACGCCTGCAGGCGATTGCCGAACATACCGAGCTCGGTGCCGGATTCCTGTTGGCAAGACAGGACATGGAGATTCGTGGTGCAGGTAATCTGCTCGGTGCTGAGCAGAGCGGCCAGATTGATGCCATCGGTCTTGATCTCTATCTGGAGATGCTGACGCAAGCGGTTAGTGAGGCGAAGGGTGAAGAGATTCTTCCACAGCAGTCAGTTGATCTGCATCTGGGGGTTAACGCAATCCTGCCTCCTGATTACATTCCGCAGATTGGAGAGCGGCTGGGCCTCTATCGCCGCATCGCCAAGGCGGAAACCGATGAGCAGGTGATCCTGCTGTTTGAGGAGATGACGGATAGATTTGGTAAAATGCCGGATGAGGCCAAATATGCTCTCGAATCTGCACGCATCCGCTGGCGGGCGCGCAGAATGTTTATCTCCAAACTCGATTCCTCGGATAGCGGCATCCGTTTTACTTTCACGGAAAAATCACCCATTGATCCGGCAGACCTGATGATGCGCGTACAGAAAGAGCCACATGCCTTTCGTCTCTCTCCGGATGGTAATCTCTCGGTACTACATCCGTCCGGTTGCAACCAAACAGATGACAAACGGGAACAGCTTAAAGGGTGCATTGCCTTTCTTGATTCACTGCTGGAGGATGCAGCCCAATGAGTTCGAACAAGATGAGACCCTCACTAAGCAAACCCGGCCTGCTCTTCATGGATATGGATTCCACACTGATCCAGTGTGAATGTATTGATGAGATTGCCGACTTTATGGGAATCAAACATGAGATATCAGAGATTACCGAACGCGCCATGCGTGGTGAGCTCGATTTCTCCGCATCCCTGACTGAACGGGTCCAGCTTCTGGCGGGTCTCGATGCTGCAGTGCTTGAAAAGGTCTACGAAGATTGCATCGAACTCACCGAGGGTGCTGAAACCCTGATCAACACCGTTCAGGCCAATGGCTGGAAGGTTGGTCTTGTCTCCGGTGGTTTCACCTACTTCACCGACAGATTCAAAAAAAGACTTGGTCTGGATTACACCCGCTCAAACGAACTTGAAATTCATAATGGCAAGCTCACCGGCAGTGTGCTGGGTGATATTGTTGATGCAGAAACCAAGCGTCACGCGCTGCTTGAACAGGCTGAAATTTACAGCATCCCGATGTCTCAAACCGTAGCTATTGGAGATGGTGCCAACGATCTTCCGATGATCGGAGCGGCAGGCATGGGCATCGCATTTCATGCCAAACCCAAAGTTCAGGAAGCAGCCCCTTACGCCATCAACAATGGTGGTCTGGACAAGGTTCTCGACCTCCTGGGATAATAGATTTCTTCAAAAATCATTGAAAACAGTACTACAAACCCAAAAATCACAACATTTCTCAAAAACAGTGTTTCATTAACTGCTTATAGAATCATATATTTCACCAAAGTCAGCTGATTTTGAAAGGAATGCTTCCAATACAGCAGGATCAAAATGTGAGCATTTTATGCGCTCATCACCATCGCGGATAATCCTGATCGCTTTGGCATGATTAAAAGCGGATTTATAGGGACGCTTGCTGCGTAGTGCATCATAGATATCACAGATGCTCATAATGCGTGCGGAGAGTGGAATATCTTCGCCGGCAAGATTGTGGGGATAACCGCTACCATCCCATCGCTCATGATGGGAGAGTGCAATCTCATGGCCCATCTGCATGTAGGGAGAACTGCCCCCGGCCAGAATCTCCGCTCCAATCGTGGTATGCCGCTTCATCAGATTCCACTCATGAGGATCGAACGGACCCGGCTTGAGCAGGATCTGGTCTGGGATGCCGATCTTGCCGATATCATGCATCGGACTCGCCAGGAAAATGGTTTCGCAATATTGACTCTCCATGCCAAGAGAACCAGCCAACGCCTTTGTGTAGTAACTGATTCGGCGTATATGCGCTCCGGTTTCATCATCGCGATACTCTGCAGCACGCATCAGCATGTAGAGCCCCTCTTCGAAAGATTTAAGCAGCTCATTACTTCGCCGCTGCACCTCTTCCTCTAGAACTACATTGTGATTTTTCAAAATATCATTGGCCAGCTTCAAGCGCAGCAGATTGCGAACACGAATCACTAACTCGTTTGGAATAAGCGGTTTGTTGATAAACTCTTCAACGCCCTCAAGCAACCCCCGCTCGCGTGACTCCTGGTCACTCAGGGATGTAACCATAATAATGGGAATTGATTCACTCTCAGGGCTCTCTTTCAACTTCCGGGCAACCTCGAAACCATCGATGCCGGGCATCATCACATCGAGCAGAATAATATCCGGAGCCTGAAGCTTTACACTCTTAAGTGCTGCCTCACCCCGTTCCACCGATTCGACCTGATAACCTTCTCCACTGAGAATGCTTGCAAGCAGGTGCCGATTAACCTGATCGTCATCGACAACTAAGATATTTGCTCCATCTGTATTTAACATGTCTTCCCCCGAAAACATCCCTTCACACACATAGCTGTAGACCCCTTAAATCTGCAGCTATATAACCCCTAATTAGCAAATCCCTTCGCGTAGATATCCCTTCTGTTTCATCAATAAATTTTTGAACTAAAACAACTTTGAACTAAAACAGTTCAACTTTATATTATAGTAAATTATTCAACAGCATGTATATCCCGCAAAAAGGGGATGGCCTCGGCTCTGGAGTGGAATGTCTTTACCCGATCAGTTAAATCATTATGAAAACTTTGCCAAACATGCGACATAATCTCCAAAACAGTTTCAGGAACGATCATCACTATATGAAATTTCGATTGTCATAACAGCCTCTCATGGGTTTCCCTCTATGTGGAGGATGGAAGGTGTTAATTTAGACAGCTCATTATGAATGGCATGGCTTAACGAATATGGTGAGAACGGTTTGGTGAGAATAGTTGCATCTTTATGAATACCTTCACGTGCCAGCGTCTCTTTCAGATCATAGCCGGTAACGAACACCACCCTGGCATCCGGTCTAATGTTCCGAAAAACCCTGGCAGCCTCAGCACCACCTATATTCGGCATAATCAGATCAGAGATAATAAGATCGATACCGTCAAGATTACTGGTGAACATATCAATAGCATCTTCGCCATCTTTCGCTTCCAAAACCTGATAGCCTATTTTACAAAGAATCTCGGCTGTAATACTGCGCAAAGGCTCATCATCATCGATCAGAAGCAGGGTTTCACCATTGCCTTCAATAACGTCCTCTTTCGCTTCAACTCTTTTTGTTTCAAAAGCCTCTTCAACAGGAAGGTAGATGTGGAAAGATGTGCCTTCTCCCACCTCACTCTCAACCTCAATGATACCTCCACTCCTCTTCACTGAGCCGTATACCATCGCCAGGCCAAGCCCGGTTCCTTTTCCCGATTCCTTGGTTGTATAAAAAGGCTCAAATATTTTTAGCCGCGACTCTTCCGAAATCCCTGACCCATTATCTTTAACAGTGAGCAGGGCAAACTTCCTGGTGCTGACGTGATGCCTCTGCATAAAATCATCAGAAGCCAGGAACTCCTCCAGCTCAATGGAAATCCTTGGTTTGTCCGTTGTTTCAACAGCATCCCGCGCATTATTTACCAGATTCATCAGCAACTGCTGTATCTGCGTAGCATCATCTCTGATTCGAATCTCTTTTTGTGGAAAATTAAAGTTTATAGCGATATTTTCCGGAACAGCACTTGTCGCAAACTTGAATGCCTCTTTAAGAAAAGTAGTTAAAGGCAAGACCTTCAACTCAACACTGTCTTTGCGTGCAAAGGTGAGTAGCTGTCCAATCATGTCAGCGCCTCGAAAACCCAGCTTTTCGATATTATGAACATAATTGCAAATTTCATCATTGCCCTCAGCTTTCTGTTTGACCAGATAGGCGAAGCCAATCATACCACTAAGAACATTGTTAAAATCGTGTGCTATTCCACCAACCAGTGTCCCTACTGCTTCCATTTTCTGAGCTTGAAGAAACTGCTCTTCCATCAGTTTAAGTTCACTTATATCCTTATGAACACCGACATAATTCACAACTTCCCCAGCATTATTTAATACAGGTGAAATACTCAACATGGCAGGATAGAGCGTCCCATCCTTTCTTCTGTCGACAACCTCTCCTCTCCAGGTATTCCCTTCAAACAGAGTTCTCCACATCTGCTTGTAAAATTCCCGGTCATGTTTACCGCTCTGAAGCATCTTCGGCGTATTGCCTATCGCCTCATCGCAGCTATATCCAGTGATAGTTGTGAATGCAGGATTCACATATTCGATCACACTATTTTTATCTGTGATCATAATAACTTCACCCGACTGTTCGATAGAGCTGGAGAGTTTTTGATGTGATTCACTCTTAAGATCACGGCCGATTACAATACTTGTTAGAGCAGCCGCACTAGCTATATCTTCCAGAGCGTTGTTACTGGGTTTAGTCGGTCGATTGTAGTACATGGCAAAGGTACCCAATACTGCTCCATCCGAATCGAGAATAGGTTCTGACCAGCAAGCCTGTAGATTATGAGAGAGTGCCAGCTGCTTAAATGGAACCCAATTTGGATCTTCTGAAATATTTTTCGCAATGTAACGCTTGCCCGTAAATGCTGCTGCCCCGCACGAACCAATGTTGGGTCCAATGGCCAGGCCCTCAATTACTGCATTATATCTGATTGGCAGACCTTCTGCATAAGCCGTATACAACTTCCCGTTTTTCAAAAGCAGGATAGAGGCATGCATTCCAGGGTGCCGTGATTCGAACAGATGAACAATGCTCTTAAAGAGATCCTCTGCCGGTTGATCACTTGCGATCATTTCAAGAATTTTATTTGTGCCTTTAGTCAACTTTTCCGAACGCTTTCTTTCAGTAATATCGACATGGGTTCCAACCAGCCGGATGGGATCACCAGTAGTCTCATCACGCACCAGAAATGCCCGGGACAGTATGGTCATCCAGGTTCCGCTCTTGTGAAGCATCTTCATCTCAACCTCAAACGAAGAAGCGCTACCTTTCAAATAGTCCTGTACCCGCTCCAGAACCCAGTCTTTATCATCCGGATGAACCAGTTCTGCCCAGGTATCCAGATGATTCTTCAGCTCATCAGGCTCATATCCCAGCATCCCTTTCCAGCGGGGAGAGTAGTAAACCTCATCACTCTTGAAATCCCAGTCCCACAGACCGTCATTGGCTCCCTGCATCGCCAACTTGAAACGCTCTTCGCTCTCTCTTAAAGCCTCTTCCCTTGAGTTGCTCACAAATTGAAGATTTATATGATGCATAAACGTTTTATGTGTTCTGAATGCCAGAACAGACATCATTACATAAAACAGAACAAGCATGACTCCCATTGAAAGCGCCACATCTGAATCCGTAGAAAAAAAACGGACTGTCAAAGGGACAATAGAGAGAGTAAGAAAGAGAAGGATTGATACCAGTGAAACAGAGAGCGTAGCGATTGCGCCTGCGCTTACTCCGCCAACCACAAATGCCAGAAATAGCTGATGAGCAAGATCATCTTTGGGAAATATCAGAAAAGCCGCAGAACCCCAAGTCAGGCCAGCCAACAGAACACCAATAATAAATCTACGTTCCCAATCTACAGCGGGAATTATTTTTGAATATTCATCGCTATACATCAGATAGAGGGATGCACGAAAAACCGTAGTTATAATCACAGCGCCCAGCCAGGCATTGATTAAAGTATGATCTTCTACTTGCCACTGAACCGATACAAGTATGATGGCCCCCATAACTGAGCCAGCAAGAGCGAAAGGGAGCGAGGAGTAGAGGTAGGAGACCTTTTCAACATGAATATAGTCTTTCATAGCATCACCTTGTCGGCCACTGCTTTGCTATGATCGCCTTCCCCAAGCCAGGCCAGGGCCTCCTCCATTGTTTTAAACACATGCCAATCAGACCCGTTTCTCTCGTTGTAGACTTCATACATACGGGCCAATCCGAAAATGTTTTTATCAGGCATGACTGCTGCTCTTCGTGAGCCATCTCCCCAGGGAGCAATATCTGCCAGATATTTCATATCGGAGCCGGTTGAAATCAATTTTGTTGCCTGACCGAAATCAACCAGTTGATTAAATGAGATTTCAAACCCCGGTTCTGTGAGAAGGGAGCACTCGCTCTCCAGCACCTCCGCAGCAGTGACAACACCCGCGCCTATGGTTACCACCAAACCTTTCTCGTGATCAATTTTATAGCTGCACGGCATCTTCAGACCTACCTTTCTTATCCGACTTATGTATAAGATCTGATGCACAATTCTGATGATCTAATCATCTCATCTGCTAATTCACATCGATCTACTATAAAATTATCGCCTGCTGTCATGATGAATCCAATTGATTGTTTTCATGATTATGATTACCATTGGTTATCATGATAGAGATTCGTCACATCCGTCACATTCTTGCACTGGCCGAACACCAGAACTTTGCCCGTGCTGCTGCATCGCTTTTCATGACCCAACCAGCCCTGACAAAAAGCATTCAGAAAGTTGAAGAGCAGCTGGGTGTTAAGCTGTTTGATCGGACAAAACGCCATGTCCTGCCCACACCTTTTGGCGAGGTTATTATTAAAAGAGGAAAAGGCATTATCGCCGCAACTCGTGGAATTGAGCGTGAAATTGATCTAATGAACAACGTTCAGGTCGGGAGCGTAACGATTGCCATCAACCCCCCCTATGCAGACATTGCACTGGGCGCAATTTTACAGACTTTTACTCAGAGATACCCTTCCATCAATATCAATATTGATATTGGCATCTGGAGCGAGAAAGAGAGCGCATTGAAAGCCGGTGACATCGATTTTTTTATCGGGCCGATAAATGACATTTCAGCTGATCACATTTACCAGACCACACATCTGCAGGAGATGGTTGCATGGTGCTTCTGCAGAAGCGGACACCCAATTTTAAAAACCCGCCTGATCAGTAATGACCAGCTAATGGAGTATCAGTTTGCCAGACCTCCCATAGACCGGGAGGTTCTCCACCTGGCTCTGCCGGAAACAGATCAGGAGCAGCATCAGACCATTGTCTGTGCGCACTACTCCATCATAAGAAGTATTGTTGCCAACAGTGATATTATTAGTGCCGGCACCATGACAATGATTGAACGGGAAATAAACGATGGGCTGGTTGTTCCAATCCTGAAGGAAAAACCACTTGTTACTGCAGATGAAGGGATCATCCATATAAAACACAGATCCCTATCTCCTGCAGCGCAAGGCTTCATCGACTGCGCCCAGGCCGCATGCAGTCAACTCCACCAGAAAGAGCTTGCTCTCAGAGAAAAATTTGGCGTGAAATTACCCTACTGACTTTTACGATTGTTTTTGGGTTAAAAGAGCAATTTCCCGCTCCGAAAAACCGGCCTTTTTCCGGGCGCCCAGATTGAACGGCCCCATTAACCCTTTCGGGTAATACTCGTCGAGTAGTTCGAAGAAGGTCTCATCGGTCTTTAGTCCGCGCTGTTTGCAGCAGTGACGGAACCAGCGATTACCGATCTCCACATGGCCGATCTCATCACGCAGAATAATGTCCAGCAGACTCACTGCATTATGATCACCCACCTGCGTCAGCTTCTTCTGAATGCCGGGCGTAACATCCAGCCCACGCGCTTCAAGCACGCGTGGCACCAGCGCCATGCGAATCAGCACATCATGGGCTGTCTTGGTGCACATCTCCCAGAGACCGTCATGAGCATCGTAATCACCGTAATCAGCGCCAAGTTGACGCATGTGCGCCCGAATCAGTTCAAAGTGATAGGCCTCTTCATCGGCAATGCGCAGCCAGTCGGCATAGAATGCATCAGGCATGCCTTCAAAGCGCTGTACGGCATCCAGTGCCAGATTGATGGCATTAAACTCGATATGGGCGATTGCGTGCATCATGATCGCACGACCAGCCTCAGTGCCAAAGCCACGCTTGGGTACATGTTTGGCCCGCACCAGATTCGGGCGTTCAGGCCTGCCGGGAGCCTCTACGGCAGCGGGAGTTCCAAAATCACCCAATGCCAGCTCTCCATTTCGAAAGGCAAAGGCTGCGCTGCGTGTTTTCTGAAGTTTCTCATCCACATCACTGGCAAGAAAAGCATCACGGACATGTTCGAATAGGTTTTCGGATAAATTTCCCAATGTTCAGTAGCTCCTTGGACAATTGCATGGACGTCTTTTACAGAATGTTCACAATACCGCCCATGAGCGACAGACCACACATTCACGCAAATCAGGCAACAGCGCAAGGAAACAGGGCTGCCGCACTTGCAGCCATCGTGCAGACCGCATCCCTGGTTGAAAGTATTGCCCGAAACGGTAGCTGTGATGCCGAAGATTTTGATACCATGATCCAAAGTCTGTTTGCCAAAAACAGTGACCATGTCGGTTCAACCTATGGTGGCGTTTATCATCTCAGGTCAGGTCTTCATCTCTCTGCCAAGCTGTTAACCGGCACCAATCTTGAGCAGGCAAAACCTCTGCTTGCCTATGCGGCCGGGCTCATTGCGCTGGAGAAAAAGCTGTCAAAGAACAGAGCCATGCTTGCCTCCATCGGCGAAGGTATGGAGCGCATCAAAAAACAGGCCGACTACTTTGGAAGCCAGACGCACGACAGTGTCATCGGTGGTATCGCCGATCTCTACGGCAACTCCATCAGCACACTGAAACCAAGTATTATTGTGCGGGGAAAGCCGGAGCATCTGAAACAGAGCAACAACACCAACAAAGTACGGGCACTGCTTCTCTCAGGCATCAGGGCGGCTCACTTCTGGCATCAGCATGGCGGCGGCCATCTGCGTCTGCTCATCGGACGCAAGAAACTTCATCAGCAGACCCTGAAACTCATTGAGGAGAGTTCGAAGGTATAGTTGATATCAGAGCTCTCTTACTCTTTTCTTCATTATAAATTACAGTTTTAAGTCTGATTACCGATAGATACATTGAATAAATGATATCGTTTCTTGGGGAAGGAAGGATGGAAGTAAATTATTTACAGCTCAGGCTCATCTCAGGAGACAGCCAGCGGAAAAGTCACATGGCTTAACCGACTAAGCACCCGCCTGCTTCTGGCAGTTGTTCTGGTGCTTCTGGTCACCCTATCAATCAGTCAGTATCTACTTCTCAACAAGCAGGAGACCAGCATCCTCAAAGAGGAGGCTGAACGGGCCGAGTTTATGGCCAATGGCCTACTCAGCAGCTTGCAAACTCTCATGCTTTCCGGCGATGCAACTTATGCCCACGACTGGCTAGAACGTCTGTCTGACAATCCTGAAATTCTCAAACTGCAAATTATCCGAACCGATGGAAATGAAGCCTTTCGGGATCTATCAACTGTGCAGAAGGTCAGTCAATACCTGGAGACAGACCAGTTCAACAGAGCTGCACTTCCAGCCGAAACAATCTCTGACCTTTCAACAGATGATTTTAAAGCTGCAGGCAACGGCAAATCATCATTCATACTTGATGAAGAGAAGAGCAACCTGACATTTCTGCTTCCGATTAAAAGGGGCGAAGAGTGTGTTGTCTGCCACGGCTACGATCTTAATCCTGTCGGCGGTGTGCTACGTATCACCACCGATATCAGTAAAGCCCAGGCACGTATTCATGAATCCAGAAAGAGTAGTATCACGTATGGACTGATTGTCATGATCGTTATCGGACTGCTTCTCTACCTCTTTATCCGCAGACAGATTCTCTCACCGCTGGAAACGTTGAATGCTGCAACATCACGAATTACCGCAGGTGATTTCGAAAACAGAATTAATGTCCAACAGAAGAATGAACTGGGTATGCTTGAGGAGTCATTCAACCAGATGATGGAGAACCTTCTCAATACCACCATTTCCAAAGATTATGTCGAAAGCATCATGAACTCGCTCGGTGAGATGCTTTTTGTGACTGACAGTGATAAAAAAATAATCTCCGCAAATCCGGCCGCAGTTCGCACACTCGGTTACAGTAAAGATGAGCTGATTGGCATGCACATCGACAGGGTATCTGAAAACACCAACATTCTTGCGCTCAACAATGGCGACAGTATCGAAGATGAGGAAGCAAGAAGTATAGAGTGTAATTTCCGTAAAAAGAGTGGCGAACTTTTTCCGGTACTTGTCACACTTACCCAACTTGATAACAAGGAAAAACTTGACTGCGGTATTGTATTTGCCTGTCGCGACATCACTCACCAGAAGCATGCCGAGCATGAACTTCTGCTGGCCTCCAAAGTGATGGAAAATGACTCCAATGCCATTCTTATCTGTGATGCAACCGGAACCATTCTGCTGGTAAACCCCGCCTTCAGTGATATCACCGGATACAGCAGAGAAGAAGCTATTGGCAATACTCCGAAAATCCTGAGCTCGGGACGTCAGTCGAAAGAGTTTTACAAAGAGATGTGGCACGATATTTTAGTGAATAACTGTTGGAAGGGTGAGATATGGAATCGCCGGAAAAATGGTGAGATTTATCCGGAATCACTATCCATCACCACGCTACGGGATGAAGCGGGTGAAGTGACCAACTTTGTAAGCATCTTCACCGATATCACCACCCAAAAAGATATTGAAAAGAAACTTGTGCATATGGCCCATCATGACGGCCTGACAGGTCTTCCCAATCGCGTTCTCTTTATCGACAGGCTTGAGCACGCCCTGGAACATAACCGGCGTGGAAAGCAGCAGGTCGCTCTGATGTTCATCGATATCGACGGCTTCAAAATGATCAATGACACCCACGGTCATGACATCGGTGACGGCCTGTTGGTCAGTATTGCAAAAGGCATCAGCAGCAAGGTCAGAGAGGCTGATACCGTGGCGCGAGTGGGTGGTGACGAGTTTGTGATTATTCTCGAACAGATCCATGAGCTCAAAAATGTCACGCACATTGCAGACAAGATCATCAACCTGTTCAGACAACCGTTCATCATTGAAGGTGTGGCATGTGATGTCGGAGTCAGTATCGGCATCGCCGTGCACCCTGATGACAGTGATGATGTTGATGACCTTGTGAAAAAGGCCGATACGGCCATGTATCACGCCAAGACATCAGGCAAAATGAAATACAGTATCTTCAGTGTGGCGTGCGTAGATAAAAAAGAGTGATCGAACGCCGCTCAAACGGTGTTAAACGAACTTCCCGGCACAATACCCGGATGCCCATGCCCACTGAAAGTTAAACCCGCCCAGATGACCGGTCACATCCACCACTTCACCGATGAAATAGAGCCCTTCAACTTTTTTGGATGCCAGCGTCTTGGATGAAAGGCAGTCTGTATCCACACCACCCACTGTTACTTCAGCAGTCCGATAGCCTTCGGTTCCCGCTGGTTTTAACTGCCAGTGATGCAGGCTCTCTTCTATCGTCCTGATCTGACTCTCGGAGAGACGTCTGAGCATCTCATCATCAATCATTGATTCACAAAGATATTGCACCAATCGCTTTGGCAACCTCTCAGCCAACACCGTTCGCAATGCAGCTTTGGGTCGCTCCTGCTTTAGCTGCATCAGCCATTCAGACAGGTTCATACCCGGTAACAGATCAATCAGAATCGAATCGCCTTCTCTCCAATAAGAGGATATCTGCAATATTGCCGGACCACTGATTCCCCGGTGCGTAAAAAGCATCTGCTCCCGAAATGTTTCGCCGTTGCAGCTGGCAGATACTTCCAGAGATACACCAGCCATGGCTTTAAGCTGCTCCTGCTCCACGCCCGTCAACCGAAATGGTACAAGTCCGGCTCTAAGCTCAGTG
>JBEQLD010000023.1:0-21566 GCA_040326115.1 Mariprofundaceae bacterium | reverse complement strand
GGTGCTGGCAAAACCTGGGTTGCGGCACTGGCCATTACAAAGGTTGCAGAGCAGGGGGTGCAATCAGCATTGATGGCACCTACTGAAATTCTAGCTGTGCAACATTATCATACATTGAGCGAGCTGCTTGAGCCCCTCCAGATAACCACGGCACTGCTCACCGGCAGCACAAAAGCTGCTGAACGAAAGAAGATTCTTGGGCGTCTGGCAGATGGTTCGCTGACCTGTCTGATCGGAACACACGCCCTGATTACGGAAGATGTCCATTTTGCATCACTGGGACTGGCTCTGGTGGATGAACAGCACCGGTTTGGTGTTAATCAGCGCTGGGCGCTCTCTGAAAAGGGAGAAGGTGATACTAAAGCCGGAGCAGTGCATCTCCTGGGCATGACCGCCACACCGATTCCGCGCTCACTGGCACTCTCACTCTATGGTGATCTTCATCTGAGTATTATGCGGGGCATGCCTCCGGGGCGTAAACCTGTGGAGACGCGTGTTCTTGCTCAGCAGAAGATGGGCGAGCTGGCTAAAGGTATGCAACGAATCCTTGATGGTGCCGGGCGCATCTACTGGATTGTACCGCGTATTGATGAAGAGGAAGATGGACTCTCGGTAGATCAGAGGCGAGAGGCTCTGGCAGGGCGCTTCCCGAATGAAAAAGTGACCGGACTGCATGGGCGGATGAAATCAGCTGATAAACAGACTGCTCTGAAGGCATTTGCCGATGGAGAGAGCAGGATTCTTGTTTCGACAACGGTGGTAGAGGTCGGGGTGGATGTTCCCGAGGCCCGGCTAATCGTGATTGAGCAGGCTGATCAGTATGGATTGGCTCAACTGCATCAGTTGCGTGGCCGGGTGGGCCGTTCATCAGAACAGGGTTATGCCATCCTTATTCCGGGCAAAGAAGTTTCTGCAGTGGCTACGCAGCGGCTCAACGCGCTTGTGAAGAGCCATGATGGACTGGAGCTGGCAGAGATTGATCTTCAACTGCGTGGCGGCGGTGATGCGGTGGGTATTCGTCAGAGTGGCGATGCAGGGTTCCGGGTATTGGATCTTTGTGCGGATATTCAATTGATTCAACATTGGCATGAATCATTTCATGGCTGCGTGGTGAGTGATGAGATGGTCAGTTTCTGGCGGCCCTCGGCTGATAGTGTTGATTAACTATCTATATATAGTGATTCGGTTCTTTTTCTCCCCATTCATATTATTCGCTCAGCCAAGCGGGGAGGTAAAAAAACCGGTTTTTTGATAATCAGAGTGTGAAATAGACACAAATGTGGTCTAAAATGAAAATAATGTGTTATTTTACTAAAGTACCCTGTTCCTCCACCGATACGTATAACCACAACTGGGTAAAAGCATGATGTTTTTAACCCCTCCTGCAGGGAAGCGGGACGTGACAAGGCATGACGTCGTTCACGTAATACATAACTAAGGAGAGAATAAAATGGCATTAACTGTCCAAACCAATAATGCGGCCATTACGGCCCTTAAACACTTAAACAACAACAATATCAGTATGAACCGCGCTCTTGAGCGCTTGTCTTCTGGCTTCCGAATTAACTCGGCGGCTGATGATGCATCCGGCTACGCAATTTCAACCAAGCTGAATGCACAGGGCGAGCGTCTGAAAGCTGCGGTTCAAAATGGTACGCAGGCAACAGCAATGGTGAAAATGGCCGATGCGGCGGTGAACGAGATTCAGAATATGATTGTTCGTATTCAGTCTCTTGCGATCCAGGGCGCATCTGCTAACAACGTTGCTGAAGCAGGCAAACTTGATGCTGAGCGAGTGAAACTGGAAGGTCAGATCAATAAGATCGCCAACGGTACCAACTACAACGGTGTAAACCTGTTGAACGGTATCGATTCAGCTTCAACTGGTACTGCTGCAACAGCAGCAGGAGCGGTAACTCAGGCTGGTGCTACTGGAACGCATGCGCAGGTTACCATTACGGGCACTCCGCTTTTCACTGAAGCTGCAAGTTTTACTGTTACTAATGCTGCCACTACTGGCTTTATTACTAGTGTCGTTTCAGATACAGCTTTAACTTTAGCGGATGGTACGGTGCTTTTTGCTGCTGGAGTGGAGCTGTTGAGTGCGGCTGATGTTGCTACACCGACACTTACTCCTACAGCTATCGTTGGCACTGGCCTAACTTTTAGTGCTGTTGCTGGTACAACAACCTCTGCTGCAGGTACGGCCACATCTGCTGCGGCAACTGGTGGTACTGATTTCGGTCAAGCTGCATATGCTGGTTCATTGAACTTCCAGGTGGGTGATGCAAACACCACTGACCACCAGGTCGCAGTGAATCTGCAGAATAGCTACACCACCACTTCATTGGGTCTTACCAATGTGCTTGGTGATTTGGCGACAGCTGCTGCATCTGCACTGTATATCGATACTGCCATTGCAGCTATTGATAAACTAACCATCCAGCGTGCTGACCTGGGTGCTACACAGAACCAGCTCTCATTCGTGAACTCCAACTTGGCGACCGCGATTGAGCAGGTGTCTTCTGCTGTATCATCCATCCGTGATGCTGATATGGCTGCGGAAATGACTAACTTCACTAAGAGCCAGATTCTGGTTCAAGCTGGTACATCTATGTTGGCTCAGGCCAACCAGGCGTCTCAGAACGTGTTGTCGCTGTTCCGGTAAACGGACGGTAAGCCTCTTCTCCTCCCTTTGGGGAGGGGAAGTTAGGGCTTAAAATTCTACAAAGGAGGTGAAATGTTATGGCTTTAACTATTGCGCATGTAGCGCAAAGCACTAGTCCTGCATCATCATCACCCTCTGTGGATGTCCGTAGTTCTTCAGCCGCGCCAGCCAGTGCTCCAGTGGTTCAACCGACAGAGGTCAAAGCGCCTCCATCGAATGAAGTATCACTGAAAGTACGGCAGGATGCAGAGAAGAAACAGCCGACCGAACAGGAAGTTCAGCAGGCTGTAGCAGAGGCAAGCAGGGAGTTTTCCGGTCCGAATGAGAAAATTGCATTTGGCTACGAGAAGCGTTTGAATATGTTGATTGTTCAGGTGCAGGATCGTGAAACCGGTGAAGTAATTCGAGAGATCCCGCCCAGGGAGTTCATTGATTTTCGCATAGCGATGCGTGAACGAATCGGGCTGCTTCTCGATAAGCAAGGATAAAACGTAAAATGGTAGGAACCGTCAACATAGCGGGACTCGCTTCAAACATCGACTGGAACGCTACAGTGGATGCTTTGATGAATGTTGAATCCCGAAAGGTAACTTTACTGGAGCAGCGACAGCTTATTGAAGTTTCCAAACAGGAGGCGTTTTCTGAACTGAGTACAAAACTGCTGGCACTACGTACTACATCCAGAGAGATGAATGACAGTGCCAGTTTCTTTTCGTATTCATCAACGCTGACAAGCAGTGATTCTGCTGTGTCGGCATCTTCATTACTAGGGGTCCAGGCGGGCACGGATGTCGTGCCTGGAACCACAGATATTATCGTTCAGCAGCTGGCGGAGGCTCGGAAGATCCACTCTGCATCTGCTGTGCAGGATTCAGGAGCTACGGCGGCCGGCAGTATCACGACTGTGCTTGGGCTGAGTGGTTCTTTTCAGATTCAGGGGCAGAGCGTCAATGTCTCAGCCACTGACACACTTCAGGATATTCAGAACAGCATCAATGCACTTAATTCCGGCGCCAGTGCAACCGGTGTCTCTGCATCGATCATTAAGGTGGCCGATAGTGATTTCCGCCTGATTCTCACTTCTGAGACTACAGGGGTAACAGGCTTTACCATGACTGGTGCTGATCTTAGCGGTTCGCTTTCAGGCCTTGGTTTTGCCGCTGGTGGCACGGTGGTGCAGGCAGGGCAGGATGCACAGCTCTCGGTAGACGGCATCACCATCAACCGAAGCAGCAATGTGATTGATGATGCGATTGCCGGCCTTACATTTACCCTGAACCAGGCAGATCCGGCCACCACTGTTCAAGTGGGTATTGGCCTGGATACTGCGGCTGCAAAAACACAGATAGAGGCATTTGTTGATGCCTACAATGCTATTCAGACCTTTATCACCGAACAGAATACCTTTAATCCGGATACACAGGAGTCGGGTGTTCTGGCTGGCGAATCGGTTCTGGGCAATATTCAGAATTCCATGACATCATCCATTCTGGCATCGGTTCCGGGTCTGGCTGGAGACAGGAACCGGCTGGTGCTGGTGGGCATTGAGCCGGATGCAACCGGCCAGCTTACGATCGACACAACCAAACTGGACAGTTTTCTGGCCACTGATCCAAATGCGATCCGGGATGTATTCGCTGCCAATGCAACGGCTACAACGGGCGAAATTCAGTTCCTTATCTATGGTGATAACACGGTTTCCGGCAACTATGCACTGAACATTACCCAGGCAGCGACCAAAGCAACCGTTACAGGCAGTACCGACCTCTCAGCAGGGTTGGCCGCTGACCAGACTCTTACCATAACCGAGACCGCCAGCAGCAGTCAGGGCGTGGTTGCACTGACTGCCGGCATGACTGCCCAGAACATTGCCGATGCACTCAATACAGAGTTTGCACAGGTTTATACCGATCAGCATCAGATGGATACAGCGCTGACAGCAGGTGGTTCACCCATTGTAAGTTCTGATACCTTTTCAGCACTCGGGTTGGGAGTTACAGCAGGGGACACCATTACTATCACGGGCACCAAACGTACGGGTGTGGCAGTGAGCAGCACATTTTCCGTGCTTGATCCCACGCAGGATAACATGGCCGATCTTCTGGCTGCCATTCAGACTGCTTTTGACCAGCAGGCGATTGCCAGTATTGATGCTTCTGGCCGAATCGTGGTGACGGATGCCACTTCAGGTAATAGCCAGATGACATTTCTACTCACTGCCAACAATGAGGGAGCAGGCACACTCGATTTTGGTGCTGCTTCTACCGTGACAGAGGGGCGCTATGCTTTGGGGCAGTCGGCTGCTGTGTCGGGGAACTTTGTAACCATTGAACATAACAACTACGGAAGCAGCTCATCTTTCTCTGTTGCCCAGAGTGTTGATGGCCTTGGCATCACCGATGGCACATTCACCGGCGTCGATGTGGCCGGTACCATCAATGGTGAAACAGCGACCGGAAACGGACAGATGCTTATTGGAAACTCAGGCAATGCGGATGGGCTTGCCCTGCTCTATACCGGCTCCGGTACGGGCAGTGTCGGCTCCTTTGATCTCGGTATGGGGATTGGAGCTGCTTATGACAATCTTATCGACAGATTTGCCAATCCGGCGACTGGTATTGTCCAGTCTTCGATCAAATCATCACAGGATGTGATTGATCAGATGCAGTTGAGGATTGAGGATTTTCTCTTTCAAATTGAAAAGCAGCGTGAACAGCTGCTGAGATCTTTTGCAGCGATGGAAGCGCAGATTGCGATTCTGAATTCGACCAGCCAGTGGCTGACTCAGCAGACAACAATCATGCAAAATAATAGAATATAGAATGCAAGGAGGCAGTTATGACAGGTTATAAAGCATATCAGGGAAATCAGGTTCAGGGATCAGGACCGTTGGGATTGGTGCTATTGACATATGAAGCGCTGTATAAAGCTCTGGGCAGAGCTGATCAGGCTATTATAGCCGGTGATCTGAATGCCGAAGCAGAAAATACCAGTCGTGCGCTCGAAGCTATTGTTGAGCTCTCTACCAGCCTCAATATGGAAGAGGGCGGCGAGATCGCAAAAAATCTGGCCAGCATCTACAACTATATGTTCAAACGGCTGACTGAGGACATGTGCTCCTCCTCTGCTGAGCATATCAAAGAGGTGATGGGGCTTGTACAGACACTGCGTGAAGGGTGGCAACAGCTGGCACGTGATCATCAGAAGGAGATCGCTGCACATGCCAACGGAACTGCCAGCCGGAGCCAGCCTGCCGCAAATCATGATTCAGTTCCGCAGATGACGGCTAATTATACTGGATGAGTGAAACGTTGCAGAATCGGTTCAATCAGGCAGTAGAGAGCTGCGAAGCTTCTCTGGAGTCAATGCAGGAGATTGTTCAGATGCAGCAGTGGGATCGACTCACTGATGCGGAACATGGATTCGACTCTTCGATAGCCCAGCTTCAGCAACTGGTTGAGTCTGATGAAGCGAAGGCACAGGCACTTGAAAATTACGCTGAGAGAATTCAGCAGTTATCTATAACACAGCGGCGGGTGATGCGGTTGATCTCTTCAAATATGAGGCGTGTTTCTGAAGATATTGACGGTATTGATCAGGGCAGAAAAAAACTGCGTCAGGTTTCCGAGGCCTTTTCCGAGAGCTGATGCTCCAGATACTTTAAAATCAAATCAGGATCGACCGGTTTACGCAGTAGCTGCACATGGATATCGGCAGGGATGTTCTGATTGGAGTAACCTGTCATCATACAGATGGGAACGCTGCTTCCTGTTTCACGAATACTGCGGGCTACGTCAAGACCATCCATGTTGGGCATGACAATATCCATGATAATGGCATCAATATCCTTTTCATGTTTATGCCACATATCCAGCGCCTGGATGCCATCAGTGGCATCCAAAACCTCATATCCATGACTGATCAGTATCTCATTCATGGTAGATCGAACATCCTCATCATCATCCACCAGAAGCACAGAGAGATTCAGAGGTTCAGCCAGCGCGGTTTTATGCGCCAGAGGCATGCTTATTCGAACAGTTGTGCCGATTGTAGGCTGACTCTCTATTTTCAGTGATCCACCGAGCTGTTTGATATAGCTATTGGCACTGGAGAGTCCCAGACCTGTACCCTGACCGACCGGCTTGGTCGTAAAAAACGGGTCTATACAGTGTTGAAGCTCAAGCTCCTTCATGCCGGAGCCATTATCCTGAATGGCGATTTCGGCAAATTTATCATCTTTCAGATCCAGCGTAATGGAGATGGCAGGGCTCGAAGCAAGTGCAGATCTCTCTTTGGAATCAAACGCACTGCCGGCATTGGCAATCAGTTCAAACAGCGTCTGTTTCAGTTGAATCTCGTTGGCGAGCGTAATTAACCCGTGATGTTTAATTTCAATCGTCAGCTCTATCGACACAGGGATCGTTGGTGTAACCAGTGTAATGGTATCTTCAAGCAGTGTTGAAAGCGATATTTCCCGGTTGATTGTCTGCTTCTGTTTTGAAAACATAAGCATGTTGTGCACAAGCGCGGAAGCACGTTCGAAAAGCTTGCCAATTCGATGCATGCGTTCTATTTCCTTACTGTTATTCTCAGGAATAATGCGGCGAATCATGTGCATATGGCCTTGTAGTCCGGCCAATATGTTATTGAATTCATGTGCAATGCCACCGGCAAGTGTCGAGATAGACTCGAGCCTGGCTGTCTGCTCAACCTGTCTGGTGGTTCGATCCCGCTCCCGTAGATCAACCTGGATACCTACATAGCCATCCTCTGTTTTCATGATCTGAGTCCAGATATGAATAATCTCACCGGCATAACTTGAGTTGCGCAGTTCCCCGCTCCAGATTCCACGGGTACTCAGTTCATTTTGGATGGCCTGATAGAGGCTCTCTTCATGAAGATGAGATTTAATCATGCCGATGGGCTGACCAATCACATCATCTTCAGTGTAGCTGTACAGATTCAGAAACGCCTGGTTTACACGTGTAAACTTACCATCCAGATCGGCAATAAACATGGCATCCCGCCCGTGTTCAAACAGGGCTCGGAGCGAGGCTTCCAGATGTTTATCAGGCATGATCCTTTGTGCTATCCCCGGAGTGATCAACCAACCACCCCTCGATGAGAGTGCGCATCTCGGTCATACGGGTTTCATTCGGTGCTTCAAAGCGTAAAACCAGACTTGGTTGTGTATTGGATGCACGAAGCAATCCCCAGCCATCATCAAATTTTATGCGCATGCCATCCACATCAATGATGTTATAGCCCAGTGATGAAAAGTGGGCTTTTGCCTCTTTAACAAGATCAAATTTACGTGCATCAGAACACGCTACTCTGATTTCCGGTGTTGTTACAGCGACCGGAACACCTGACAGCAGTTCCGACGCTGCATGATCCTGATCAGCCAGCATCTCCATAACACGTGCGCCGGCATAGACCGCATCATCAAATCCAAAGAACCGGTCAGCAAAAAACATATGTCCGCTCATCTCACCTGCAAGCAGTGCTCCGGTCTCTTTCATCTTGGCCTTGATCGGGGAGTGGCCGGTTCTCCACATGATCGCGTTACCACCGTGGGCAGCAATATCATCATACATATGCTGTGAACATTTCACCTCTGAGATGACTGTGGCGCCCGGGTGCTGCTTGAGCAGATGCCTTGAGAGCAGCAGAAGGAGCATATCACCCCAGATGATTATTCCATTTTCATCCACCACACCAAGACGGTCACCATCACCATCAAAGGCGATGCCGAGATCTGCCTTGTGTTCACGGACAGCCGCTGCGATATCCTGCATATTCTCTTCAACAGTTGGGTCCGGATGATGGTTGGGAAAGGTGCCATCCGGCTCGCAGAAGAGTTCAATGACTTCACACCCGAGTTCCCTGTAGAGCGGGCCGGCAATAATGCCTGAAGGGCCATTGCCGGCATCAATAACAACCTTGAGTGGTCTTGCCAGATGAATGTCCTGCTGAACAAATTCAGCGTAATCAGGGATAATATCTACGGTTGTTAAAGAGCCTTGAGCACCAGCTATCTCTTGTGGCTGCAGCATCAGCTCTTTCATGGTCTGAATCTCTTGGCCATGCAGACTTTCACGATCTTTCATCAGCTTGAAACCGTTATAGTCGCCGGGGTTATGGCTGGCTGTCACCATAATGCAGCCAGCGCCATCAAGATGGAATACACCATAGTAGGCCAGAGGTGTCGGGCCCATGCCGATATCAATGACATCCATTCCGGCATCGCGGACACCTTCAATCACCGCTTTCTGAATGGCGGGACCGGAGATACGCACATCCCTTGCTACAATCACCGGCCGTGTTTCACCATCAGGAAGCATGGTTGCATAGGCATATCCCAGTTTGTAGGCGAGCTCTTCGGTGATCTCCTTGCCGGCAATGCCACGAATATCATATTCGCGAAATGCATGGTGCGGAAATGCGTTGTCAGTCTGAGGCATAAAATCTCCAAAGATGGGATTGTTGAACGAGTGAATACTATCAATTATTTATTGATTGTGGACTCTTTATTGAGCGTCTTGATTCAGAGCTTTTTTTAAGCGCTTGCCAGATGATTTGTGCTCTCTAAGCTGCAGCGTCATGTCTTCGACTACACCATCAGCCACAGCATCAGGACTCAATGAAGCGCAGTATGAAGCGGTATTTCATCGCGGTGGCCCGTTGCTTGTGCTGGCAGGTGCCGGATCGGGTAAAACCCGTGTTATTACTGAACGTATTGCCGCATTGATAGAGCGTGATGTGCCCGATGATGCCATCACCTCCGTGACCTTCACCAACAAGGCAGCGCGCGAAATGAGAGAGCGTCTTGCTCAGCGTTTGGGTGAGAAGAGCAAAAAACTCCGCATCTGTACTTTCCATGCACTGGGGCTAGCAATCATACGTGAAAATGCCGATCTGATCGGTTGCCGTGCCAATCTCTCGATTTTTTCCGGTGCTGAGCAGAGATCGGCCATGCGTAGTGTGTTGCAGGATATGAAACTGCCTGCCGACACTGATCAGGTGGATCGTTTCATCAACCGAATCTCCATGCTGAAGAGCGGCATGCTTGATGATGCTGATGGTTCTCTCTCCAGAGTGCGTGAGCGTTATGATGAGCTGTTACGTAAAATGAACGCCGTTGATTTTGATGACCTGATGGTATTGCCGATTCAGCTGCTTTCCGAGCATGAAGGGATCAGGGCTAAGTGGCAGATGCGTACCCGCCATTTTCTGATCGATGAATATCAGGATTCAAGCCGTGTTCAGTATGAGCTGGTACGCCTGCTGGTGCCTGAGAATGGTAATCTGACGGTGGTGGGGGATGATGATCAGTCGATCTATGGCTGGCGCGGTGCAGAGGTGAAGAACCTGTTCCAGCTTGAGCGTGATTATCCCAGCCTGACTGTGATCAAGCTTGAAGAGAATTATCGTTCAACAGGTATGATTCTGAAGGCTGCCAATAGCCTGATTGCCAACAATTCCGAGCGCCTTGGCAAAACGTTGCGTTCCAATCTGGGACAGGGGAAATCGGTGCGTGTCTGGGAATCACCCAACCCTGAAGAGGAAGCCGAGCGAATTGCAGGGGATATCAAGACCCAGCGGATGGTTTCAGGTTCGGCTGTAGAGAGTTTGAGCGGGGGTAGTCTTGGTGGAAATGATTCTGCTTCGGATAGTCTTAAATGGGATGATTTCTGTATTCTTTACCGGGCCAGCTATCAATCCAGGCCGTTGGAGATGTCACTGCGTTCGGCAGGCATTCCCTACCATGTCAGTGGCGGCCTCTCATTTTTTGATCGGGCAGAGGTTCAGGATATTCTCGCCTATCTTCGCCTGATCTCCAATTTTTCCGATGATCTGGCATTCATGCGCTCAATCTCCCGGCCACGCCGGGGCATTGGAGATAAGGCGTTGGGTGACATCGGCAGCTTTGCTCAAGCCCATAACTGCTCGCTTTTGGAGGCCTGTCTTGATGAGGGCCTTGATCACCGTCTGGCGCATACACTCAGGGAGTTTGGCGATCTTATTGTTGGCCTGGAGCATATTTTTCTCAATGGGGAGCCTGATGATGCCTTTGATGCACTGATGGATCGTTCTGCGCTGATTGCCATGATCGAGAATGATGCAACCGATGAGAAAGAGAGTGAACGTCGTCTGGGTAATGTCTATGAGCTTCGTCGCTGGTGGTTAACCCATGCTGAAGATGGTGGTTCACTTGCAGATTTTTTGCAGAAGGTCTTCCTGCTGGCGGATAAGGAAGATGATGATCCGAGTGGACAGGTGCGTTTGATGACGGTGCATGCTGCTAAGGGATTAGAGTTTGCCCATGTTTATGTGATCGGCATGGAAGATGGGGGATTCCCGCACAGGTCGGCAGTGGAAGAGAATCGCATGGAGGAGGAGCGTCGTCTGATGTATGTGGCGATGACAAGGGCCCGCTACCGGCTGACTCTGAGTCGTGCCCGGGTTCGTACCCGCTTCGGTCAGAAAGAGAAGACTGCACCTTCACCTTTTTTGAAAGAACCGGATCAGGAGACACTCTGGTGGGTGGATCGGGATACCGATACCGAAGAGGCTAAAGAAGAGGTGGTGGATAGTATGGCCGCCATGCGTGCCCGTCTGGAAGCAGCCGCTCAGGGGAAGTAGCTCAGAGTATTGTCAGCACCTGTAATAACTTAATGTTTTGAATTAACAAACTATCATAAGCTATTTAATTATATCAGAAAGTACTTCTGTTCCATCCAAACATGGCGCGCTCTGGTGAGGCGAATTCGATATAGATTCTTGAGGGATCAATGGAGAGATTCTGTTCAATAAATGCGCAGATTGTTTCAGAGAGTGATGTGGTTTGATCTGAGGTAAGACCCAGGCTTTTAAGCTCGACATAGGCGAGGGGACCGGTGCTTCCGGCAAAGCTCATGACTTCTCTATCCGATAGCATAATCATCACATAGCCTTCCGGTTTGCCAAGTGCTTCGGAAACAATCGATGACGCTTTTTTCAGTAGTCCGTCGTTGTCTTCAATCGTGATATTGGTGTGAACAGAAAGAACAGGCATTAGTGACTCTCCTGTTCTTCTGGCTTGGTTGCCGTTGTCTCTTCTGCGCTCTCTGCAGCTTCACGGGCTGCTCTCTCAGCCAGCAGTCGTTTGGCCAGCTCTTCACGTTCTTTGTTTTTTCCGATGCGCATCTGCTTGGTGGCATAGAAGGCTGCCCACCATAAAAAGATACCGAGTGGTAGCATCAGAAGTAAAATTTCATAATCCATTATTTACTCACCTTTTCGACTTCTGCATCAGATGTATCAACTGCAGAGGTCTCAGCAACTGCCACTGTTTCCCTTTTCTCAGCATTGGTTTTCATGCGTCGATTGATGATGTTTACGCCTGCCAGAATAAATCCCAGAGCGATGAATGCCCCCGGTGGAAGGATAAAGAGAAGAAAATCGGGGTAATCACTGCCAAACACCGGATAACCGAACAGTTCACCCTGTCCGAACAGTTCACGCACGCCGCCGAGAAGCATCAGGGCGAAAGTGAATCCAGCACCTACGGCGATGGCATCAACCAGCGAGTCAGATACACTGTTTTTACTGGCAAACGCCTCTGCACGGCCAAGAATCGCGCAATTCACCACAATAAGCGGGATGAATAGACCGAGTATCAGATACATCTCATGCATCCATGCGTTCATGGCCATGTCCACCATCGTTACAAATGCTGCAATGATGGTGATATAGGCGGGGATTCGAACCTGATCAGGAATGCCCCCCCGAACCAGTGAAACCACTAGATTGGAGCCGATTAGTACAATAATGGTGGCAGCACCCATCCAGAAGCCGTTTTCAACCGATGTGGTTACGCCAAGCAGCGGACACATGCCCAGCAGCTGGGCGAAGATAGTGTTGTTGTGCCAGAAGCCGTCAGCAATAATTTCCTGTTTGGAGATAGTGGCTTCAGAGGATGGACTCATGAGTTTTCTCCTTTGTTATCAGCGGGTTCGGCAGGAGGTGTTGGAGCAGATGCAGGAGCAGGAACTGGTGTAGAGAAAAGCAATCTCTGCCTGTTGGTTTTAAACAGATCCAGCCCTTTTCTAACCGCCTTGATCACCGCGCGCGGCGTGATGGTGGCACCGGTAAACTGATCAAATTCACCACCATCTTTTTTCACGGCCCAGCGGCTGTTCTCCATGGTTCTGCCTCTGAAACTGTCCAGCCATGTTGCGTTAAGAACAATGCCATCACCAAGGCCCGGTGTTTCACGATGATCGGTGATACGAATGGCGTGAACCGATCCATCGGGCAGAACACCCATCAGAATTCTGATCGTGCCACTATAGCCATCCGGAGCGATGGCTTCCCATGCCAATCCGATAATATTTCCCTCTGCATTTTTTGCCGGATAAAACTGCTTCGCTTCCGGTTTTCTGGAACTCTTATCAGCGGGATGTCCGTTTTCAGCAGGTTTCAGGGTGATCAGATCAGCCTGCGGGTCATTTGCATGGCTTGGCAGAACCTGCACCAGTGCCTTGTGAAGCGCCGCTTTACGTGCTTCGGCAATCGGTTCGCGGGTAATAATGTCTGTTAAACCCAGAAAAAGTACAGCAACGACGGCTACTGCCAGCAGTGCCAGCACCATCTGAACCTGTTCACGTTCGAATTTAAACTTTTCCATCTTAGCGGCCCGACCTTTGACCATAAACCCGTGGGCGGAAGTAGTGGTCAATCAACGGCACAGCACAGTTCATCAGGATCACAGCAAACATCGCCCCCTCGGGATAGCCACCATAAGTACGGATCGACCACGTCAGCACATCACAACCAACACCGAATACAATCTGGCCCATCGGTGTGACTGGAGAACTGACCGGATCGGTCGCCATGAAAAAGGCACAGAGCATCAGGCCACCAGCGAGCAGGTGGAAGAGTGGTGGTGCATAATGGGCTGGATCAATCATGTTGAAGATCGCGGCCAGAATCAGGACAGAGAACAGGTATGAGACCGGGATGTGCCAGCTGATGGTATGTCTTGCCAGCATATAGATGCCGCCAAGCAGCAGCGCCAGCGCACTGGTTTCACCAATACTGCCCGCCTCACGGCCAAGAAACGCGTCCAGATAGCTGTAATCGTATGTTCTCAGAGCATCTGCAACAGCAATACCCTGACTCCATTCGGTTTTGATATGACCAAGCGGGCTGGCCATGGTGATGGCGTCAAGTGCTCTGTTCAGCGATTCAGGGCCGAAGAGAAGCAGGTTCAGGCAGGCATTGAAGTCATAAAGATCAATCAGAGGTGTGCCGACATGCATCGGAACAATCCAGGCCGTCATATTCAGCGGAAATGAGATCAGCAGAATGATACGAGCGGCAAGGGCGGGGTTGAAGAGGTTGTAGCCAAGACCGCCATAGAGCTGTTTACCCAGTACAATCGCAATGACAGAGGCAAGAATGACCATCCACCACGGAAGGTAGGCCGGGAGCGTTAATGCCAGCAGCAGGCCTGTCAGAGCCGCAGAGACATCACCTACCGGAGAGGTGGGGCGTCCCATGATGCGCAGGGTGATAAATTCGGTTATCACGCAGGTGAACATGGATGTTGTAATGATCAGGAATGCCAGCCAGCCAAACAGATAGACACTGACAACCGTGGCAGGCAGCAGTGCAAAAATGACAGAGAGCATGGTGAAACGAACGGTATCGCTGCCATGTTTATGCGGAGAACTAAGCTGAATCATGTTGAAGCCTCATCGGACTTGGTCTTTTCAGGTTTGTTCTCTTCAGCTTTTTTTGAATCAGAGCTTTTTGCATCAGAGCTTTTTGCATCAGAACTGCTTTCCTCAGAGGCCTTTGGCTTATGCTTTTCACGCACAGCCTTACGTTTGGCTGCCTTTTCTGCCTTATCATGCTCAATTCTGGCTTCCCGAATATCACTGCGTTGTCTGGATGCATCTGCAAAACTCTTCTCCCGACCGATCTGGGCCAACTGTCCCTTACCATATCGGAAGTAGTGTACCAGCGGAATATTGGACGGGCAGACGTAACTGCAGCACCCACATTCGATGCAGTCGAACAGGTTATAGGACTCCGCCTTCTCAAACTGCTCATTGCGGCACTGATCGGCCAGTAGATTGGGTACCAGATCAATCGGACAGGCAACACCGCAGTGGCCGCAGCTGATGCAGGGCTCTTCGGGTTTGTGTGCCAGCTTCATGGCACTGCTGCTCATGGCAAGCAGGCCGTTGGTTGATTTAACCACCGGCACATCCGCACTTTTCAGCCTCTCACCCATCATCGGGCCACCATGAAGCAGGTGAACATCATCAAAGCTTTCCAGTCCATGCTGGGCAAATATAAATCGCATCGGGGTACCTAGCCTGACCCGCATGTTTCCGGGTCTGGGTACGGCATCACCACTAACCGTAACGATTCTCTCAGTCAGTGGGCGCCCGCGGACAATGGCATCATAGATCGCCTTGGTTGTACCGACATTCTGGCAGAGCACACCGATATGCATGGGAAGCTTGCCTGCTGGAACCTCTTTGGCCGTCAGTACCTGAATCAACTGTTTCTCGCTTCCCTGCGGATAACGGACAGGAAGCTGATGCAGTTCGATCCGGCTCTCTTCCGGCAGTTCATTCGAGACTGCTTGCAGAGCTTGATCTATGGCTTCTACGACATCTGGTTTGCTACCTTCAATCGCAATAATGGCCTTTTTGGCACCCACCATGTGCATAATGATATCGATGCCAATGACTATCTCTTTGGCCTTTTCAACCATCAGGCGATGGTCATTGGTGAGATAGGGCTCGCACTCAACGCCGTTAAGGATCACGGTCTCAATCGGATTGCGTGAATCCTTCAACAGCTTGATAAATGTCGGGAACACCGCGCCACCAAGACCTGCAATGCCACAGAAGCGAACACGTTCACGCAGTTCGGCAGGATCCTGATCTCTATAGTCAGTGATCGGCTCCAGACTCCCATCCCGGGTGTCGTTGCCGTCGGGTTCGATAAAGATTGATGGCAGCCCCATACCTGACGGGTGAGGGATGGCATGCTCCTCGATTTTGATCACTCTGCCGGACGTTGGCGAGTGCACAGGCACAGAGACATAGCCCTGTGATTTGGCAATTTTCTGGCCACGCAGAACCTGATCGCCAACAGCGACAATAGGTTCACATTCTTCACCAATATGCTGCTTAATCGGCAGAATATAGACCGGCGCAATCAGGGAGGTGGAGATTGGGGCATCAGCCGAGACTTTTGACATCGCCGGCTCGACTCCACCGGAGAAGGTGTCGGAGCTTCTTCCTATGGCTTTAAGCAGTGTATGGATCATGTTGTCCCTTTCGTTCAATAGCCAGATGTGCACGCGCGGTGTCCGGAAGTGGCCATGCCCAGTGCTCCAGAAGTTCCGGTTTGATCAGCATATCGATGCAGTCAACAGGACATGGCTCAACACAGAGAACACAGCCTGTGCAGTGATCGGTAATCACGGTGTGATACTGTTTGGGAGCTCCGACAATGGCATCCACCGGGCAGGCTTTGATGCAGAGCGTGCAGCCAATGCACTCATCTTCACGCACAAATGCGATCATGGGCGCTGTCGGCTCATCTTCAACTGTTTTGGGTTCTACGCCCATCAGATCGGCGATTTGAAGCATGGTGCGTTCACCACCGGGCACACACTGGTTCACCTCTGCTTCGCCTGAAGCAACCGCACCTGCATAGGGTTTGCAGCCGGGGAAACCGCACTGGCCGCACTGGGTCTGCGGGAGAAGCGTCTCAATGTTGTCAGCGATTGGATCACCTTGAATTTTGAAAACCCGGCCGGCAATGGCCAGTACCACGCCAAAGAGCAGGGCAAATGCACCAAATGAGAGAATAGCAGCCAGAAGTTGCATCATGATCAGTTACACCCTGCATGATTTATAAATCGCTGTGATGATTGCGCCGGGGCTTTGCTTGCAACGGGTGCTTTGGAAGAAAGCCATAGCTGCGCATATGGATGACTGACAAGGGATTCGTTGCGAGTAAAGGAGCCAGCAAGGGCGCGGCAGTATTTGTGAATCATGTAGGGTAATGGTGCCGTGGTCAGATTTTAACAAGGCCGGAGAAGCCGAGAAATGCCAGCGACATCATGCCTGCTGTAATCAGGGAAATGGGCGAACCTTTGAATGCTTCCGGAATCGGTGCATGTTCGATACGTTCACGCAGGCCTGCAAAGAGAATCAGCACCAGAGCAAAGCCGACCGCTGCACCGAAGCCGTAGAGGGCGGATGTGATAAATGTCTTCTCCTGCTGAATATTCAACAGCGCCACACCGAGCACAGCACAGTTGGTGGTGATCAGCGGCAGAAAGATGCCAAGCCCCTGATAGAGCACAGGGCTGGTCTTATGGATCATCATCTCAATGAATTGAACCAGTGAGGCGATAATCAGAATGAAGAAGATGGTCTGCAGATAGAGCAGGTCCAGCGGAATCAGGACAAACTGCTGTACCAGCCATGATGCGGTGGATGCCAGCGTCATGACAAACATCACTGCAAAGGACATACCGATCGCAGTCTCCACCTTGCCGGAGACGCCAAGGAAGGGGCAGATACCGAGAAATTTGGTCAACACATAGTTGTTAACCAGCACGGCAGAGAGAAGGATGACGGCAAATTCAGTCATAGCCCGGCAGTATAGTGTCCTTGTCGCGACAGGTATAGCTGTGAAACACCATAATCAGATGATGGAAATAGATCATGGAAATAGTTTGGCGGTAAACCGTTTTTTGTTCAGGGTTGACAACAGAAGGCAGTAATCAACCATGCTGCTCTTTGTTGAATGTCCTGAAGGTAGATCGGAGGTGATAGATGGCGTGTGGTGATAAAGGTGCAATGCCGGAGAAAACTCTTCCTGAAAAAAAAGTGCCCGAGGGCATCAAAAACATTATTGCCGTGGCATCCGGAAAGGGTGGCGTGGGCAAATCAACTACAGCGGTCAATCTGGCTGTCTCCTTGGCACAGACAGGTGCCAAAGTAGGGCTGCTTGATGCGGATATTTACGGCCCTTCCATTCCTCAGATGATGGGACTTGCCGATCATGGACCAAAAGTTGTCGATCGAGTGATCTACCCTGTTGAAAATTATGGCGTAAAAACCATCTCCATCGGCTACATGGTTAAGGAAGAGCAGGCCATGATCTGGCGCGGGCCAATGGTCTCCGGCGCAGTGATGCAGCTCCTGAATGATGTCGAATGGGGGGAGTTGGACTATCTGATCATCGATCTTCCTCCCGGCACTGGTGATATTCACCTTACCCTTGTGCAGCAGGTACCGTTAACGGCGGCGGTGGTGGTCACCACCCCTCAGGATATTGCACTTCTGGACTGCAAACGCGGCATTGCCATGTTTGATAAAGTACATGTGCCAACGCTTGGCATTGTTGAAAACATGAGCGTTTTTATCTGCCCACACTGTGGTGAGTCCACCCATATCTTTTCAGCCGATGGCGCAGAAAAACTGGCTGAAAAGCAGAAGGTGGATGTGCTGGCCAAATTGCCACTTGATCTGGCGATTCGTGAGATGTCCGATGCAGGCACACCGATTGCAGCAGCACTTCCCGATTCAAAAGAGGCGGGGATGTATCGTGAGTTGGCCGAAAAGGTGATTGAGAAGGTCACTAAGTTGAATAAGCGCAAGATCAGCATTCCCATCGTACAGGCTTAAAATGAATGTCCGCTTTCGGCCAAAAGCGGATATTTTGGTCGCACTCATAGTGAGTTTGCGCAACAACTGAAAGAGAACACCAAAGGATCAAGTCGGAACTAATACAGATCAAGACCCGTGAAGATTTGATTTTGAGCGTTGCCAGGCATTAATAGTTTTTGGCTATTTCACTATCGACGAGTGCCCGTAGTTCATCATAACCAAAAATGGTAAGAGGTGTGCCATTGACGAAATATGATGGTGTTTTACTGACACCAAGCTGCTTAGCATCGGCCAGATCCTGTGCAATGTTCTTTGCAATCGTCGGATCCTTCATCTCCTGCTTCAGGCGTACCACATCAAATTTATAATGCTCAAGATATTTCCAAAGCACCTCCGGTTGCGCCTGATGATGTGAGGTCCAGTAAGGCTGTGATGCAAACATCAGATCCAGAACCGGCCAGTAAGCGCCCATTTTTCTGGAGGCTTCAAGAATTTGCAGGATGTAATCGGAACCATGGTGAAGGGGCGCATAGCGAATGACGTGATTCACTTTGCCTTGATGTTCGTCCAATAGCTTTTTGACTAGTGGAAAAAAAGCTCTACAGGTTTCACAGGCCGGATCCATAAACTCGACAATAGTTACTTTGGCATCAGGGCTTCCCGCTCTGGGCGAATACGGCTTGATCAGGAGTTCATGGTTTTGTCTGGCAAGTTCAGTCTGAGTTTGTGTCTGTTGAGACTTGTAGAGGTAACCTCCTGCGATAAAAACAACTGCCAGCAGAAGGGCTGCAATCATTACAATGTGATTTTTTTTCATTTATCTGTCCTGGCTCGAATAATGAGCAATAAGATTGTTATGGCTAGAAATGAGGCGAGTGAAAGAAGCGGGATGGGTAGAAAATCAAACAGCACCATATTGGCATCCTTGCAGGATACGCCCTGACTACAGGGCTGGAGGCTCTCTGGTATGACACCAAAAAATAGTAGGCAGTGGTAAACTGTAAATAGCAGGCCGATGATCGCAACAGGCAGAGCATAGCGAACCACCTGTTTATCTGCGGGGAAGAGGCCAATGAAAAGTATGATGGGTAGGGGAAACATAAATATCCGCTGATACCAGCATAAAACGCATGGTGTCAGCTCCATAATCTCACTGAAAAAGAGGCTGCCAAACGTTGATATGGTCGCAACGAGCCAGCAACTAAAGATCAATAGCCAGTCTGTAGAGCCATTTTCTGTTTGTTTGTTCATTCCGCGCAAGCTAAATCAGTCGCCCGTTAAAATCCCGTTTTAATGAGGTGAGATTATACAGATTTGTACTAACACTAATAAACTTGAACGTCCAAAATTGGCCGAAAGCAGACATTCAGGAGTGATGCTAGTTGGTGATGTTGAATCCGGTCGGGAGAGGGTCGGGATTGGCAGGTTCAATGTGTGTTTGAGTGACAACAGCTGATGGAGGGCCATGTTTTAGCCATGCAAGCATGGTGTTTAGTTGAGGCTCAGGGCCGCAAATCAGAGCTTCAACACTGTTGTCTGAACAGTTTCGAACCCAGCCATGGATACCGAGGCGATTTGCTTCTTGCTCAGTGTAGTAACGAAAGCCGACGCCCTGAACACGTCCCTCAACACGAACTATCAGTGCTTTCATGAGCGGACTTTCACAGCTGGTCGGGTACGAGAATGGTGTCCTGCGGTTTGTCTGCTGTTTTCGGGTAATCCGTGGAGTAGTGCAGGCCACGGGATTCATGCCTGAGCTGGGCAGAGCGGATGGTCAGGTCTGCAACCAGTGAGAGGTTGCGTAGCTCGATCAGATCCCGGCTGATCGGGTATTTCCAGTAGTAGCTGGCGATCTCTTCGCGGATCACATCCAACCTTCGTTTGGCCCGGCGCAGTCGTTCGTTGGAGCGTACGATACCCACGTAGTTGGACATGGTGGCCCGAACTTCGTCCCAGTTCTGTTTGATCTGGACGCGCTCTGTTTCCGGAACAATGCCTGAATCATCCCAGACAGGCAGGGTCATCTGTTGAGGTTTGTTCTCCTGCCCGATAATGGTATCGGAGCAGAGCTCTGCCATTACCAGACACTCGAGCAGTGAGTTGCTTGCCAGTCTGTTGGCACCATGCAGCCCCGTGCAGGCGGACTCTCCAATCACATAGAGGTTGTCGACACTGGTTCTGCCCGCAGAATCAGTCTCTACGCCACCGCAAATGTAGTGGGCAGCCGGAACAATCGGAATCGGCTGACTGCGCATATCAAGGCCTAGCTTCAACAGGCGGTTTTGGATGTTGGGAAAGTGACCTGTCACGGTCTCTTCGCTCAGTGAACGCGCATCAAGAAACATGCAGTCCTGTCCCTGTTTTTTCATCTGGTGATCAATAGCACGAGCCACGATATCGCGTGGTGCCAGTTCACCGCGTTTGTCATAATCAAAAACGAATCGGTATCCCTGATGATCAATCAGGTGAGCGCCTTCACCGCGCAGTGCTTCGGTTAAAAGCATGGTGTGGGCAGAAGCATGGTAGAGGCATGTCGGGTGAAACTGCATGAATTCAAGATTCATCACCGAGCAGCCTGCGCGCCATGCCATGGCAATTCCGTCTCCGGTAGCGGCATGTGGGTTGGAGGTATACATATAGACCTTGCCACTGCCACCGGTTGCCAGAATGGTGTGCGAGGCCGAGATGGTGATGATGGAGCCATCGGGATGTAGCAGGTAAGCGCCAAGGCAGCCATTTTTGCCATCATGTCGACCAAGTCGTCTGCTGGTGATCAGATCAATGGCCATGTGTTGTCTCAGACAGGTGATATTTTCATGCTGCTGGATATAGGCAAGAAGGGTTTCACCAATCGCACGCCCTGTCTCATCTTTGGAATGGGCAACACGACGCTGGCTATGGCCGCCTTCACGGGTGAGGTGCAGGCCTTTCTCATCGGTATCAAAAGGGGTGCCGAGATCAACCAGCTCTTTAATCATGCGGCTGCCGGATGAGATGATCTCCCTAACCACATCTTCATGGCAGAGGCCGGCCCCGGCTTCAATAGTATCGGTGATATGTGAATCAATTGAATCACTGTCATCCGAAACACCGGCGATGCCACCTTGTGCCTGATAGGTGTTGGACTCGGAGAAGTCACCTTTGTTGATGATCGCAACCGAACCGTGATCGGCGAGCCTTTTTGCCGCCAGAAGCCCGGCTGC
>JBEQLD010000022.1:0-22390 GCA_040326115.1 Mariprofundaceae bacterium | reverse complement strand
CCTGTTGTTCTGCGCATGACCAGTGATGACGTTGTTCATTCTCACTACATGAATCAGTTCCGTGTAACGGAAGATCTAATGCCTGGTCGTATTACCTGGCAGTGGATCATGCCTGATACAGAAGGTGAGTCTATTGTAGCATGCCGTGAGTACTGTGGTGAAAATCACTCTCGTATGTACGGTAAGGTCAAAGTTCTTTCCCAGGCTGATTATGATGCATTCATGGCATCTGAGATGGGCGAAGCTGACGTAGCTCCTGCTGCTGAAGTTGCTGAAAACACAGCTTCAACTGAAGCGATGGAGGTTAACCTATGAGTGGTTTTATGGGGCACGAACCGGGCGGTAGATCCGGTCAGCCTAAAACAGTAAAAGAGTGGCTATTCACCCTTGACCATAAGGTTATTGGTGTTTGGTATTTGATTGGCGCTATTGCTTCATTTGTTGTGGCAGGTCTTGCTGCAACTGCAATGCGTATCGAGCTGGGCTCTGTTGGTCCGGATCTGACTGAAGATGGTAATGTTTACAACTTGTGGCTTACCATGCACGGCGCTGTAATGATTCTGGGCTTCCAGATTCCTGCACTGCTAGGCTTCTTCGCTAACTGGGCTGTTCCGATCATGATCGGTGCAAAAGATATGGCTTTCCCTCGTGTGAATGCTTTCTCTGTATGGCTTCTGTGGTCAGGTATCCTGATTGCACTTGCTAACCTGGTAATTCCTGATTCCTTCAACGGTATGTGGACTGGTTACCCACCATATTCTCTAACTGAGAATGTTGGTAACACAGCGCTATACTCATTTGTTGTAATCGTTCTTGGTATGTCATCCGTATTTGGTGCCGTTAACCTTGCCTGTACTGTTGCGTTTATGCGTGCAGAAGGCATGGGCTGGTTCCAGATGAACATCCTTGTTTGGTGTGTATTCTCAGCTAACGTTATTCAGCTGATCTTCGTACCTGTACTGGCTGCATCTGTACTGCTGCTCTCTCTGGATAAGTATCTGGGCTTCGGCTTCTACAATCCGGAAGCGGGTGGTGATGTACTGTTGTATCAGAACTTGTTCTGGTTCTACTCGCATCCAGCGGTATACGTAATTCTGCTTCCATTCATGGGCGTAATTGCTGAAATCTTTGCAACATTCTCTCGTAACGACTGGTTCAACTATCGTGCGACAGTATTTGCAATTATGGCATTCATCCCTGCAGGCGCAGACGTATGGGCTCACCATGCATATGTTGCTGGTCTTCCAGACTGGCTCCGTGTTCTGATGACCTTCACTACACTGTTGATCTCTCTACCGTTTGGTCTGTTCATGTTGAATATGATCATGACTCTTTATAAGGGTGCGGTTGAGTATACAGCTCCAATGGTTTGGGCTGTATGTGCATATCTCATGCTGATCATCGGCGCGTTGACAGGTATTCCAAACGCACTGGCAGCAATCGATTATGGTATCTCTGATTCCTACGTCATCATGTCTCACTTCCATTATGTAATGGCTGTGTCTGGTGGTATGGCAATCTTCGCAGGTGTGTACTACTACATGCCTAAGATGGCTGGTCGTTACTGCAACGAATTCCTAGGTAAACTTTCCGGAGTTGGTTTCTTCCTCGGTATGAACCTAGTGATGGGCCCATTGTACTTCGCAGGTATCGAAGGTATGCCTCGTCGTTACATGGACTATCAGATGTTCGCTGATAACGCGGTTATTGTTGATGCACAGTACTGGTCTACCATCGGTATCTATATCACATTCATCGCAGCACTGCTGATGATTGTGGGATTCCTACACGGTGCGATTGCCGGTAAACCTGCTCCTCAGAACCCTTGGAACTCTGAGTCTCTGGAATTCTCCCAGACGGCTGTTGTTCCTGGTCAGGGTAACTTCCCGGATCCATTGATCATCCCAGAAGGATGGCATCCATATGGTTACGGTAAGAATCCTGAAATGCAGTATGATACAGAGGCTCGCAAACACGCAGAGGCTCACTGATAGAAGGTAAAAGAGCGGCCCCCATTTGTGGGGGCCGCTTCTTTTTTATGTTAAACACTCCACCATCACGGTAAGCATATATTCTATTTTTACCCTGGCGGTTGGTTCGGCTACAAACGATCACCGTTTTAATCAACAAGGAGGTTATAGGCAATGACTGAACAGGCTCTTGATCAAAATACCGATCAAAACGTCGATCAAAGCATCGAACAACGTTCACTTCTTTCATCCTATATCTCCATCACCAAACCCGGCATTGTCGGCCTGACACTTGTCGCTGCCCTGACCGGTATCTATTTCGGGAATCACGGCATTCTTCCAAACTGGAGTGTTATCTTCTGGACCTTCCTGACACTGGGTCTGGCAACAGCCGGTTCATGCATGCTGAACAATGTTTATGATCGTGATATTGATCGCATTATGAAGCGCACAAGCAAGCGGGCTATGGCACAGGATATTATTCCAGCCAAACATGCTCTGATTGTTGGTCTTGTTCTTACGATTGGTTCTCTTGCCTTGATGGCATATGTTGTGAATCCACTTACGGCAATTGTGACTGCAGTTGGTGTGGTTGGGTACGTTGTGGTTTACACAATGTGGACCAAGCGTACGACTCCATGGGCCAACCAGCTTGGTGGTATTGCCGGAGCTGTTCCGCCTATGGTGGGTTATGCCGCAGTAACAGGTGAACTTGGAGCTGCTGCATGGATTCTGTTTGCAATCATGGTGGTTTGGCAGCAGCCACACGCACTGGCTCTTGCGCTGAAATACCGTGAAGATTATGCGCGTGCCAATGTGCCTGTGATTCCTGTTGCCTGTGGCGTACAGGCTACAAAAATCCGTATTTTCCTCTATACGCTCTTTTTAATCCCTGTCGCAACACTTCCATACTTCTTCGAGATGGCAGGCATGATCTATCTGGTAGCATCTATCGCATTAAGCTTGGGATTCCTGTTTACCGCTGTTCGCTTTCTGCGCTCTGACCGGGATTGCGATATGCGCGTTTTTGCCTTCTCACTGGTCTATTTTATCCTTCTGTTCGGCGTGCTGGTCATCGACGCCATCTAACAGAACAATCACCCCGGTGATTTCTCTCTCTACCTCTGTATAGTACCGCTCCTGAGCCTCATGGCTTTGTAATATGAATATCTGGAGCAGCTAACGAATGTCCGAACAACATCAGATGAGATCAGTTGCTATGGTTCTATTTGCGATGGCTTTGCTGGTGACAGCTGTTGTATCACTGTTCGTGATCGGTGGTGAAGATATTAATCCGGATACTGAGCATGTTGGCGGAGATTTCACTCTTCAAAGCAGTTCCGGCTCAGTATCTCTTAAACAGTTTCGTGGAAAAGCCGTGTTGCTTTTCTTTGGTTATACCCACTGCCCGGATGTCTGTCCGACTACCATGAGCAATCTTTCAGAAACACTCGATTTGCTTAGTGAAAGGGAGAGGGAAAAGGTTCAGCCACTGTTTATTACGGTTGATCCACTGCGCGACAGCGTTGAACATCTGGCTAAATATGTAGCGTTTTTTCATCCGAAGATTATCGGTCTGTCAGGCACTACGGATGAGATCAAAAGCGTAGCTCAAAAGTATACCGTTGAATATTTCAAAGATGGCGAAGAGAGCGAGGCTGACAAATATCTGATTAGTCACACCAGTTATCTTTTCCTGATCAACCCTGAAGGAGAGGTCTCGGATTTGATGAGTGATCACACATCTCCTGCTGATATTGCCGATGCATTGCGCCAATATATTTCAAGATAGTGAAACTCCTTGTAGGGTCTGTTTTTTTATATGGTTACATGCAGTCCTGATCAGGAAGTTCAATATATCTGATTAGTGTGCAAAGATGGAATGTAGGTTTTTTTGTTTTTAAACTAACTAAAATGAGGATTTGATGAAATTATTTTTTGGCCTGTTGGCTCTGATACTCGCAATTTCGGTTTATAAAACCTATGTGGTAAAACCACCTGTCGAGGGGGCAGCGGTCGAGTCCCATGGGATCAGTGCTGAAAACCTGAGCAAACTGACGGCTGCATCCAAATCAGGCGACAGGTTTGCTCAATACAAGCTTGGACTCCTCTATGCAAGGGGTGGCATTGGACCGGATTCGGACTTTAAGAAGGCCCATGAACTGTTGCTGCAATCAGCCATGCAGGGCGTTCCAAAAGCGCAATACCATCTGGGTGAAATGTATGTTCGCGGAGATGGTGTGGAAGAGAATTATGAGGAAGCCACGGTTTGGTTCTGGCTTGCAACATCGCTGGGTGATGTTTATTCCCAGAAACGACTTCGGGCTATGAACACAAGAATCAGCAGTCAAGAGCTGGCCAATGCAAAAGCCAGAGTGGACAGGCTTTGGGAAAAGATTCCTCATGATCTCAAAGCTGATAAATCACTACATTAATTATTAACCAAGGAGATAACGATGGATAAGAAGGAACGTAACAAGATACTGTCTGGGTTTGGTTTGACCGCAATTATATTTGCATGGTTTCTCTACTATCTTATCACTCATATCCCTGAGTAACAGATAGTTGAAGTAAGAAAATGAATCAAAAAAGCCAGCACTCAGGTGCTGGCTTTTTTATGCGGGGTTCTGAACTGTCAAACTCTTCAGAGAACTCAATCCTGCAGGAGTTCAGAATATTATACTGAATTTATTGGCTGCCTTTATTAATGCCCAGGTGGTATTCCATAATTCCATCCGGGTGGTAAATCTCAAGGGCTGGCAGAGAGAGTGTGTAGCCATATTTTTTTGACCAGTGCCTCATCGCTTCATAGCTTTTGTACGAACCCATCATCGCTCCACCATCATATTTGGCAATCAGCACTTCCCGGGAGGGAAGAACCTCAGTCTCCAGGGGTCCCGGCACGTAATCACGTCTTGAAATGAGATAGCCAACCTTACTGCGACGGCTGCTTTCAAAGACTGTGCTCTCATCAAGGATGAGAATAAACGGTGTTTTGGGCTCAATCTTGGCGTTGCGAAGATGCTCGGCTACCTTGTCCAGGGTACCCTGAATTTCATTATAGGGGCCAATATTCAGCATGTATGCAACCCGGAAAGGTTCAGAGTTTCCTTTCATAACTTCAGGTTTGGTGAAAGATCCCAGATACCACATGACAACGGTGCTGCCCATAACGGTAACGGAGAGTGCCAGAATGACAGTGATAATAAATTTATTGGAAACTTTATGGGCAAGTTTTTGGGGCATGTCTGGGTAATCTCCATCTATAGAATTGTGCGTGCACTCTATTTTATTAATTCAATAGGTAAAGCCAATGAATTTCTGTGCAGTAATATCACTTCAAGGTAGTATTTGTGCAACTCTCTTGGAAGGTATTCAATGAATAATCCGGAAACAAAAAAAGGTATTAACTTTCCACTGTTGTTTGTAACAGTGGGGATTGTGGTTGCTATCATCTCTGCTTTTACTCTGAAGGTGCTTGATAGCAGGACAGATCTTAAAGTAGAAAAAGTTAAAATCACCAGAGAACAATTGGCTGAGTTTATTGTAAATGTTGATCAGATGGTTGCCAAGTACACCGTCAGAAAAGATGAAGACGGGATGCCGGTTGTTCGCCCGCCGGTGGGTTCGGATGTTTATATGCTTGCCAGAAATTATGATTTTGGAAAATTCACACTGGAGCTTCAAAAGGGAAAAACCTATCAGCTTAAACTGGCAGCCAAAGAGATGAGACACGCCATTGTGATTCATCAGTTGGGCATACAGAACCGGATCAAGGTGGGCGAGATTAAGACCATCGAATTTATTCCAAAGAGAGCCGGAACGTTTGATGTGATCTGCGGTGAGTGGTGTGGTATGGGTCATGCATCCATGGTCGGCAAGATAATCATTATTGAGTAGTGGTTATCCATCCGGCTCGGATGGATAAGGCTTGAAATATCTACTGCGTATCAATTGTTACAATGTTAAACTGCGCCTCCAATCGGGGGTACCATAAAGGTGAACATGATGAATAGAGACTACTCACTACCTAAACCAGAGGGAGATCGCCTGAATGTTGCATCAGGATGGCTAATCATTGCCGTGGGCTTCCTGCTTGCATCCGGCATCTATCCGTTGCTTCTGGCACTGGCCCGCACCACATATGAGATGCCATGGAAGGATTTCTTCTATACGGCGCTGGTTTTGCATGTCGATTTCACCGTGCTCTGGTGGCTGCTTGCCATTGCCGCAGTGTTCTGGACTCTGAGCGCCAGTGATAAATGGCTGGGCTGGAGTAAGCTGGCGATGCTGCTTGTAGTTGTGGGTGGTGTTTTTGCCGGCATTGCACCGCTTCTGGCTGATGCCAATCCGCTGACCAATAACTATGTGCCGATGCTTGAGGACAATCGTTTTTTCAGAAAGGGGCTGATGCTGTTCGGGTTTGGTATTTCAATACTCGTTATCCGTGCCATGTTCACGATCTCATGGAAAGAGATGCTCGCCTCTGATGGTGCAGGCGCCCTTCGTTTTGGCTCATGGACGGCTGCATTAGCCGGGTTGATGGCGCTTGTCGCGCTTGCCTGGACGCTTTTTTCCTTGCAGCAAATGGCTGACCCACTGGAAGGCCGTGCCTATTTCGAGACGCTCTACTGGGCAGGCGGCCATGTGCTGCAGTTTACCCATACCGCACTCATGCTAGTCTGCTGGTTGTGGCTGGCCTCCATCTGTGGAGCGAAGGTTCCGGGCAGTCCAAAGCTTGTGATGGGCCTGTTTGCCATTGGCGCGCTCTGCGTGTTGATTGCTCCGTGGCCATTTCTAACCATGCAGGTGACTGATCCTGAGTTTAACATGTGGTTCGTCTGGCTGATGCGTGATGGCAATGGCGTGGCTGCATTTTTTATTGGCCTGATGGTCTTCTGGGGTGTGATGAAGGGTGATGCGCCGACAGAGAATAACCATCACCTCTATATGTCACTGCTCTTCTCTATTGGCCTTTTTGCACTCGGTGGAATCCTTGGCCTGTTTATCGGTGAGAGCAGCACTCTGATTACTGCGCACTATCATGGTTCCATTGTGGCCGTGACCATGGCATTCATGGCCATGACATATTTCTGGTTGCCTCAGTTCGGTTATGCTTCTCCAAGTCTGAAATGGGCAAAGATTCAGGTTTATACCTATGCCGTTGGACAGTTTGCTCACATCATCGGCCTTGCATGGGGCGGTGGGCATGGAATGAAACGCAAAGTAGTTGGAACCACACAGGATATTGGCGTAGAGGCCTTTATAACCCCGCAGGATCTTGTCGGCCTGGGTGGTGTTGTGGCGGTTCTCAGTGGCGTCCTGTTCGCTGTGGTTGTGCTTCCCGTTCTGATCAAGGGGCGCAATGCTGAATCAAATGGCAGTGAGGGCTAATCATGTCAGCAGATCTTCAGGCTGGATATAACAGGCAGATCGCTTACTGGCTGATTTTTGTCTGTGTCGCTATTTTTGTGATGCTGGTGATTGGTGGTGCGACACGCCTGACACATTCAGGGCTCTCCATGATGACATGGGACCCGCTGATGGGCTGGATTCCACCACTAACCGAAGCTGCGTGGCTGGACTCTTTCACTCACTACAAGAAAATCCCGGAATTTTTTGAGCTTAATCCGGATATGGATCTGGAAGGGTACAAAGGCATTTTCATGCTAGAATATGTCCATCGGGTCTGGGGACGTCTGATCGGGCTCTTTTTCTTCCTGCCATTTGTCTATTTTTTAGTTGCCGGAAAACTTACGAAATCACTTCGTCCCAAACTGATTGTCATGTTTGCACTCGGTGGTATGCAGGGTCTGCTCGGCTGGTACATGGTAAGCAGTGGCTTTGATAGTCAGCATGTTAGCCAGTACCGATTAACCGCACATCTGATGGCTGCTTTTGCTATCTTTGCATATATCTTATGGGTGGCTCTTGCTCTTCTATATCCAAAAAATGAAGCCTCTCTTTATGACGTGAAACCACTGCGCCGACTGGTAGGCGTATTAACGTTGCTGATTGCCGTCGCCATTGCTGCCGGCGGTTTTGTTGCAGGCCTTAAAGCCGGGTTTACCTACAACACCTTCCCGCTCATGGATGGTCGCTTTATTCCTGAAGGCTATGCCATGATTGAACCTTTTTATCTCAACTTCTTTGAGAATATTGCAGCGGTTCAGTTTAATCACCGGATTCTTGCCGAGTTGGTTCTGCTCTCTGTAGTCGGACTATGGTTTTATGCAAAGAAATTCGAATTGGCAGGTCATGCCAGACTTGGCTTCAACCTGATGCTGGGCATGGTCGGCATTCAGTTTGCTTTAGGTGTGGCAACACTTTTGATGGTTGTCCCGGTTTCACTGGGTGTGGCGCATCAGGGTGGATCGATGCTGCTCTTTTCAACAGCACTGTTCACGCTTAGTTCACTGCGTTCATCAAGCTGATAGAGAGATAAAACAATGAATCCAATTGAACGCCAAGGCGTATTCTCATTAGCCGGTATCTATGGCCTCCGTATGCTGGGCCTGTTCATGATCCTGCCGGTATTTTCACTCTATGCGGAAGGTCTTGAAGGCGTTACGCCTACCACGATCGGTCTTGCGCTGGGAATTTATGGTCTGACCATGGCACTGTTCCAGATTCCATTTGGCATGCTTTCGGATCGCTTTGGTCGCAAGCCGATCATTACATTCGGTTTAATACTGTTTGCCATCGGCAGTGTGGTGGCCGCGATGGCTGATTCCATTACAGGTGTGATCATTGGCCGTGCCATTCAGGGCGCAGGGGCCATTGCTGCAGCCATGATGGCACTTCTGGCAGACCTGACACGTGAGGAGCATCGAACCAAAGCGATGGCGATCATGGGTGTCTCCATCGGCATGTCTTTCACGCTGGCACTGGTGCTTGGCCCGTTTCTTAATAATATCGTAGGCGTTGCAGGTATATTCTGGCTTACAGCTGTGCTTGCCGTTGCCGGTATTGGAGTGCTCTATCTGATCGTTCCCGAGCCTGATCACTGCTATGTACACCGTGATGCTGAGACGGTTCCTGCGCAATTGAAGCAGGTGCTGTTTGATGCACAACTGCTTCGTCTTGATTTCGGGATCATGATTCAGCACGGCATTATGATGGCGATGTTTACTGTACTTCCCTTTGTGCTGCGTGATTTCCTTCACCTGCCAAGTGAAGATCATGGATGGTTTTACCTTCCTGTCCTTGTGCTCTCCGTACTTGGCATGGTGCCTCTGATTATTCTGGCTGAGAAGAAGCAAAAAATGAAACAGGTGTTTCTGGGTTGCGTTGCCCTGATTGCAATTTCCGAGTTGATGCTGGGACTATTCCATGGTTCGCTGCTGATTGTGGGTGCGGGCATGTTCTTTTTCTTCGTGGCCTTTAATGCTCTGGAGGCCAGTCTGCCTTCATTGATTTCAAGAATGGCACCGATTGATGCTAAAGGCACAGCAATGGGTGTCTATTCAACATCCCAATTCTTCGGGGCGTTTGTTGGCGGTGTAAGTGGCGGCATTCTTTATAGCGTCTTTGGTATGGAAGGCGTCTTTTTTGCCTGTTCATTAGCAGCGCTGCTTTGGGTGGTTGTGGCAGCCGGCATGCGTGTTCCGGCCTATCTCTCCAATTATATGGCACATATTGATGCGCCTCTTCTGGATGATGTTTCAGCCTTGAATAAGAAACTTGCAGGCGTTGCCGGAGTCCATGAATTCAAAATTGTTGTTGAAGAGAGAGTCGCCTACCTGAGAATTGATAAGAAGGTCTTCAATTCTGAAGATGTGGAGAAAATTCTGAGCTGATTTTTCAGTTCTTTTTACCATATCTTCCATTCTGTTACGTTGAACAGGGGCAACACGGTTCCTCCTGATTTTTTAGACTGTTTCTTAAAACTTGTGATCTAAGGAGAGCTTAATATGAAGCTGGCAATGATTGGTTTGGGCCGTATGGGCGGCAATATGGTTAAGCGACTGGTGCAGGGCGGGCATGAAATCATTGCCTATGACGTTGATACTGCTCCAGGCAAAGCGTTGGAAGCAGAGTTCAATTCTGTGACAGCCGCATCTGATCTGGCTGATGTGATTTCCAAACTGGAAGCGCCACGTGTCATCTGGGTGATGGTTCCGCATCAGTTTGTTGATTCAAGCATCGCCGCGCTTTTGGAAGCGGGCGTTAAAGCCGGTGACCTGATCATCGATGGTGGCAATTCCAATTACAAAGAGGGGCAACGCCGAGGCATTGAGCTGGCAGAAAAAGGTGTGATGTTTGCTGATTGCGGCACGTCAGGTGGCGTCTGGGGCCTGAAAAACGGCTATTCCCTGATGATTGGCGGTGAAAAACCGGCCATTGATCTGATTGCACCGGCACTGACCACACTGGCATCCGATGATGGTAAAGGCTGGGGTCATATGGGGCCGGTGGGTTCCGGTCATTTTGTTAAGATGGTTCATAATGGCATTGAGTACGGCATGATGCAGGCCTTTGCTGAAGGCTTTGAACTGATGCAAGCTAAGGAAGAGTTTAATCTTGATATGCATCAGATTTCACGTGTCTGGCAGCATGGTTCGGTGGTCAGCTCCTGGTTGCTTGATCTGACCGGCGATGCACTGGAACAGAATGCTGATCTCTCTACTCTCTCTGACTGGATGGATGATTCAGGAGAAGGGCGCTGGACGGTCAATGAGTCGATCGATCTGGGTATCCCGACACCGGTACTGACACTGGCATTGCAGATGCGTTTTCGCAGCCGGCAAAAAAATGCGTTTGCAGGCAGGATTGTTAATGCGCAACGTGCAGGTTTTGGAGGGCATGCAATCAAGCCTGCCGATAGCAGCAAAGAAGAATCGTAATGGTCGAGTCCAGAGTTTCCGAAGATAAATTTGCTTCCATTATCGGCAGCGAGCAGGCCGAACCTGCCAATATAGTTATATTTGGCGCCTCCGGAGATTTAACCAAACGCAAACTTCTTCCTGCTCTGGCACATATGCATCGCTGGAACCTGTTAGGTCCACATTCACGCATTATCGGCACAGTGAGAGAGAATTGGAGCAAATCGCACTGGGTACATTACGTGCATGATCAACTACTGCATTACTTTCCGGATGCGATTCTAAACCCTCGTTCATGGCAGCGCATTGCAGAGAAACTGGATCTTGTGGTAGGGGATCTGACTGATCCTGAAATGTATCAGCGACTTGCCAAAACCCTGCATGCTGAGGATGGCAAAAAGAATGCACTGTTCTATCTGGCTATTCCGCCCGAATGGTATGAATGTGTTGCCAAAAATCTTAAAGCAGCTGGGCTGGCCGATGAGTCTGAAGGTTTCCGGCGCATAGTGGTTGAAAAGCCTTTTGGCATAGATTTAAAAAGTGCACAAAACCTGAACCACTGTCTGCAACACTATTTTGATGAATCACAGATTTATCGTATTGATCACTATCTGGGCAAGGAGTCTGTCCAGAATCTGATGGTATTTCGATTCGCCAATTCGGTGCTCGAACCGTTGTGGAACCGGAACCATATTGATCATGTGCAGATATCAGTTTCTGAATCACTCGGCATCGGTTACCGCGCCGGTTATTATGAGAGTTCAGGCGCACTTAAGGATATGATCCAGAGTCATCTGCTGCAGGTGATGGCACTTGTGGCGATGGAGTCACCAGTCTCTCTGGCTGCAAATGATGTGCGTGACGAAAAGTTAAAGGCGCTGCGTGCCGTTCGCCGAATTGAGCCGAAAGAGGTCGATCAGATAGCTGTACGAGCTCAATACTCGGCTGGAAAGGCCGATAGTGTAGATCTTCCTGCCTATCGTGATGAAAAGGGTGTGGCAGACGATTCAACGACTGAAACTTTCGCTGCTGTAAAACTCTATATTGATAACTGGCGCTGGCAGGATGTGCCATTTTTGCTGCGTTCGGGTAAAGCCCTGCCGGAACGTGTTTCAGAAATCTGCATTCGTTTTAAGTCACCGCCTCAGACACTGTTTGATCTGCATGATAGCAGTGTGCTGAATAATGAACTGATTTTCCGCCTGCAGCCTGATGAAGGTATGTTGCTAACCATGACTGCTAAACAACCGGGACTCTCCACTCATTTGCGTGGTGTAAAACTTGATGCCAGCTATGGCATGGCGGGTTCGGGTATACCTGATGCTTATGAGACACTGTTTCATGATATATTGCTGGGTGAGGCGGGGCTGTTCTCGCGTGCTGATGAAGTGGAAGAGTCATGGCGCATTGTTGAGCCGATTATGCAGGCATGGTCTAAAAAATCAGATGTTTCCACCTATCCGGCGGGTAGTTTTGACGTGCCTGGCATGGATGATTTAATGACGGGTTGTGAAGGTGGATGGAGAGATTTGTCACCGGATGAGCATGAGTATTAATCCATCGCATATTGAACTGTTTTCCGATTCGGAGCTGCTGGCACTGAGTGTCACGGAACGCATCCAGTCAGCTTGTGAATCTGCTATCGAAGCACGTGGAGCATTTCACCTGGCACTGGCTGGTGGAACAACCCCAAAACGCTGCTATGAACTGTTGGCAACATTGAATCTCTCATGGGATAGATTGCATATCTATTTTGGTGATGAGCGATGCCTTTCGGTAGGTGATGAAGAACGCAATGATACAATGGCCAGATCTGTATGGCTGGATAGGGTTTCAATTCCTGAGGCTCAGATTTATTCGATTCCTGCCGAGCTTGGCCCGAATGAGGGTGCTGTTCATTATTCCATATTACTGGATCAGGCGCCCCAGCTTGATCTGGTGCTGCTTGGGCTGGGTGAAGATGGGCATACAGCGAGTCTGTTTCCGAACAACCCGGCACTGGATGATGAACGCTCTGCCGTTCCAGTGTTTGATGCCCCCAAACCACCATCGGAACGTATTTCGATGGGCAGGGAGTATATCAACAGAGCTCGTGAGAAGTGGTTCATAGTTTCGGGATCAGGTAAGCGTGACGCCATGGTACGGATGATCGATGGAGAATCCTTACCGGCAACTCAGATTTCTAATGCTATCTGGATGGTTGAAGCGGCCTCAATGCCTGAGGTGATGAAATAATTTAGAAGCCGTCTGCTTCTATCAGCTATCAGCCCATTTCATCCAACGGCGAAGTTCAGCAACGATCTCTTCAGCTGAACTTTTGTGTCCCATCAGTCTGGCCAGGTTGCCATTGGGCCGAACAATGAAAATATAGGTTGAGTGGTTCATTGAATAGTTGCCAAGCTGGTTTGGCTTGTCCTTCTCATAGGCAATCAGGAATGATTTGGCCGCTGCTTCAACTTCATCCTGGCTACCGCTTAAACCTGTGATATCCGGATGAAAGAAACCTGCATATTTGGCCATGATCTCCGGTGTATCACGTATGGGATCAAGAGAGATAAACAGCGCCTCCATTTTGACACGTTCATCTTCACTTAAAAGATTGATGGCCTGGCCAAAGTTAACCATGGTTGCAGGGCACACATCAGGGCAGTGCGCATAGCCGAAGAAGAGAAGGCCAACTTTGCCTTTGATATCTGTAAGCTGGAAAGGGCCATCACTGCTTTGCAGATTGAAAGCGAGATTAAATTCCGGGAACTCATTTTCGGGAGCCTTATTCAGATTATACCAGCCAAAAGCTACAACGCTTAGTGCGATAATCATGCCAATAACTGGAACTGCCGGACTGTTTTTATTCATTGAAATTGATCTCCACTGTTCCTGAAAAAATATGTCAGATTTTTGTAGCCCGCATCCTATCAGCTACTGAGCTGGCTTGGCAGTGTGAATAAACACAGCCATACTGTTATCATATGAATGACTACCTTCTCTCTTTTATACTCTATGCGATACCGGCGAATATTATTGCTGCCGCCATTGTTGTGGTTGGTATGAAGAAGATGCAGGCGGAATGGCATCCGGCCGAATATCTGTTTATCTATCTTCCCTGGTTATCGTTCATTGCGCTGACCTATGTAATTTTTGGTGGTTTGGATAATGTGCCTGAGGTTGGCGCTGTAAAAGTTTTCCTGCTCGTCTTTCAGTCGATTGGAGCTGGATTGATGGGAGGGGTGATACTTATGCCGAGGCTGCTGGCTAAAGAGAGCAAACTAAGCCCATTAACGATTACAGCCATCAGTGGCTTTTGTGTAGCGATTCTCTACACCAAATTTCGTATGATGCTGTTTATTATGGTTGAGGCAATATCAACCGTTGTCCCTGCCTGACGGGGCTTAAGCAGCACTTCCCTAGAGCAGTTTCAGATAAGAGATGATGGCCTTGCGCTCTTCTGCATCCCTGACACCGGGAATAGCCATTTTGGTTTTCTTTTTGATGCTGCGTGGATTTTCAATCCATCTGTCCATACTCTCTTCGGTCCATGTTTCAAAAGGCATTCCATCGATAGCTGGTGCCTTACCCATAATCCCTTTCAGGGTCGGGCCCATCTTTCTGAGATTTTTGTCCAGATAGTGGCAGGAAGCACATTTTCTTTTTACCAGTGATGCGCCTTCAGATGAACTCAGAGCCATCGAATTCATTGCGGAGTCGATAGCTCCCCCGGAGCTTTTCTCATCTACTTCACTCTGACTACAGGCGAATAACATTGCACATGCAAAAAGCAGGATAATTGTCCGGTTACGCATAAAAAACTCCTTATGAATTAATAGGTTGTGAAGGGCTTATCTACTGTTGAAGGTAGGGTGTTACGACATCCTTACCCATCAGGGCCATCATTATAATGGCAGCGATGAAGATAGCGATAGCCATGATGACGGGGACGACCATGATCATCGTTGCACTGCCGCGTTCGATGCCGGCATGCAGGATTAGCCCTTGTCTGGTCAGGTAGAGCTGCCAGATGAAAGCGGGAATGAACAGAGCCGGAGAGATGTCCAGAAGCAGTGGAATAGAGCAGTAGGCGGCCAGTTGAAATGCCGAAGTGTGATTCATCTCCTGATCAGTACAGAGTTTAACACACCAGTAGATATATCCAGCCCATAGCCAGACAAGAAGCATCCCGAAGCCCTCCATCACGGGGAACATGACTTCCAGGTGTTTTGAGTCGATCAGGTAGCCATCAATGAGTGCAGGGACGGAGAAGAGAAGCAGTAGAAAAATAATGCTGTTTCGGTAACTGTCAGTCCGGTCGAGCCCTGCAAAAAAAGCTTTGGGTTTTAACGCGACCGAGCCAATTGATCTGAAAAGGCTTGATCCGATCGCTTCGGTTGTGAAATAACGAGGCATATTCATCTCCTCTGTCAGGGTAAGAATTGAGGATAACAGTGATTTCTTCTCAACAATAGTGCAAGGCAACCATGATTTGAGTAACCTTGCGCCTCTTTTGAATTTGGAGAGTCGATGAGTCAGGCAAAGCAGTCTACCGGAAACAGACCGGTTTTATTGATTATTATGGATGGTTGGGGCATCGGAAGTGGTGGCCCGGAAGATGCCATTGCACATGCAGACACTCCGGTATTTGACAGGCTCTGGAACAGTTATGCCCATACAACTTTGATGACCCACGGTCGTTATGTGGGTCTGCCAGCAGTAAATGATCTGGGAGGATCGGAAGTAGGGCATCTGACCATGGGAGCGGGAAAGATTCTTGATCAGGGTCCGACTCGAATTAACAAGGCGATTGCCGATGGCTCATTCTTTGAGTCGGATGCACTGCAGCAGGTCACATCATGTTGCCAGAAGGGCGGCACGCTGCATCTGCTTGGACTGCTCTCTGATGGCAATATTCATTCTCATATCGAACATTTCATTGCACTGATCGACCATGCCTTTGAGGCTGGAGTGAAACGACTGCGAATTCATGCACTACTTGATGGGCGCGATGTCAGTATTCAGAGCGCTGAGAGGTATGTGGCTCGTATTGAAGAGGCATTTGCCTATATCAACGCTCAGGATGATCCTGGCTTCGATTACAGCTTCGGCTCCGGTGGCGGGCGTGAACAGGTACTCATGGATCGTGATAACAATTGGCCGAAGGTTGAAGCGGGCTGGAATGCCATGGTGCATGGCCGTTCCCCCAACCGATTCAGATCCATGATTGATGCCATCCAGCACTTCCGCAGTGAAACACCGGATATCGTGGATCAGGATCTTCCCGGTTTTATTATTGAGAACAGCTCGGGTGATCCCTGTGGCATGGTCGAAGATGGTGATGCTGTTGTGATGGTGAATTTCAGGGGAGATCGGGCGATTGAGATTACCGAAGCTTTCTGCCTGGACGATTTTGACGGGTTTGATCGGGGCGGTGCTTCCGGCAAAGGACCTGATGTGATCTTTGCCGGAATGATGGTTTATGACGAGGATCGTAACCTGCCTGAACACCAGTTGATGAGTTCAACCAAAGTGGATGAGCCGTTTGGAAAGCGGATTCTTGAGATGGGGATTAAGCAGTTTCGTTTGACTGAAACCCAGAAATATCCACACGTTACCTTCTTTTTTAATGGCGGATACCGGAAGCCTCTGGATGCTTCCATGGAAGATTATATTCTGATCCCTTCCGATAAGGATGTCTCTTTTGCTGACAAGCCCGAGATGAAAGCTCCTGAGTTGGCGGATAGAGCTGTCGAACTGATTGAGTCCGGTGAATATGGCTTTGGACTAATCAACTTTGCCAATGCCGATATGGTAGGACATTGCGGAAAAATTGAACCTGCTGTTGAGGCTGTTGAGGCTGTTGACAGGGCGGTTGGACAAATTGTGGATGCTCTGGAGAAAGTTGGTGGCGGTGCGATCATCACAGCAGACCATGGCAATGCGGAAGAGATGCGGATTGAAACCGGCGATGGCCATGAACCATCAACCAAACACTCAATCAATCCGGTGCCATGCATCGTGTTTGATGCCGGTTTTGATGGCTCATATTCGCTGCATCAGCCATCTAAGGATAGCGAAATTGTAGATACTCCGGGATTGTCTCATATCGCAGCCACCCTGTTTGAGATGATGGGCAGGGAGATTCCGGAAGATTTGAACAGTTCTCTGATTCAATCATCTGATTGAACCACCTAACGGAACAATCTAACGGAACAATCTGAACCAATGATTTAAGCCACGCTACTTGAGCAGGGCTTCAATCTCTTCGTGGTTCAACTTGCTTGGTAGTCTTGCTCCCAGCTGCGAAACAATTTTAGCTGCCGCATGGCTGCCAAGATGTCCTGCCTGTTTCCAGCTCAGACCGTTGGTGATGCCGTAGAGCACTCCGGCCGCGTACATATCACCGGCACCCGTTGTATCGACGGCATCGACATCAACGCCTTCAATGGCGATTACTTCACCTTCGTGCATGAGGATGGAACCGTTTTTTCCGAGCGTCAGCGCAACATTTTCACAATGCTTGTGAATCTCATGGGCAGAGTCGATGGGGTCATCATGGCCGGTCAGTGATTTTGCTTCATCTTCATTGCAGAAGAGCAGATCAACCGGGCCTTCAATCAGTGCCTGAAATTCATCACGGCAGATATCAATCAGGAATGGATCGGAAATGGTTAGTGCAACCTTCACGCCCTGATCCTTGGCCAGTTCAATTGCTTTATAGGCTGCTGCTTTGGTGGAGTCTCCAGCAAAGAGATAGCCTTCAACGTACAGGTATTTGGCTTTGGCAATCTCTTCGGCATTCATGTCATCCGCAGAGAGGGAGCCTGAGATGCCGAGATGAGTCAGCATGGTGCGCTGTGCATCCGGTGTGATCAGGACAACGCAGGTGCCGCTTGTGGCATCTTCCGGCTGGACTTCAATGGCAACGCCCAAAGCCTTCATTTCATCAAGGTACTGTTTGCCGAATGCGTCTTCACCGGTTTTACCTGCATAGGCGGATTTTCCACCCATATCTGCAATGCCAACAATGGTATTGGCCGCAGAGCCACCGGAGCAGTAGTTCACATTGTGATCAGACAGTGCATCGAGAATCTGCTGCTGACGTTCCGGGGAGGTCAGGGTCATGATGCCCTTTTCGATATCATTTGCGCTCAGGAATGCATCATCACACTGCACCTGCAGATCCATAATGGCGTTACCGACACCGAAAACATCATATCCCATCTCGTTACCTCTGTTTTTTTAGATACGGGAAGAGGCTCCTGCCATCTTCCCTTTAACGCAGGAAGAAAAGTGTCATTTTCTCCCTGCTTACAAAATTATATTATAATTTTGCCGCACTTCCTGTGCGGGTTTGAAGTTTCTTCGTTTGTTTCAGTGCCGACTATTCCTGACCTGCGACTGTCATGTCTGAAATAGCAATGCTCGGCACGGCCGTGGAGCCGAACCATGTCAGATCAGAGCCGAGATGAGAAATATTGCTAAACATCTTTTTCAGATTGCTGGCAATGGTGATCTCATTGATTGGTTGTGTGATCACACCATTTTCGATCAGGAAACCTGCTGCGCCACGGGAATAGTCACCCGTAATGCCATTGATACCAAAGCCCATCATCTCTGTGACCAGAATGCCGTCACCAATCTCCTGAAGCATGGAATCCACATCGATTTTACCGGGATGCAGGATCAGGTTGGAGGAGCCGATACCGGTATCGCCGGTCAATCCCCGTCTGGCATGGCCAGTGGGTTCCGATTTCAACCTTGCCGCTGCATAACGATCGGTCAGAAAACCGGTCAGCCTGCCTGAATCAATAATTGTTCGTTGTTTGCAGCGGGTTCCTTCTCCATCAAAAAGCCGATTGCCGAGGCCCTCGGGGTGATCCGGATTGTCTTCAACCTGTACAAACTCAGGAAAAAGAACCTGACCGTTACTCTCTGACAAAAATGATCGTTTCTGAAGTACAGATCTGCCATTAATGGCGCTGATCAGATGGCCCAGAATCGAAGTAGCCATCCTGGGTTCAAAAACAACGGTAGTCTGACGGGTAGAGATACTGTGTGCGCCGACACGCCGAATAGCTCTCTCGGCCGCTTCCTGACCAATCAGCTCGGGGCTTTTCAACTTTTCAACCTGACGTGCGCGGGAGTAGGCATAATCGCGCTGCATCTGATCGCCTGACCCGGCGATCACAGAGAGACTCAGACCCAGAGAAGACTTCTGATACTCGCCTTGAAAACCATCTGCACACGCGTAGGCAACATGGGCTCTGCCAAAGCCTGCTTCTGCACCTTCACTGTTCTCAATCTTATCGGAGTAATCCAGCGCAGCCGCTTCACACTCCAGAGCGGCCTGTTTGGCAGCTTCAAGTGACCATTCACTCTCAACCTGATGTTTTTCATTCCACGCAGCCAACTCATCAGCTGTTGGATGTTCGGCACCGGAAGGCGGCATGGCATCAGGATCAGCTGCTGATATTCCGGCCATGGCAATCACCTGATCCACTAGCCTTCTCATGCCATCATCTGAGAAGTCAGAGCTGGATGCCGATGCAAAGGCAAGACCATCGGGGGTCTCTACAAAGGCACGCAGACCGATTCCGCACGAGTCTTCACGTTCAACGCTCTCTACTTTCCGGTTCCGGACAGAGATATTTTCTCCAGTATCGCTGACAGCCAGTGCATCTGCATCGATAGCACCGGACTTTTCAGCCATCTCTACAAGGCGGCTGGCGATCTCTTTCATGTTATCTGTTTTCCTATCTTTGGAGTGGCTCATGAGTCTGTCCCTCCCACAACCATTTCATCTACTTTCAGAGTGGGTTGCCCGACGCCGACCGGTACCGATTGCCCATCTTTCCCGCAGGTTCCAACACCGGGGTCAAGTTCGAGATCATTTCCGATCATGGAGACTTTTGTAAGCACATCCGGCCCGTTTCCGATCAGGGTCGCGCCTTTTACCGGAGCCTTGATCTCGCCATTCTCAACCAGATAGGCCTCGGAAGTGGAAAATACAAATTTACCCGAGGTGATATCCACCTGTCCGCCACCAAAATTGACGGCGTAGAGACCATGTTTAAGTGTCGATAGAATCTCTTTCGGATCATCATTGCCTGCCAACATGAAAGTATTGGTCATGCGTGGGAGGATCGGATGTGCGTAGGATTCACGTCTGCCATTGCCTGTCGGCTCAACACCCATCAGTCGCGCATTCTGTCGATCCTGCATGTAGGCAGTCAGGATTCCGTCCTCAATCAGGGTTGTGCAGCGGGTAGGCGTTCCTTCATCATCCATATTTAGTGATCCACGACGTTCAGCAATAGAACCATCATCCACAACTGTTATACCGGGAGCTGCAATGCGTTGGCCGATTTTTCCGGCAAATGCAGAGCTTCCCTTGCGATTAAAATCTCCTTCAAGGCCATGACCAATCGCCTCATGCAGCAGTACACCCGGCCAGCCGGGGCCGAGAACTACCGGCATTGGACCGGCAGGGGCGGGGATCGCATCAAGGTTCAACAGAGCAAGGCGAACCGCTTCACGGGTCAATCGCTCCGCTTCACTGCCTTCTAACAGCCTGCTCAGATCAAAACGACCACCACCACCGGCGGAGCCTGTTTCCCGTTTCCCATTCTGTTCAACCACAACAGAGACATTGAGTCGAACCAGTGGACGGCTATCACTGAGAAGGTTTCCATCCATGCGTACCAGATGAACGGTGGAAAAGGATGAAGATACGTTTGCAAACACCTGTTTCACTCTTGGGTCAATGTTGCGGGCAAGTCTGTCCAGTTTCTCAAGCAGCTCCTTGCGTTCAGGCATGGAGGAGGTGAGCGCAGGGTTGGTGGCCTGATAGAGCTGATGCTGAGGCTTGTCAGTGTGGATGGCGATGGGAGCATGCGAAGTTCCACTCTCTGCGATAGCTCTCGCAGCACGGGCGCAATCCATCAGAGCCGGGCTCTCCAGCCTGTCTGTATATGCATGGCCTGATAGCTCACCCTTGATCACGCGGGCGCCCATACCCTGATGAGTGCTGGCTGAAACATGTTTTACACGGCCCTCTTCGAGTGCAAGTGATTCACTTACGCCATGTTCTATATAGATGTCTGCATCATCCGCGTTGGCTGGCACCATCTGATCCAGCATTTTGGAGAGAGTTTCCTGTGCAACAGGGAGTTCGGTCTGGTTCATATCTGGGTTCATAGGGGGCAATCGTTCATGTGAGTCAGTGAGTGTCAAGGATGACGCTAATGATGACGCTAATGATGACGACCTGCAGATACCTGCTATCCTTTCCCTATGCAGCTATTAAAGAAGATAAATGATCAGATGACTCTGCAGATTCTATGCGATCTGCTGGAGTCTGCCGGAATCAATTTTCAGGTTCAGGGAGCAGGGATGAACTCGCTGTTGCCACTGCCCGGCCTGATTGAGGCCCGGATTCTCGTCGAGGAGAAAGATTTTGAGATCGCGCAGGCGATTTTGACTGATATTGAAAAGGGCGCTTCTGATGTTTAGAGGGGCATGGTCTCTGGTGAAGGGGCTGCACCTGCTTTTGAGCAGAGAGGAACTGCGCAGTGTGCTCTGGCGTATGATTCTGCTGCTTTTGGTTCTTTTTATTGGTCTTGCGATTGGTGTGTTTGAGCTGTCAACTTTCATTGGTGAACTGTTTATGCCTGAAGGCGATGCCTGGTATATTGATTTCCTGGCTTGGCTACTCTCTCTCTTTGCGATGATTCTGGCGTTGGGCGTCGGGATTGTCAGTTTTGTTACTTTGGGAGCTATTGCCGTAGCACCCTGGCTGGATCAACTCTATGTCCGAGTCGGCAGGATCAACGGCGTCGAACTGGAGCAGGCAGTGCTTCCATGGTGGAAGAGCATTGCCAACTCGCTCTGGAACAGTGTCATGCCGCTGGCAACATTTATTCCCTTAGCCGCCCTTGCAGCTCTTTTTCTGCTTGTTCCCATCTATGGAACGATCGTTGCATCAGTGGTCTGGGGTTATGCGGGAGTGAAGCTGCTCAGCTTTGAATTCATGGATACACCCGCTTCATTCCAAAACTGGAAATGGCCGGAACGCAAAGCACAACTCGATGAGAACAAATGGTACTACATGGGCTTCTCCGGCCTTGCCATGTTCCTGCTGATTATCCCAGGCCTGAATCTGTTGGTACTGCCTGCGGCAGTCGTGGCTCTGTTTCCACAATTGAACAACGAAAGCCCCGAATTAAATATCGATTCTGAATGACCGCATTCGGCCAATAGCGGTCATTCAATCAAAGTGTTATTTAATCACCTTAAGATCAGCGGGTAGCTGGTAGTCGGGATAAGCAGCCTTGAACGCTTCAAGTTCTTTGAGCACTTCATCTCTATTCTTCTGTTTAAGAAGATCTCTGATTTTTGCAATCCATGCTTCTGGATCAAGGATGGCTTGAGACTTGAGGGGAGCTTTTAGAGCTTCTGTTTTTGGTGTGGCGACTGAATCAGCTTCAAGCAGGTTCTCTCTGCTTCTGAATTGTGAGGCACCTATGGCTTCCCGTTTCTGCTTCATTAGTTTTCTTGCAGGAGCAATTTCCATTTCAGTTGGAGCAGACTTCAGTTCCATGACAG
>JBEQLD010000021.1:0-22705 GCA_040326115.1 Mariprofundaceae bacterium | reverse complement strand
CACCACGATCGGTAAGGAGTGGGCGAATGTTGCTTATCGACTGACACGCCAACGCAAACAGGTCGCTGACGTTGAAATTCTGGGCAAGATCAATGGCGCAGTAGGAAACTACAATGCGCATATGGTCAGCTATCCGGAACTGGACTGGGAAGTGATCGCCAAAGATTTCGTGGAAAGTCTCGGGCTCGACTGGAATCCATATACCACCCAGATCGAACCACATGATTACGTGGCCGAGCTCAATGATGCCATCTGCCGTTTTAATACGGTTGTGATCGATGTCTGCCGTGATATCTGGGGATACATCTCATTCGGTTATTTCAAACAGCGCGTCATTGCCGGTGAAGTGGGTTCATCCACCATGCCGCATAAGGTCAACCCTATCGATTTTGAAAATGCGGAAGGAAATCTGGGCATGGCCAATGCCATGATGAGTCACCTCTCTGCCAAACTGCCCATCTCCCGCTGGCAGCGTGACCTGACCGACTCCACCGTTCTGCGCAATCTCGGTGTCGGCTTCGGCTACAGCATTCTCGCCTACGCCTCCGCCCAGAAAGGCCTAAGCAAACTCCAGCTCAATGAAGCACGTCTTGCTGCAGATCTTGATGCGACATGGGAAGTACTCGGTGAAGCAATCCAGACCGTGATGCGCCGTTATGGACTGGAGAATCCTTATGAGCAGATGAAGGCTCTGACCCGTGGTAAAGGCATCACGCCTGATGCACTAAAGGTGTTTATCGAAGATCTGGATATTCCGGCTGATGCCAAAGCAGAGCTGATCGAACTGACGCCGGGAAGCTATATCGGTAATGCTGCCGCTCAGGCCAAAGCGATCAAAGAGCGTTCATAACTGATTACATCTGATCGAATGACCGTTTTTCGCCGAAAGCGGTCATTTATAAATTATCAGGAGAGTTTCTCGGGAACCTCAAACTCATCGGCATCAACATAGACTTCGTTGGGGTAAACCGGGCCGATATCCACGATTAACCAGGTTTCTGCTCTGCAACCGAGCTCGATATCCAATACATCGCCAAGTTTCAGGTGACGGCTGATCTCTTCAGGTAGAGCTACAGGCCCGATCTTTATCTTTTTATTATCAAACTGTAGAGAGAAAGACTTCTCACCCAGCTCTGAAACCCTTGCGTGACCTTCAACAAATTTGTCGAAACGCTTGCCCCGGTGTCGTGGAGAGACCCCACCGCCCAAACGCACATAATGGAAGAGCAGGCGTGCTGCCTGTGCAGCGCGCATGGCCTCATCCTTTGTCTCTTCAATGGATTCGAGAAACAGGATATAGCTTTCGCTTTTAACCCAGCGCCTGTCATGTAAAAACTTCACCCAGCGAAGCAGGAGTTCGGCCTGTGATTCTACTTCAAGACTGCTGACACCCGGTTCCCGCAATACAAACCAGCCCAGAAAATCCCGAAAATGTTCCGGCTCCAACCGGGATACCGGCAAACTGCCAAGCTCTACAGCCTGCTCTGCATCACCATCAAAAAGGTTCTCCACATACTGCCCGAGAGCCTCTTCCCACTCCTGCAGCTCATCCACATCCACCACCTCATCATCCTGATAGAGATCGGAATAGTGCAACAGATATTCAGCAAACATCTCCATACAGCGCTCCGTAGCACTGTCAGAATCTTTTACGGAAGAGGCCTCCAGTAAAAACTGATCCATCGCCTCCTGAACTGGGGTATCTATCATGATATGTACCTGTTGTGGCTTGCCGACAATGGCTGTAATGGCTATCGTCTCGAACCGTTTTAGTCTGTCTGTTTCTATATAGAATGACAGATTCGATATTGTCGCTTGTGGAGTGAACCGATGCAAATAAATGTAACATCTATCCGTACTGGAAACATTCTTGAAACAGAGGGTGGCCTCTGGAAGGTAATGAAAACCAAGCATGTAACACCGGGCAAAGGTGTGGCATGCATGCAGGTGGAGATGCGCAATATTGAAACCGGCACCAAGACCAATAAGCGTTACAACTCAACCGAAAAAATTGATAAAATCACACTAAACCAGCGTTCCATGCAGTTCCTCTATGAAGCTGATGGCCAGTATAACTTCATGGATATGGAGAACTACGAGCAGATCGCATTGGGTGAAGATATGCTTGAAAATGCCAAGCCTTACCTGCTGCCTGAGATGATGGTGGAAGTTGAGTTTCATGATGAGCGTCCGCTTAACGTCAAACTCCCGCAGAGCGTGGTGTTGACTGTTGTTGAATGTGATGCAGCCATCAAAGGACAGAGTGCAACAAGCTCATATAAGCCGGGGAAACTTGAGACCGGTGCATCCATCCAGGTTCCGCCCTATCTGGAATCAGGTACGAAAGTGAAAGTGAATACTGAAAGTGGTGAATTCATGGAGCGCGCTTAATCGTTAACCAGTAAAATTACTAATTATGGAGGGGCTATTTAAGAGCCCTCTCTTTTTTTAAGGTTGCCGATGATCTGCCGCAATACCTTTCGGGCAACATCAAACTCATCCGGATCAACACCCTCAAACACCTCGATAAAAAATGATTGAAAAGCAGGCAGTATCTCTTCCAAAGCCTTTTTACCCTTTGCAGTCAGGTGAGAACGAACCACCCGGCGATCTTCTTTATCATGATCTCTCTGAACCAGCCCCTCTTTTTCCAGCGCATTCAAAAGACGGGTAATTGCCGCTTTATCTTTAGCAAGAAATTCCGAAATCTGACGCTGGGTCAATCCATCTTGCCTACTTAACAGAAAAAGAATACCGAGCCCTTCAGGTGTCGCCTTGTATCCGACTGCCTCACACTCGCGTGCTGCATTCTGTCGTAGTGCAAAACTCAGCTGGTTGGCAAGAAAGCCAAGCCCATCTTCGATACGTTCGGGTGGATATTGAATCTTTCGCATTCCACTATTATGGACATTTTGTTGATACGGTCAATAGTTGACTATATCAACCATTAAGCTAATCTTCATCTTTACGCTCGCATATTGCTGCGAGATTTTATTGCGAGGTAGGAAATGCTTTTGATCCGGAATCTTCTTTTTCTTTTCACTCTGGTCATACCCGGGCTCTCATTTGCAGAACCCGTTTCTCTGGCTGAGGTCATTCGTGAAAGCATCTCCAAAAGCCCGGATATTCCACTGAACCAGCTCAATACCGACCTTGTTAAAACAGATCAGCAGCGCATTGAAGGCATGCTTGATCCGAATGTCTCCATGCGCCTGGGCTATAGCGATGAGAAGGTCTCGACAACCAACCCTTTTGCAGCCGATCAAACTCAGTTTGGCCAGCTTTCAGGAACTGTCATCAAACCACTTCAGGACGGCAGCTCTCTGACCGGAAGCCTGAACTACAATCGTACCAAGCTTGGCTACCCGTCTACCGGATTGGCCACGCTTCAATCCAGCATCAACCCGATCTATCAAAATCAGATCGACCTGACCTATCGATATCCCCTGCTTCGTGGTCATGGCAACCCGGCCTATCATGAACAGATGGCCGCATCAAAACAGGATGAACAGGCAGCTATCTGGCGTGTGGAGATGCTTAAAGAACAGTTGGCAAGTCAGGCAACAGCTCTCTATTTCCAACTCACAGCTGATAATCTGGCACTGAACCTGGCAGAAGATGCCGTTAACCGCTCAAAGAAACTATTGCGATACCAGAAAATGCGCGAACAGTTTGGCCTTATTGAGCGAGCTGATCGACTTCAGGCAGAAGCACTCCTGGCTACACGCGTGATGGAACTAACCATCGCTGATGCGACCTCCCTGCGGGGGAAAACAAGCCTTAACAGGATCATGCTTCGATCTCCAGATGCACCACTTCATCCTGACCTCAATGGTGGCATCTTCTCATCAAACATGGTGAATGAACTCTCACTGGATGAACTGCTTAGCGAAGCGGAAAGAAACCGCCCGGCATTTCGTGTGATTGAAGCCAGCCTGGATGCAAGCAGTGCACGCCTTGCCGCTGCCCGCAATCAGCATGAAACCCAGATTGATCTGATCGGGCAGGTTGGCAGCCGTGCGCTCGATGGCAGTGCAGGCAAAGCGCTGGGTCAGGGGTTCACCCTGAATGATCGATTTATCTCTCTAAGCGTTGAGCTCAGTGACACCATCACAGGTAATGCAACCAAGGCATCCATCAGACAGGCTGAGCTTGGTCGCCAGAAAGCACAACTGGAACGTATCCAGATGCGGGAATCTGTGAAAAGTGAATTGGCAAATGCGCTAACCACACTGAGCAGCATGCAAAAAACAGTGGTTTCAGCCCATCAACGGGCAAAAGCGGAAAAAAACAAATTCAATGCGGAATTAAAACGCTATCGGGAAGGTCGCTCCGATACCGCAACCATTATTCAGTTTGAAGGCGAATTAAGTGCCGCCGAACTTCAGGCAGCCATGCAGGAAGTCACGCTAAGGCTTGCAGAGCATCAACTGGCTCTGGCACGCGGCACGCTCCTGCCTGCAGTTTTACGCTCTCAAACAGACACCGGAGAACAGCGCCAATGAAGAGCGTTATTGCATTTTTTGTTCATCGCAGCCTGATTGTCAATATGATCTCCATCATGCTGTTTCTGGCAGGTGTCTATGCAGCCACGGCTATCCAGAGAGAGGCCTTTCCAAGCGTCGACTTTGACCTGGTTGTAGTTTCAGCAGTCTATCCCGGATCATCCCCGCACGAGGCTGAACAGCTTCTTGTCACGCCGATTGAACGGGAGCTGAAAGGTCAGGATGGCATTAAAAACATCAGCTCCACGGCATTTGCCGGCTCCATGGAGATGCTGATCGAGATTGAGCCCAATTATACCGATCGCTCCAGATTTGTTTCCGATGTACAACAGGCGATCAACCGCGCCTCTCTTCCCACCGACCTTCCCCATGATCCGATCATCATGGAGGTGAAGTCGGAGCAGACGCCTGTTATCTCATTCTCCATCTTTGCTCCCATTGGTGATCTGGAACTGAAACATATCTCAGACGGTATTGAAGATGATCTGTTGAATATTTCCGGTGTATCGAAAGTGTTTGTTCAGGGGGATAGAAAAGAGGAGATCCGAATCACCCTGAACCCTGAGAAGATGCGTCGCTACCGTGTATCTACCGAAGATATTGTGCAGCTTGTCCGTGGCTGGAATGTCAATGCGCCGGGCGGCAACCTGAAGACGCCGGAAGGGCAGAAGATGATCAGGGTCAATGGTGAATTCACTTCGGCTGAAGATGCCGGGAACCTTGTCATCAGGGCCAACGAGCAGGGCAACAGGCTCTACCTGAAAGATATTGCAGAGGTGACACAGGCTCTGGAGAAACCCCGCCGTTATGTCGATGCTATGGGCAAACCATCCATGAGCTTCATTGTGATCAAGCAGGCGGATGCCGATATCATCCAGCTTGTCGACAAAGTCCGTGCCTATCTACCATCCATTGCAGAGCGCTATCATGAATCCATCGAGGTTCGCACCTATCAGGATTTCTCGATCAACACACGACTCCGCCTGAATGTACTGACCAGCAACGGCATGATCGGCCTGCTGCTGGTCTTCCTCACCCTGTTCATGTTCCTGCGTCCGGCTGTCGCCATGACCACTGCCTGGGGACTGCCGATCATCTTCTTCTCCGGAGTGCTGGTGCTCTATCTGAGTGGCACAACACTGAACCTGCTGACCATGTTCGGTTTTATTATTGTGCTCGGTCTGATGGTCGATGATGCCATCATTATCGGCGAAAATGCCACTTACCATATGGAGAAAGGCTTAAACGCCACTGATGCCGCCATTGAAGGCACTTATGAGCTACTTGGGCCGGTCACCGCGACTGTACTTACCACCATCGTTGCATTCATGCCGATGATGTTTATGGAAGGTATTATCGGGAAGTTTGTCTACTCGATTCCAGTCGTTGTTGTCATCCTGCTCTTTTTCTCATGGTGGGAGGCTATTTTTGTCCTGCCAAATCATATTAAGGATGTAGTTAACCCCAACAAACATCCAAAAGAACGCAAGGCACTAATCTGGCTGACTGAGACCTATGGAACAATTCTGGAATATGCCGTGAAGTTTCGCTACCTCACCATCCTGCTGACACTCATAGGACTTGCCGGAGCCGGCTGGCTGGGCACACAGGTCAAGTTCCAGCTCTTTCCATCCGGTGCGGAAGACCAGTTTTATCTGCGCATCAATGCGCCGGTCGGCACCACGCTGGAAGAGATGCGCAGCAGGCTTCTGGAAGTAGACAGAGAGGTACGCAAACGTATCGACCCCTCCCTGCTTGAAGTGACAACCGCCATGGCAGGCACCAACAGCTCGGATCAGCGTGAAGATCTGAAACAGGTCGGCGATCACTTTGGTTATCTGCGTGTATCACTCACCTCTTTTGTCGGGCGCGATGTACCTGCAAGAGATGTCATGCAGACGCTTGAACAATCGATCCCACCCCTCTTTCCGGGGCTGGGCATTAACTTTGTCATGAAGAAAGGCGGCCCTCCAACCGGACGGGCGTTGCAGGTTGAAATCAGCGGTGGAGAAGACAGTGCCCGGGAGGCTGTCGCAAGGCGTCTGATGGCTCTGCTCGAAACGATTCCCGGGGCCCATTCGATAGAGAGCGGTCTGGAAGAGGGTGACCCTGAAATTCATATCGTCCTTGATCGGGCACTCGCCGCCTATGCCAAGGTGGATATGGCGACCGTTGCCACCCACATCCGTGCCGCCTTTGACGGGCTGGTTGTCTCCACGCTAAAACGTGGCAAAGAGGAGATCGATGTCACACTGCGCTACCCTGAAGCAGCCGAAAATAACATCGATACACTTAAAAGGCTGATGATCCCCAATAAAATGGGCGGAATTGTTCCATTAAATAAAATCGCCACATTTGAACAGAAACCAGGCCTGAGCAGTGTCCGCCATAAAAAGGGAACACGAGTCATCCATGTCTCGGCAGAAGTCCGGATAAGCAAAATAACTTCAGCCGAACTGAACACTATTGTTGAAAGTCGAAAAGCTGAGTGGCTTGGCGATGATGGGAAATATGTCCGCTATCGCCTTGGCGGTGAACAGGAGCGCACGGATGAGTCGGTTCGCGGGCTGGTATTCAGCTTTATTTTTGCCTTGTTTGGCATCTTTATCATTCTGGCCATTCAATTTAACCGATTGAGTTATCCGTTTCTGGTGATGCTGGCCATTCCATTCGGAGTGATCGGAATCGTTGTGGGGCTGTTCCTGCATGGTCAACCGCTCTCATTCATGTCCCTGATGGGCTTTGTTGCTCTGACCGGTGTTGTGGTGAACTCATCACTGGTTATGGCAGTCTTTATTCAGCGCCTTCTTGAAGAGGGTGTTCCATGGTTTGAAGCCATTATCACGGGCGGAAAACGCAGACTTCGCGCGGTTCTATTAACCGCCATCACCACAGTGGTTGGGCTTCTGCCAACTGCATATGGCTGGGGAGGGTTGGATCCATTTGTTGCACCGATGGCACTGGCTCTATCCTGGGGACTGCTCTTCTCAACTGTAATCACTCTGTTTTCTGTGCCCGCTGCACTGGCAATTGCACTGGATGTTAAACATAAAGTTTTACGCATGGGTCATAGAGAAGCTGATCATGAGGCTAATACCTGACTATTTTACTAAAGAACTATTAAGGGATTTTAATTTGTAATTAACTGCACAATAATCAGACAACTTTATAGTAACGGAGGTCTGGTGCCACTCTCCCCTCCCTCCCCACGGCATCAGACCTCGTTTTTAAAGGCTCCGGTAATCCGGAGCCTTTTTTTATTCCGCTTAAAAAAACGCCCCAACAGACCACCCAATCATCTATAATAATTCTAGGATCATTAATTCATTTGACTGGAGCTCATTATGATCGCATCACTTGTCATGACACCAAACCCGACCACCCTGTCTGTTACTGCCAGAGTAGAAGATGCCATCACACTTTTTCGCTCAACGTCCCTGCATGATATTCCGGTAGTCGATCAGGATGGAAAGCCGGTAGGCAGCATCAGCTGTAAAGCTATTCTTCACGCCTCTGTTCCCAAATATGCTTCAGACAGCCTTCTTGCTACCATGGAGGGTGGTCCGGATATCGCCTCCGTATACAGCAACCTTCATAATCTCTCGGAAAAACCTGTTTCTGAAATTATGGATCAGAGCATTCATTCAGTGAAAGGCACGACGCCTACAAGTGCCATCGCTGCCATGCTGACCCATATGCATTATGACTCTTTCAATATTCTGGTGGTTGATGAGCCAGGAAAACTGATAGGTACAATTTCAGCATTCGACATCGTATGCCGAAGCAGAGACCATCCACTTTAAGATAGCGGAGGCTGATTAAATTAATTTTTCTCTATATGACGAATGGCCAGTTTCTCCAACTCCACCAAAAAAAGTACAGAGGAAGCAACAAGCGTAATGAGAAGCCATGTTTTGAAATCGATTGCCGCAGTACCGAACAGTGTTTGCATGGATTCAAGATAGGTGAAGGCAAGCTGAAAAACCATCAGAATAGCAATGGCGATCAGCACATAGCGGTTGCCTGTAAAGCCTTTCCAGCTAAATACGGAAGCTGTTATATAGCGGGAATTAAACAGGTAGAATATCTCGAACATCACCAAGGTGTTCACGGCAACTGTTCGTGCATGTTCAATCGTGAATCCCTGCTCCATCTGCCAGAGAAAGAGACCAAATGTCCCAGTCATCAGAATCACTGAGACAAACGCCACACGCCAGATCAGATGTTTGGTAAGCATGGGTTCACTGGCATCACGTGGAGGTCGGCGCATAACACGATGTTCAGGCGGTTCAAATGCCAGGGAGAGCGCCAGCGTCACGGCTGTCACCATATTCACCCAGAGTATCTGTACGGGTGTTAACGGAAGCTGCTGGAAGCCAAGCACAATAGCAGCGAGAATAATCAGTGCTTCACCACCATTGGTCGGAAGGATGAAAATAATCGCCTTTTTCAAGTTATCATAAACGGTTCGCCCCTCTTCAATCGCATGCGTAATCGACGCAAAATTATCATCGGCCAATACCATCTCTGCTGCTTCCTTGGCAGCTTCTGTTCCGCTGTATCCCATGGCGGTACCCACGTCGGCACGTTTCAGGGCGGGGGCATCATTTACGCCATCTCCTGTCATGGCCACAATCAAACCCTGTTCCTGCATCAACCTGACCAGAAGCAGTTTATGTTCAGGGTTTACACGCGCATAGACATCAACTTCCAACACACGCCGACTCAGCTCTTCTTCACTCAACTGCTCCAGCTCCTGCCCGGTAAGTACATCATCTGAATTTATCAGGTTGATCTGTTTGGCGATGGCGCGGGCAGTCGCTGCGTGATCGCCGGTAATCATCTTCACCCGCACCCCTGCCGTGTCACAAACCTGAACCGCTTTAATGGCTTCTATTCGAGGCGGGTCTATCAATCCAAACATGCCAAGGATCATCAACTCATTTTCAACATCACTGAATTCCAGCTCTCGCTGTTCATGGCTTGCAGGCTTGAAGGCAATAGCCAACACTCGCTGGCCCTGCTCCGCCATCTCCTCAACACGAGTTAACCAGTAATCCCTGTCCAGTGGCTGAGCACCATCCCGGGTTCTTTGGCAACTGCACATCTCCAACACTCGTTCGGGTGCACCTTTAAGAAAAATAAAAGCATCGCCTGTATGGCTATGGTGAAGCGTTGCCATAAAGCGGTGCTCGGATTCAAAGGGGATAAGATCACTGCGCGGGTGCTGTTTGGATTCTGTTTCGATATCCAGTCCGGCCTTTAAGGCTGCTACCAGCAGCGCTCCCTCCATCGGATCACCATGCACATGCCATTCACTCTCCTGCTGCTCAAGTGAGGCATCATTACAGAGCATGGCTGCCCGAACCGCCTCCTGCAAAAGCGGCCTCTCCTCAGGCAGGATCTCCCTTCCCGACAGCTGTATTGCACCGTGAGGGTCGTAGCCTGTACCACCGAGTTCAAAAAAACTCTCTGCAGTGGCAACACTGCGAACCGTCATCTCATTTCGAGTCAGGGTACCGGTCTTGTCCGAACAGATCACCGTGACTGCTCCTAGTGTTTCAACAGCAGGCAGTCTGCGAATAATGGCATTTCGTTGGGCCATACGCTGTACACCGATAGCCAGTGTAATGGTCATAATGGCAGGCAACCCTTCGGGAATCGCGGCCACGGCCAGACTCACGGCTGCAAGAAACATTTCGGAATAGAGATAATCCCGAACCAGAACACCGAAAGTGAACGTAATGAAGGCAATACCCAGAATAGCGTACATGAGCCAGTGTCCAAACTGATCCATTTGGCGCAGCAGAGGTGTGGTAACTGATTCCACTTCGGATACCAGCGTGCTGATACGGCCAATTTCGGTTTGCACACCTGTAGCAACTACAACACCGGAACCCTGACCATGGGTCACCAACGTGCCCGAAAAGGCGACACAACGTCGGTCACCAATCACGGCATCCTCTGCAACAGGATCAATGATCTTTTCCACCGCCATTGACTCACCGGTCAGGACTGACTCCTGAATCAGAAGACCTTTAACACGAATCAGACGCAAATCTGCAGGCACTTTGTCACCTGATTGCAACAGAACAATATCACCGGGTACCAGATCTTCTGCCCGGATCGTTTTTTGACGGCCATTGCGCATCACCATGGCATTGGGCGAGAGCATCTGCCGTATAGCTCTCAATGCATTTTCAGCCTTGCCCTCCTGTACAAATCCAATCACTGCATTGAGAAAGACCACGCCTAATATCACACTCGCATCCACCCAATGCTCAAGCAGAGCAGTGAGAACGCAGGCAACAATCAGTACATAGATGAGCACATTATGGAACTGGAGCAGAAATCTTAGCAGTGGCCCACGTGACTTTGCTTCAGGGAGGCGATTAGGCCCATATTTGGAAAGTCTGCCAGCCACCTCATCCACAGAGAGACCATCCAGCGATGATTGTGCGGCAGCAAGTATCTCATCGCCTGATCTTGAATGAGGGTTTTCAAACAGAGAATCTATCCCCGTTTCAAGCTGTTGCGGTTTTTTTTCTAAACTGTTGTCTCTAGCCATAAAGTTAGTATATCAGCTCTAGCCATTGATTGGGGAAAAGAGCTCTCTATGAAAGAACTGCTGATTTAGTGGTCAGCAGCCTCTTCTTCCATATCCTTGATAAAGGCTTCCTTATCTTTGGCAATCAATGCGATGAGAATCCCTGAATAGATAAAGGTCGATAGCATGATCACGCCCACCACAATCGCCTTGAACATCTCCAGATGCTCAAAGCTGGAAGGGATCATCATCAGCATGACGATAGATAAGCCACCCTTGATACCGGCAAAGGTCAGTACTCCCCACCAGCGAAAGTTAATATTGGTCATCTTGTCCGTCTGATTGGTAATGATGGCAAACTTGGCCATCATCGCAGCACGGATAATTGTAGTGGCCAGGAACATGACAATAATTTCGGTTTTATATTTCAGCAAGAGTTCCAGGTTGATAATTTCAGCCATCGCAACAAACAGAATGGTGTTGGCAACAATCGCCAACAACTGAATATCCTCTTTGGTGCGCATATGGCGATCTCGTTCTTCTACCGTGGATTTGATCATCTTTATAGCTGATTCAATCAGCCTGCCGGAGCTTTTTTCCGCCATTGACTCCTGCTTCAGGCTCTCTTCCTCTTTTTCCAGGCGCATATCATCATAAACAACGGCCTTGGATAGGAAGTGATGCACGGTCACGGTAGAGAAGATACAGGAAAGAATACCGGAAAGGTGCATATGGGAATGGGCACCAAACATATTTAAAAAGACATAAAAATACTCAGCAAACTCAAATGCCCCATAACCCACCAAAATCAGTATCAGAAGCTCGGCAATACGATTGGTGGTGGTCTTCATGGCCAATAGTCCGAGATAACCGATTGCAGCACCCAGCAGCGCAGAACCAAGAACCACGATCAGGCTGACCTCAGTCACATAACCGAATGTAATCTCTCCGCCGTCGAGTGCATAAAGGCCGACAAATACAAATACGATCAAAGCCGTTGCATCATTAAACAGGCTCTCACCCTCACAGAGGATTTTCAGGCGGTGTGGCAGCTGGAAATTGGAAAAGATGCTGACCACTGACACCGGATCGGTAGCCAGTACCATCGCAAACAGAAGAATAATCGCGGCAATCGAGAGATCATACTGACCAAACAGGGCATCACCTATCAGCAGAGCCGTAACAACAGAAAGAGCCACCGCGACAACTGCCAGATAGAAGAGACTTAAGCCATGCTCTTTCAGATCTTTAACAGTCAGCTCAAGGGAATCACAAATCAACAGAATCGGCAGCAGCAGGATCACAAGCGCTGCAAAATGTTCGGCATCCCCGGTTAACATAAACGGATCATGGAAAGCCACATGGAAACCAAAGGAGAGGGCAATCAGCCCAACCGGAGAGGGAATCTTAAATTTATCTTCCAACTGAAGTGCCAAAAACAGAATGGCCGCAATGGATAAAACTGTGATGATCATAAAAGCTCCCTCTTTAATACCTGTTTGATTATCTCTTCAAATCTCTTCGTGTTTAATTGAATTCTTTACGATTAAAGCAAAAAACAGGCCACTTTCAAGTTATTATTGATGTTTTTTTTCATCTCACTGACCTCAGCCAGCCACCACGTAAAGGATAAACGCTGCATAAAGCAGCATTCCCATAGATAGAAAGCGGCCGGTCAATCGGCCTGAACTGCTTAGATACCAGAGCCAGCCATTTCCAAGAAGCGCCAGTATAATGGCTGCTACAGCAGGTCCAGCCTGAAGATTCCAGGGCATCAGCATCATTGCTGCTGCTGGAATCACTGTTCCCTGAAACACCATTGCACCGGTAATATTTCCCAGCGCCAGCGTATCCTTGCCCTTCCTGACCCATAGAATCGAATTAACTTTTTCAGGCAGTTCGGTTGCAATCGGAATAATCAGTAGTGAAATCACCAGAGCAGAAACGCCAAAAATAGTGGTGGCCAGCTCAACACCGTGGACAAACATCTTTGCCCCGACCACCAGAACCATCAGACCTATGATAAGCTGAATCACCGCCACCGGAGTTGAATCTCCAAGCAGCCGTGCGGCGTAAAGACCATGATCCGCTTCTGTGCCATGCCCCTCATCAACCAGTTGACGGCTGGCCTTGATGGTTGCAAGCAGATAGAGGAAATAGACAAGAAACAGTGAAAGTGCAAACCCGACCTTCGCCTGCTCCCAATCTTCAGGCAGAAGCGCTGCTGCAATCACCAGCAGATAGCCCACAAGGAAAACGGACAGATCCCTCTTCATGCCGGACGCTTCAGGTGTCAGCACCGTATTCCAGCCTCGTTTCCGACCGGCAAACCAGCCCATCAACCCGATACTTAAGGTCGCCAGCATGAATGGTGCACCCAGAATGGCACCCAGACCTACTTCATGGTTAATGGCTTCTGAAGCTCCGCCGGCAATAATCGCCACAATAGGAATAATGGTCTCCGGCATAGCCGTGCCAACGGCTGCAAAAATGGAGCCTGTAACCCCTTCGGAAACACCCATCCGTTCACCCAGATGTTCCAGCGCATTGGTAAACACCTCAGCGGCAAGAAATACAACAATTAGAGCCAAAACCAGACTTACGACACTTTCCATCACTACTCTCCAGCCTTACCTGATATTTCGAAACACCCTCAGACACGCCTGCCTGTAATATAGTTTTGCAGCGCAACCTGCTCTTCATTCATGCTGCGAATAACAGAGCCTGCATGCACAAGCATATGGGCAAAAAGAGCATAGACCAGATCCTGATTGTTGATCATCAGCTCTGAATATGCGCCACGGGAGAGCTTGTATATCACGCTCTCCTCTTTTGCAGTCACCGTTGCACTGGCAAGGTCACCGGTTAAAAATGACATCTCCCCAAACAGCGCGGCCTCTCTGGCAATAGCTACACGGACAGTGTGATCGCCTGATTTGCAGGTAATATCGGCACGCCCGGAACGTAACAGATAGAGCTCTCCGCCCGGCTCTCCCTCAGAGACAATCACATCGCCTTCCGAATAACTGGAAAGCTCAAACAGACCTTCCAGAAGTGTTCTGTCCTCGTTGTTTAATTTGCAAAGCAGGACATACTCTTCAAGCCATTCAAAATCGATATTCATGCAAGCTCCCTGGAGGATAACTCCATGTTGTTTTTAATAATGAGGTGCGCTGGCTGATGCAATCCTATATCCCCCCCTGATGCAAGGGATTCAACAATATTTACTACTCTCAAAAGCCTTACTTCATATAAAACAATAATTGTCTGGAAGCCGATGAACAATCCTGCTGCAATACGCATGTGGAAAAACATGACCTGACCGGCAGCAACCCACCCATCAAGTGGAAACAGCATCTGGCTATCGCCCTCCCGCAAGCCTATTCACAAGGCTGTGTCTGGGTGCACGCATGCTCTGTCGGAGAGGTGAATTCAATTGCACCGCTGATTCACTGGCTGCTAAGCCAGAATCAGCATATTCATCTGACCGTTGTTACTCGAACCGGCATGCAGCATGCAGAGCGCCTGTTTAATGATCAGATTCATATTTCATACCTGCCATGGGATCTTCCGGGGCGCGCTGCGAAGTTGATTGACCATATCCGCCCTCACCTGCTGCTGCTGACCGAAACCGAATTCTGGCCGGGCATGCTGGGTGCATGCAAACAGAGGGACATTCCCGTCATTGGTATCAACACCCGAATTTCAGACCGTTCATTCCCTCGTTACAAAGCAACCGGATGGCTTTGGAAACGCTGGCTGAAACCTGTTCGTTTCTTTTTGGCTCAAAGCAGAATTGATGCAGAGCGACTTGAAGCGCTGGGGATTGAAAAGGAACGCATCAAGCCTGTAGGCAACCTGAAATATGCTATTTCAACACCCGAAGTTGATGCTGATCAGGTCCGTGCAAAAGTTGATCCCTCAAAACAGAAACCGATCATACTAATTGCCAGCACCCATCATAATGAAGAGCAACAGATTCTGAAGATGTGGCCAATATGGAAAAAATCCGGGCCCGACCTGATGCTGCTAATTGTGCCGCGACATCCACAGCGCTTTGATGAAGTTGCCAAAGAGATCGAATCCATCGGCAAGCCCTACAGCCGCTGGTCTGATCTTCCCCGGGCACAAGAACACCATCAGCCTGAAGATATTATTCTGATTGATGCCATGGGAGTGTTGCAGAAGCTCTATACCATCGCTGATATCGCTATCATTGGCGGCACACTCGTACCTGTCGGCGGGCACAATCCACTTGAAGCTGCTATCTGTGGGCGCGGTGTCATCACCGGTCCGCATGTAGAAAATTTCCAGGAAATCATGCATGATATGAAAAGCGGGAATGCCGCCATTGTTGCAAATGATGCTGATGAGATGGAGCAAGCCGTCTCCCGCCTCCTGCAGCATCCGGGCGAACTACACGATCTTCACGCTCGTGCTGCCCACTTTATAAGTGAGCGCGGAGATGTGCTTGAACAGGTCTGTGATGCTATTGGGCCATGGCTTCCGGAAACGGGTAACAACTGATGTCTAAAATACATCTGAAAATTGAGAATATGTGGTGGCTGAATGAAAAGCCTGCTCTGCTTTTCAGAGCCGCAAGTCAGCTCTATCGAGTGATTAACCACTGCAATCTCAAAGGCCGAAAAAGAAGATCTGTAGCTCCGCCCCTGCCGATGATCTCGGTCGGCAATTTAACTGTCGGCGGCAGCGGTAAAACCCCGTTTGTAATCTGGCTTGCGCTCCTGCTGAAAAAAAGCGGTCTTAAACCTGTTATTATCAGCCGTGGTGATGGCGGCAAAAGCGGCGTCCCTCAACTCCTTAATGATCAAAGCGATCCTTTCACTGTCGGTGATGAAGCACTGTTGCTCTATCGTAAATGCGATTGCCCGGTTATTGCAGGCCGTGACCGCATCCGTGCCAGCCGAATGGCGGCAGAGTATGGTGACATCATCATTCTTGATGATGGCTTCCAGTACCGGCAGCTGAAACGTAGCTGTGACATTGTGCTGATTCCTGCAGAGGGGGTGGGTAACAATCATCTCATCCCGGCAGGCCCTCTAAGAGAACCTCTTGAAGCACTTGACCGTGCCGACCTGATTGTGCGTACCGGCCAACCCGGTGAACGTCAGTCTGATGAACACAAATCTGATGAAATCAAACCACTTACCACCGGTAAAGAGTGGCGCTGGTGGAGCTGTGAAAAGCAGCTTGTTCAATTAGCAGGTGAAAAAGCCGAAGCCCCCAAACGGGCCGTTGCACTCACAGCCATCGCACGTCCACAGCGGTTTATTCTAAGCCTTGAAAAACTTGATATCGGGATTGAAGAGGCCTGTCTCTTTCCTGATCATCACCCGTTTTCAGAAGCCGATATCAGGCTTGCCACTGCCCACAACCTTCCGGTGATTGTTACCGCCAAAGATGCCGTAAAACTTCAAAATATCTGGCCTGCCAATCAGGAACTCTGGGTGCTGGAACAGAGTGCCGAAGCTGAAGCCGGTCTTTTTGAAGCGATAAAAACCATATTAGATAACGCTGGAGCATAAGATGAAAAGCCTTTGGGATGACAACATTGCTGATGAATTTACCAACAGTCCGCTTGATATGCGTGTCTACACATCTCGGCTATTAGGCCGGGAGCCATCACTGGTACTGCACGGCGGCGGCAACACTTCGGTAAAAGCATCGGCAACCAACCTGTTTGATGAAACCGAAGAGCTCCTTTATGTCAAAGGCAGCGGCTGGGATCTGGCCACCATCGAAGCGGAAGGTTTTGCCCCGGTTCGGTTGGACGTATTGAAAAAGATGGCTGATCTTGAAACGCTTTCAGACTCTGAAATGGTCAGTGTACAGCGCTCTGCCATGACCAACCCAGCAGCCCCCAACCCCTCGGTAGAAGCGATTCTGCATGCCGTGATTCCCTTCGACTTTGTTGATCACACCCATGCTGATGCCGTAGTGACCATCAGCAACACAGCCGATGGCGAAGCACGGATCAGTGAGCTTTATGGTGAGCGCGTATTGATTGTTCCCTACGTCATGCCGGGCTTTATTCTGGCAAAGACCATTCGAGAGCTGACCCGTGATATCAATTGGGCAGAGCTCGATGGCATTATCCTGCTCAATCATGGTGTTTTCACCTTTTCCGACTCCGCCAGAGAGAGTTATGAAAAAATGATTCATCTGGTCAGCCGTGCTGAAGATTATCTTGAGAAGAATGCAGGTAGAGATGTAACCGTCAGTGACAACAACATATTGGAAACAGATCTGTTAAAACTGGCAGCACTTCGCCAGGCGGTAAGCCGGGCCAAAGAAGCTCCTGTTCTGGCCATGCTGGACAGCAGTGAAAAAGCGCGGGCATTCTCCAATACGCCGGATGTTGCATCCATCTCCACCTCCGGACCGCTGACTCCGGATCATGTGATCCGCACCAAGCGTACTGCCATGCAGGTGGATGATTCACCTACCGCCAGTGTTGAAAGATTCGTTAGTGAATACCATGCCTATTTCGAACGAAACAACGATGGTTCACTGACCTGTCTTGATCCTTCACCGCGCTGGGCGGTCTGGCCGGGACAAGGCACATTAAGCTTTGGCGGCTCAGTCAAAGAAGCCGCTATCATCAGTGATATTGTTGGGCATACCACGAACGCCATCCTCAATGCTGAAAGAATGGATGGATGGCAGGCACTGCCTGAGAAAGATATTTTTGAACTGGAATACTGGGAACTTGAGCAGGCCAAGCTTGGAAAAAGTGCTTCATTAGCCATGTTTGTCGGTAAAATCGCACTGGTCACAGGCGGGGCCAGCGGTATTGGTCGTGCCTGTGTTGAAGCATTGATAAAACATGGCGCCGTTGTAACAGCCATTGATATCAACCCATCCATTGAAGGCATGTTTGATAACCCTAGCGTCCTGGAATGTGTTTGTGACGTGACCGACCAGCAAGCCATGGGTGAAGTCATTGCAAACACCATTCGTCAATTTGGTGGTCTGGATATAGTCATCAGTAATGCCGGTATCTTTCCTGCCAGTGAGTCGATTGAAGATATGTCCGATGAGACCTGGGCAAAAAGTCTGGCGGTTAACCTGACCAGCCATGAACAGCTGTTTAAAATGTGCATCCCCTACCTGAAACTGGGGCTCGAACCATCGATTGTAGTAATTGCCTCCAAGAATGTTCCTGCACCGGGGCCGGGGGCGGCGGCTTATTCAGTAGCCAAGGCTGGACTAACCCAGCTTGCTCGCGTGGCTGCACTGGAACTGGCAGGGCATGGCATCCGCATCAATCTGCTACATCCCAATGCCGTATTCGATACCGCTATCTGGACAGATGAGGTGCTAGAGAAACGTGCCGCTCACTATGGCCTGAGTGTCGATGAGTACAAAACCAATAACCTGCTTAAGGTTGAGGTGACATCCCATGACGTTGCCGAGCTCGCATGTCAGGTGGCAGGGCCGGTATATGGCCGAACAACTGGCGCACAGATTCCAATTGATGGTGGAAATGAACGTATCATTTGAGCTGGTTTTGGCATAGATTTCGCTATGGATACATTGTTTTTCAGGTCTCCGGTTTCTATTCAACGAGGTTCATTATGATCGATAAAGCGCTTCTGGATATTCTCGCATGCCCGAAATGCAAAGGCGATATTCATTACAGTAAAAACAAAGATGGTTTAATTTGTGATACCTGCCATCTGGAATACCCGATCCGTGATGATATTCCCGTCATGCTAATAGATGAAGCCAAGTCGCTAACCAGCTAACGTTTATCAGACGCTCCATTTAATGAATACAATTCTGGCAATCGCCATCCGACTCATATTTTGGAGTATTCGTATCATACCCGTACGTATTACTGGTGCGATGGGTGCCTGCATCGGGCGTCTCATCTATTTTTTCGATAGGCATCGTCGAACCGTTGCTATCAACAATCTAGCCCGTGTTTATCCTGATAAAGATCGCGCTTGGCATAAATATATTGCTCGTGAATCTCTCGCGGAACTGGGCCGTACATTTTTTGAACTGCCACATGTCTATCTGCGCTCAAAAGAGTTTCTTCTCTCTCGAATCACAGTCGAAAACGAAGAGGCTCTACAACATGCATTAGCGCAAAACAGAGGCTGTTTCGTAACTGCATGTCACCACAGCAACTGGGAACTCGGTGCCCTTTCAATCTCTATGTTAGGTCATCCCACATCTATCATCTATCGACCAATGAATCTGCAACCCCTCGAAGAGTTCTTTAAAGCACAGCGAGAAAGATTTGGGGCTATCTTCAAATCTCGCCTCAGCCGGAATCTTCGCTGGATACCCCAGACACTAAAATCCGGGGGTACCATCGCAGTAATGATTGACCAGAGTATCAACACGGGTACACCCGTGCCTTTCCTCGGACATCTGGCCAACACGACGACTGTACCCGCAATTTTTGCACTTAAGCAGAACACGCCTGTTGTAGGTGTTGCATTGCAACGACATGGCAGGAGCTTTCAGTTCACGCTACGCTTCTGGTTAATTACACCACCTGAACAAACCGGCGAAAAAGAAAAAGACACTTATGAATTTATGCACTCTGTATGTAAAAGTTTTGATACAGTTATCCATGAACGGCCTGAGCTCTGGCTCTGGTCACACCGGCGCTGGCGCAACCTTGATGAACCGGAACTGTTTAAATAATGGCCCATCATAGACCCCTTGGAAAACCTCGATGGAGCGCTTCGCAAAAAGCTGAAGTCATGAAGCTGCAAAGCGGGGGCCTGGATGAATTGCATACCAGTGCAGGAAAACGCTATGACGCCATCATTCATGCCCTGCCTAAACCACTTCCCATTGATGCCTCTATACTTGATATTGGCTGCGGCGCTGTCTGTACAGCCAAGCTATTCAACTCTTCAAACACCACTTATCTTGATCCACTACTTGATAATTTCAAACGCACTTTTCCCGGCGAATTGCCGGATGGGGAATTTATCTCCGGAGGGGCTGAGGATATTGCCAAGCCCGACCACAGCTATGATCTGATCCTCTGTCTGAACACTCTGAGTTTTGTACTTAATCCTGAACTTGTTCTGCATGAAGTCAGGCGACTTCTCAAAAGAGATGCTACATTCGTAGTCAGTATTTCAATCTGGCCTGAGCTGTTTGCCCGCCTCCACTATCTAAAAATGAGATATTTCTCTTTAGGTGAAATCCAGAACAGACTCTATTGTTATACACATCGAGGAATAAGAAACACACTTCAAAGACACTTTGATATCATTGAAGAGACCCAGTTAAATACAAAAACCGAGGCGATGGCTCAGGAGTGGATGTTTATCTGTAAACATAAAGCTTCAGACAAAAATGGATCATAAAAAGCTGCTTATCCTGCCGCCCAACTGGCTGGGTGATGTGGTTATGGCTCAACCAGCCATGCGCGCATTTGCAGAGCATTATATGGCCCAACCCGATTATGAGCAGCTTCTGATCTCCGGCCGACCCTGGATTGATGATCTCCTTCCTTTTCTTGGGCTCGGTTCAGCCACCTACTGTAACCAGATACCAAATGACATTGACACTGCAGCTCTGTTTCCCAATAGCTTTGGTTCTGCGTGGAAAGTTTTCCGGAGCGGAGCAAAACAGCGTATCGGCTTCCGCGGCCAGTGGAGAGCGCCCCTACTGAACCGGGGGGCAGCGCCTCAACTGGATATGATGCATGAGCACCACAGGGACTACTTCCTCAATCTGGCAGAGCAGTCCGGGGTTCCCGTTCATCATCGAAATGTTGAATTGCAGGTTTCCGATTCAGATGTTGAGGCAGGCATGCAGTTGATGCAGGCAAATGGCCTTGATCCGGAAAAAACCATCTGCGTGGCACCGGGAGCACAGTTTGGTGGTGCCAAACGTTATCCGTCTGAAGCCTATTCCCACATTCTGAAATGGCTCTCTGAAGCAGGGTGGCAGGTTTTAGTGCTTGGAACAGGTGCCGAACATGAAATTGGCAATCAATGTCTATCCAGAGTCAAAACAGCAAGCTGGAACAGCAGTGGAAAAACCTCTCTAAAGGAGGCCCTGCAGATTCTCGCATCCTGTCGTCTGCTTCTATGCAATGATTCCGGTCTGATGCATGTAGCTGCCGGCATGGGAAAACCTGTTGTTGGCATCTTTGGAGCAACTGACCCTGAAAGAACTGCACCATCCGGATTAAATGTCCGACTGCTCTACAGACCCGCTGTGTGCAGCCCATGTCTGAAGCGTGAATGTTCCACTCCCGGTCAGCCATGCATGGGCAATATTCTTCCCGAAACTGTCCGTGATAGCTGCCTGGAAATGCTCTCTGCATGAAAATACTGATCGTAAAGCTCTCTGCATTTGGTGATATTCTCCATACTTTGCCGGCACTGGATGATCTGCTAAATCGTCCGGAAGTGGATGAAGTTCACTGGCTGGTGGATAGCCGATATGCCTTTGTAACGGAAACATTTCCCAAGCAAGTCCGCGTCACTTCTGTATCACTCAAAGGAAAACATCCTCTGAAATCGGCATGGGACTGCATCCGGAAATTACGCAAAGAAAAATTTGATGCCATTATCGATCTACAGGGGCTTATAAAATCAGGAATAATGGCGCGCGCCATTGGTTCACCAGTCTTTGGCTTTGATCGCAATCATCTGCCAGAGCGCCCCAATGGCTTATTTACCGCTCCTGTAACATTTCATCAGGATGAAAAACATGTCGTGCAGTGGTACCGGCGTATTGCGGCCGGGCCTTTTCTGGAACCATCGAATCAGCAGCCGAAAACCCCGTTTGATTACATAGCACCTCAAATATGCTTGCCGGAAACTGTCAGCCCACAGACAAAGAGGCTGCTTAGCGAACTCAATCTGAATGCAGGTAACTATATCGTTCTGAATATGGGTGGTGGCTATCCCACCAAACGCCTGCCGGATAGAACATGGCATGACACTGCAAACAGTATTCTTAATATGGGCTTCACCCCTGTTCTTGTCTGGGGCAGTGAGGAAGAACAGAAGCGAGCCGCACTCATTGCTGAACACAGTTCAGACATCATCGTTTTACCTCACAGGCTTGAGACACTTCCACTATGTGGTTTTCTGAATGAGTCCCGTGCGCTGATCAGCGCTGACACCGGCCTTCTTCATCTGGCAGCGGCATTGAACGTCCATACCGTTAGCTTCTGGGGGCCAACCCAACCTGATACGTTAGGACCTCTTGGAGACAAAGACATACATGTTATTGCTCCCGTGAGCTGCATAGGCTGCCGAAAACGTACGTGTAATGATTTCATCTGTATGCCAAAAATTACACCTGAAATGCTGTTGACCCAACTTGGAAACAGGCCAAACTGAATCCATGAAAATTATTTATAGCTTAACTTTTATCACCGCTCTTATTTTCACTCCGGTAATTGCACATAGTGCACAAGCGGAATCTACAAACTGCCTGCCATTTAATGGAGAGACGATGAAGTTCTCGGTGGGCTGGGAATTTGTGAATGCCGGCACTGCAACCATGCGTTTCAGCAACAAAGGAGAAAATGGTTACCGTGTTGATACCGACGCCCGTACCAATAAGTTTTTTGATATTTTCAAAAAGGTTCGAGACTCCATTGTCTCGGAGGGTATCTGCGTCAATGGGAAACTCCAAA
>JBEQLD010000020.1:0-23435 GCA_040326115.1 Mariprofundaceae bacterium | reverse complement strand
CTCTTAGCCAGGCATACGAGTGCTGGAATACCGGTACTGATCCAATCGAATACGCTAAGACTCATAACGAGTTTGCCCGCGCATTCGATTCATTCCCAGGCGACGCTGATAAGATCTATGGCGATGACTGGCGTGAAAAGATCGGTGCACATAAGTAAGCACTGACTTAACCGTCGACAAAATAGAGAGGCCTCCACGAAAGTGGGGGCCTTTTTGTTTGATACGCCAAAGACTTCCTGTCTTTGGCTTTCCGAGCTACGCAAGAGCGTGGTCTTGCTTCGCTCACGGCTTCACGTTGTTCAGCCGCCACCCATCCATGGGTGGAATGTCTTCCTGTTATATGTTTGAAGCATCCTCCCATCATGGATTGCCCCAGGGCACCCTATCTTGCTTCGCAATTCACCTTGGATGGGCGAATTCGGTAGAATTCGTGAGTATCGGGAAAACCATGTTTTTCCGATACGTTACAAGCAAAAGGCAGGGGCCTTTTGCGGATGTTTCAATTAATAAGAGAAATCTTTCCAGGAGATGTAGAAGAAGGCCAGGACGTAGGTAATGATGAATAAGACAGGAAGTAACTTGATAAACAGAGGCAGGCTGTCTGCTTTCTGTTTTAATTTCCGTAACACAGGCAGCAGTTCTGCTCTCATGTTGCTGATGACCTGGGTCTGGTGCTCAAGAATGTGGGTAAATATTTCATAGGCCATTGTCTGCTGATCACGCATCAGGGTAGAGAAATCATCATGATCAAGGCTGTATACTTCACAATCCTGATGAGCCAGAACTTCTGCCGTTGTGGGTTCACCATTGAGAAAAGTGAGTGCGCCAAAGCAATCGCCCTCGGCAACATCGGCAAGACGCATCCGGTTACCATTTTGATTGTCTTCCACACTGGCTTTACCCGAACGCAGTAGATAGAGCGTTCCACCGGGTTGGCCCTGTGTGATTATCGCTTGTCCGGTCGTAAAGGTAGTGACCTTTACACACGCTAAAGCAGCGCGCTCATCTGATGATAACGCTCTCTTCACTACATTTTTTTCCAGCCAGTCGATATCGATGCTCATAATTGTTCCTTTTTATCCAGTATAGGTGAGTTAGACACCTATCGTGCGGATAGTGTCAGAGTTGCAGGATAGATAAAGTGCTACGGCTCACGTTCCTTTTTCAAACAAAAATAGTAATGGGAACATTTACTTATTGGCACTTATAAAAATTGCAGTGAAACAAACAGCGTGCAGAGTAGAAAGCCGCAGATTGGAACCCAGATTGGAACATTGATTCCAGCTTCCGGATCTCTTGGATATTTCAGTTTCAGTTTCCACAGTGCCAGGTTGATGACAGCAAAAAGTATCAATGTGATGAAGCTGGTGATTTTCGCCAGAGTTAGCAGAGGCAACGACAGTGCAGTTATCAGTACAAGCACTGCAACGGTAACAGTGGCAATGAGCGGTGTTCTGCTTATGGGGTGCACCTGCCCAAAAGTCGCAGATAACATGCCTTGTCTGCTCATGCCGTAAAGCACACGGGATGACTTGATAATCTGTATCAGTGCACCGTCAATTACGGCTATTACACTGACTGCGGCAATCATGAGGCGGCTTTTTGTATGGTCGCTGCTGATGAGATCGGCCAGAGGCGCATCGCTGGCCGAGAGCTGTTCGACAGACATCGTGAGCACGGCAGTAAGAGCGATGAGTACATAGAAGATAGTGGTGATGACAAGCGCAATGATGATCGATGCCGGCATATTTCGCCTGGGGTCTTTGACCTCCTCGGCAATGTTGATCATGTCTTCAAATCCGATAAAGGCATAAAATGCCAGAAAGGCACCAAAAGCGATGGCGCTCCAGATGGCAGTTTCCGGAGGAGGGATCAACTCAGGAAGACGATCAGGCAGAGTGGACAGGCTCTCAGTATTGAAGAGAACCACTGCGATCAGGCCGATCAGAGCAATCGATGTGGTCACTGCCGCGACAGTGACAGATTCGGAAATGCCCCAGCCTGCAAGTATGGTCAGAGCGGTGATTAATATGACCATAAGCACCCATGCAGGCAGATCGAAAAAGATCTGCAGGTAACCGATCGAACCGTTGGCAATGGTTGCCGAAGAGATGATTCCTATAACAACAATGGTGATCCCGGTGCCTTTCGAGAGCCAGCGCAGATGAAACGTCTCCTCCAGATAGACGGCTTCCCCAGCGGATTTTGGAAAGCGTGATGAGAGTTCGGCATAGGAGAAGGCTGTAAATCCGGCAATGACTGAGGCAACAAGAAAGGAGATGGGTGCATAGATGCCTGCCTCTCCCGCGACTTTGCCAATCAGCACGAAAATCCCGGCGCCGATAATGGTACCGAGCCCGTAGAGAGTCAGAAGTGGAAGGGTGATGCTGCGCTTAAGTTCGGTCATTGTTTGTCATTTTAATATGCCGGGTCAGGAAACGATCCAGTTGATTGGCAAAAGCCATGCGGTCACTGTTTGAAAAAGCGGCCGGGCCACCGGTCATCACGCCACTGCCACGCAGATCATCCATGAAATTCCGCATGGTCAGGTACTGCTTCACATTGGCCTCGGAATAAAACGTGCCACGAGGATTCAGGGCGTGTCCACGTTTCTCAATCACATCGGCTGCCAGCGGGATATCAGCGGTAATCACCAGATCCCCGGCGTCCATTCTCTCAACGATTTCACGGTCTGCCACATCAGCTCCGGCAGCGACCACAATCATCTGAACCAGCGGTGAGTTCGGCGTCTGCATTTTTGAATTGGCCACCATTGTCATGGGGATTTGTAACCGCTCCACTACACGGTAGAGGATCTCTTTGATTGCCTTCGGACAGGCATCGGCATCCATCCAGATATGCATGATTTATAGCTCTCCCAGGCATTTTAATAATATGCTAACTGTACAGTCTGCTTGCTATTTCTTCCATCGTACGTACCTTGCGCCCCAGTTCTCGCAGTAGCTTCGGTCTTTGCTGCGTAATGATAGTCGTAGATTTGATGATTATTTTCATAATCACCTGCGACATCTTCTAATTTACTATAACTGTGCCTAGACCGGTCCAGACATCTGGCAGGCATCGAGTTGGAAACAAAAAAACATATGACATTTGATAAACTTGGCCTTTCGCCAGAGCTGCTTCGTGCGGTCTCTGATCAGGGCTATACTAAACCTACACCTGTGCAGGCACAGTCGATCCCCATTATTCTTGAGGGTCACGATATTTTGGCAGGGGCCCAGACAGGAACGGGTAAAACAGCAGGCTTTACCTTGCCGATGCTGGAGATACTTAATCGTGAACATGCCGAACGTGGAGAGGCGAGCAGCCGTAGAGGCGGACGTCACCATATTCGTGTACTGATACTGACACCTACCCGCGAGCTTGCTGCTCAGATCAATGAAAGTGTTGTCACTTACGGCAAATACCTCTCTCTTCGTTCTACCGTGGTATTTGGCGGTGTTGGTATTCACCCTCAGATTGATAAATTAAAACGTGGTGTTGATATTCTGGTGGCAACACCCGGTCGTCTTCTTGATCTGGTCAACCAGAAGAAGTGTGATCTTTCCAAAATTGAGATACTGGTACTTGATGAAGCCGATCGTATGCTCGATATGGGATTCATCCATGATATTCGCAAGGTACTCGCGCTAGTACCCAAAGATCGTCAGACCCTGTTTTTCTCAGCGACTTTTTCCAATGACATCAAGAGACTTGCATCAGGCATTTTACGGTCACCCAAGATGATTGAAGTGTCACGCAATGAGACAACGCATCAGGTGACCCAGGTGGTTCATCCTGTTGGTAAGTCCCGCAAGAGAGAAATGCTTTCACATCTGATCCATGCCGGTGATTGGAAGCAGGTGCTGGTTTTTACCCGAACTAAACACGGTGCGAATAAGCTGACTAAAATGCTTGAGAGTGATGGCATTCAGGCTGCAGCGATTCATGGCAACAAGAGTCAGACTGCACGTACCAATGCACTGAAAGGGTTTAAAAATGGTTCGATCCGTGTGCTGGTAGCTACCGATATTGCTGCCCGTGGCCTTGATATTGATCAGCTTCCGCATGTGGTGAACTATGAGTTACCCCATGTGGCTGAAGATTATGTGCACCGTATTGGCCGTACTGGTCGTGCAGGGCGTAGTGGTGAAGCGATGTCTCTGGTCTGCAACGAAGAGGTAAAACAACTTCGCGGAATCGAAAAGCTGATTGGCAAGAAGATCACACAGGTGGATGTTGATGGTTTTGAGGCGGATATCTCGGTTCATGTTGAGCCTGTGAAGCAGTCCGGTCAGGTTCAACACAACCGTCGTGGTGGAGGTGGAGGTCAACGCTCCGGCCAGCGTCGTGGGGGTTCCGGTGGAGGCCAGGGAGGCGAAGGCGGTAACCGTCGACGGGGTTCACGCCCGGGCCGCCGTGAAAGGTCTGCTGCCAAAGATTAAGTGAATCAAAAAAGGCGTTGCTGTTAAAGCAGCGCCTTTTTTCTTTTAGTGACCATTTCTATCCGTGGTCAGGAACATCCATCCGGTCAGAAATGTCCATCCGGTCGATACGCACATCTGTAATGCCCGATATCCGAGTGGCGATGGCTTTCAGTGCGGCTCGCACATAGGCGGTAACCTGCATCGATTGAAGCATGTTATCGGCTGCACGGTATTTACTCTGTTCAAACGCCTTCTTGGCCCTGCTGCGAGCTTCCAGACCACTCAGGGCATCAAACCTTGCCCAGCCGACATCGGTTTTGATCTCAAGTCTGGAGATGTCTGCATCAACAGAGAGTACTTCGACTTTGTCGATAGTGATGTGCAGCTGTCCATTTACAGCTCGGGTGGCATGAAGCGCATGCGGGCGAACACCATAATAGACTTTGATAGGTGCACGCAGGGTGGCTTCAACCTCTCCCAGTGGGATTTCCATACCGAGAAAAGAGAAGAATGCCTCATTGCTCCAGGTCTGTTCATGCATGGTCTGGATGAAGCCAGCCTGAATCGCAGCATCCGGCTTCATATCGATCAGAATATCATTGAATTTCTGCTCTTCGGATTTCTCTACGATATGAGGCGCAAGCTCGTTGAAGAGCTGGGGAGCGGAAAACCAGACTCCGGCAACCATCAAAAAGAGGGCAAATAGGGAAATAATTAACTTACGCATAGAGCTATTGTATATGATTATAGCTCAGATATCAGTGTTCCTGCTCACCTATATTTGTACGGTAATATATAATTACGAAGCTTCAGTACTACTTTCGGGTGTTTCGTTTTCAGCCGTAGTGTTTGCAGTTGTATCAGCAGAGGCCTTTTTCTTCTCTTTGCTGCCGGCACTCTTTTCATCTCCGGCAATGAAATAGATCACGATGCCAATCAGCACTGCAATCATGGTCAATGTCAGTACCACGGTTGCCGATGGTGGCAGATCAAACAGATCAGAAATCAGCACACCTGCAACACTGGCAACTGCTGCCAGAGTGATGGCCTGCCAGGCAGGGCCATTCTTTCCATGGCGCCATACCGAGAGTGCAGGCATGACAAGATAGGCAAATACAAGCAGCACACCAATGGCATGAATGGCAGGCACGATGATAAGGCTCAAGCCAATGTAAAAACGCAGGCGACCACCATAGGTATTGCCATGATCGGGCCATGCCATTGCAGTTCCGATGACAGCAAAAATGGAAAGTCTGAGAATCCCCATCCAGTCCACACCTAAAATACTGCCGAAAAGAAGCCCCATCAGCTGGCCCTCTCCATAAGGAAGCACCGAGAGAAGTACAACGCCTGCTGAGGCTGCAAAAGCATAGACACCGCCCATAACCGCCTCTTTTGGAAGGGCGGTGTTTTCATCCATCAGCGCCATTAAAAACACGGCAACAGCAGTGATACCCGCAGCAGCAATCATGCCCGGGATGTGCAGTGCCATCCCCAATGCGTATCCGGTTGCTGCGAGCTGAGCCAGTGCCAGATCTACAAATACAACTCTTCGTTCAAGAACACGCTGACCGAGTACCGGAAGACAGACGGCAATAATCAGGGTTGCCACCATTACTGTGATTAGAATCATTGGCTCCACCTCTCAATTTTCAGCACAATTTTATCAAACATTCCCATATATCCATCAACGCCTCTGCCATCAGTGGCAACCGGAAGAACCAGCAGGCGTACACCGGACTCTTTTGCCAACCGCCTGGCGACCGGACCGAGGTGATATGGCTCCACCCAGATCATCGCAATTCTTTTTTCCTTAACCTGTCTGATCAGGGTATCCAAATGCCGGGTAGAGGGTTCAATGCCGGGCATGGGCTCGATAAATCCGGCCAATTCGATATCCATCGCCTTGATGAAATAGTTGTAGCTATTGTGATAGGTGATAACAGGCCCTTTCAGGGCTGCTGCTTTCTGCTTCCAGCGCGGGATAGCACGGGTGATCAACCATGAAAAATCTTCTGCTCTGGCCAGATAGTCACCTTCATGAACCGGATCAACTTCTCCAAGACGCAGCGCCAGCATAGTGGCGACTTTTATTCCGTTTTCGGGATCCATCCACCAGAAAGGGTTCTCTTCAGGAGACCACTTTTTCAGAGATTTTGAGCTCATCCCCCGAAGCACACCCACGGCTTCAATGGCATCTTCTCCAGTAAAGAAACCTTTGGATCCAAGCCTGATTTTAGGGTTCTTTACCAGCTTAAGCAGAGATGGAAGCCATTGGCCTTCAAGGCCAAAACCAGCTGAAATGAGCAGGTCAGCTCTGCTCAGGACATCTGCCTGACCGGGTTTTGGATAAAATACGTGTGCATCCTGACCGGCACGTGTCAGAACATGGACCTTGATGTTGGGACCACCAATGGCCTGAGCGATCTGTCCCAATGCAGGAACGGTGGCGACAACGATAGGTTTTGCATGGGCGTTCACTGGCATGATGATCACAAGCGTGAGCAAGCCCCAAATTACTGTTTGGAGTTGACTAAAAGGGCCCTTATTGCTCTTTGATCTGTGCATCGTAGCTAATTAATAGCAAGAATCCTGCCTACAGCAAGGGGAAATCGCATTTTTTAGCCTTCCGAGTTTAAATATTTCATACCTTTGGTTCATTGCGGCTGTTTCGATCATGGTTACCAACATAATCTCTGGGTCTGATTGCGATGGTATTTTTTATGCAGGTGGATATCTCTCCATCTTCTCGAAGATAGTGCATTTCAAAACAGGGGGTCGCTCGGCCATGTTCGTTGAGCTCCTGTTGAATTTCTTTTATCTGTTCATCACTGAAATCAAAATGCAGAACCAGATCGGAACTGCCGACACGAAGAAACTCAATTTCCAGCTTTTTGGTTGCGATTCGATAGCCCGGGAACTTTTTTACGCAGGCAATAGCAGGGACAGGATCGGCGAGGTTGGCCTGAAAGCCACCAAACATATTTCCGGCAGAATTGGCTGAGATCCAGGTCAGCGGCAGCTTGATACGAACATGGCTCCAGTCATCAGCCAGTTCCAGCATCTTCACACGCATCAACCAGAAGGGTGGATACCATGAAAATCGTCTGGCTTCAGAGAGGAAGCCAAGTTTGCTTAGCAGATGCAGATTAGTCATGCGCATGATGATGTTATCATTAGGTGGTTTATAGGTTGTGTCAAATGGCAATAAGGTTTACTTATAGATGTCATCATTATTATAAACATGCATTTTCATTTTTTTTTGTCTAAAATACTCCAATCAGTTTCTCAGGGAGTGTATGATGACCGACAAAGAACAGTATAAAATCCACGAAGAACCTTTCTATCAGCCGCAAAGCGATGAGGTTGAACTATACGAAGCAGCCTATGCGGCACGCCTTCCAGTTATGGTTAAAGGCCCGACAGGTTGTGGTAAATCCCGTTTTATTGAACACATGGCATGGAAGCTTGATAAACCGTTGATTACGGTGGCCTGTAACGAAGATATGACTGCATCGGATCTGGTGGGTCGTTATCTGCTCGATGCCAATGGTACTCGCTGGCTGGATGGTCCGCTGACCACTGCAGCACGTATTGGCGCGATCTGTTATCTAGATGAGATCGTTGAAGCGCGTCAGGACACGACTGTTGTGATTCATCCGTTGACCGACCATCGACGCACACTTCCACTGGATAAAAAGGGAGAATTGATTGAAGCGCATCCCGATTTCCAATTGGTCATCTCCTATAACCCCGGCTATCAGAGCCTGATGAAAGATCTGAAACAGTCGACCAAACAGCGTTTTGCCGGTTTTGAGTTTGATTACCCGGCTGCTGAAGTCGAGACAGGTATTGTTGCTACGGAGACAGGTATCGATACCGAACTGGCTGCTAAGCTGGTCGCCATTGGCGGTACAGCCCGTAACCTGAAAGGCCATGGTCTGGATGAAGGTATCTCTACCCGTTTGCTGACTTATGCAGCAGCTCTGATTAAGGGTGGTGTTGAGGCCAAAGCAGCTTGCCGCATGGCACTGGTTCGTCCCATCACTGATGACGCGGATATTCGCGACACACTTGATCACGCTATTGATGCCACTTTCGGTTAACAGAGTCTTTTGCTCACGCTTATGATTCTGTACGGAGGTTAAAGAAACCTATGGCTGAAACAATCGAAAGAACCATGGAATTCGAAGTCTACTGGCAACGTCTGGGCTGTAAATTTGCTCAGGTTGACCGTGTCTTTGATGATTGCATGGTAGAGGCAAAGGCTCTGCTTTCATCTGAAGGGCTGGTCAGTTACATCGAGAATGCGGGTTTCCTGGGTAAGTTGGGCCGAGGTCCGGAACCGATTCTGGTCTATCTGGAGGAGGCGCCAGGTGTTGCTTCTCTGGTAGGCGAGCAGGCACTGGTGGATATGCGGGAGCATGCTCATTACATGTCTACGCACACCAACTTCAAGGCGATGACTCCCTATCTACAGACAATTGGTGCTGTAACCCGCCGTTTGCAGACTTATGAACTGTTTAAGCAGTATAATGACATAGTCATTGATATGCTGGATCGCACTTCCGTTTCGGTTCTTGGTCACCACACGACTTTTCCGAGTCCGGGGCTTGAAGATCTGATGAAGCAGGCACCGCGCCTGTTGATCGAGCTCTCACTCGAAGGTTTTAAAAACTGGGTCGACTACGGTATCAACTACTACGACAAACATCCCGGTCGTCAGGTCGACTACTTCAGTTTTCAGTCACCGGATGCGCATGCAGTGATGCAGCGAGAGCGGCATGGTACGCTGCTTATCGATCATGAGCGCAAGCTTGATCAATATATGCGCGGCCTGTGGGATGATCATGACTACCTTGTGCCCTATTCACTGGCATTCGATGAACTTCGCAAACCAACGCCCTATTTTGATGATCTGGGTATCCGCATTCCTGATGTTTATGATGATGATCGCGGCGTCTCCGGTATCAATCGTTATCGTGCCGCATTAGCTCATATGGCAGCGCACCGTCGCTGGAGTCAGAAGATGATTGTGGATAACTGGAGTCCGTTCCAGCGGCTTGCTGTTGAAACCTTTGAAGACTCCCGTGTTGATTATCTGGCCATGCAACGCTATCCGGGTCTGAGAAAAATATTTCAGGCCCTGCATCCCATCCCTGATGAGAAGGCTTTGGAGCTGGAGAAGACGTCACTGATTAATTTGCGTCTGGCAATGGTTTCAAGAGCGATTCTTGATCCCGATTACCAGTATGAAAATGAAGATATTCGCGAATTTGTGGGTCGTTTCTTTGATGTGGTGGAGAAAGGTGATTCCAAAAGTGACGATGTAGCCATGATCGCACTCTCGTTTATTGGTCGAACCCGCAAGCAGACCGATGCTCTGCCAGACACCTATTTCGAGAATACAGAGGTGGATTATCGTGATGATAACCGTCATCTCTGGATCTATATCGAGCAGGGTGATGATGAAGAGACCACCTTTGAACATCTCGACCAGAAACAGCAAGAGAATGAAGAGCTGAAAGGCCTGCCACCTCGTCATTATCACGAGTGGGATTACAACTCGGCTCACTATCGTCCGGACTGGGTGAGTGTGTATGAGGCACTACATCCTCGCGGCAATGCATCGAAGATCGATAAGCTGCTTGAGAAACACAGTGGCTTGGCAAAACGGCTGAAGGCACTGCTTGATATGCTTAAACCTCAGGACAGGGTGCGTATTCGTTATCAGGAAGAGGGATCCGAACTTGATCTGGATGTAGCTATTCGCTCATTGATCGATTTCAAGGGCGGCTCTGCACCCGATACGCGTATCAATATGAGTCATAAAACTGCTGGTCGTGATGTGGCTGTGATGCTGCTGCTCGACCTGTCGCAATCTACGAATGAGAAGGCAGCAGGGAGCAACCAAACCATTCTGGAACTCTCTCAGGAGGCGGTTTCACTACTGGCCTGGGCGATTGATCAGGTGGGCGATAAGTTTGCGATAGCAGGCTTCCACTCCAATACACGCCATGATGTTCGTTACTATCATGTGAAAGGCTATAACGAGCCTTGGGATGATGAAGTGAAATCACGACTGGCTGCGATGGAAGCGGGCTTCTCAACCCGAATGGGTGGAGCGATGCGCCATGCAGGCCATTATCTGAAGAATCAGACAGCTGATAAAAAACTAATGCTGATTCTCACCGATGGCGAGCCGGCCGATGTTGATGTCGATGATGAGCAGCTGTTGATTCAGGATGCAGGCAAGGCAGTGAAAGAGCTGGGTCAGGATGGTATCTATACCTACTGCATCAACCTTGATCCCAAGGCCGATGAGTATGTGGCCGATATCTTCGGCAAGCAGTTCACCATTATTGATCATGTGGATCGTTTGCCCGAGAAACTGCCGGAATTGTTTATCTCACTAACCAAATAAAAAGGTGCCCTGACAAGTCAGGGCACCTTTAATTTTATTGCTCTAATTTCAATTTACCGAACGGCTGCTTTCGGCCAAAAGCGGACATTCAGATTTATTGACGCTGTTTTTCGATATATAATCTATAATGATGAACATGGAATACATTGCGGGTTCAGTCGATAGCTTCAAGCACAATAGAAGAGTGCTGATCGTTTCAATCACATTGATTGTCACATCCATCATTGTGGCCTGGTTTTCCTTGGCACACATCAAAGAAAACATACATGATCAACTTGCCAGTTCATTACAAACCACATTAGAAACAACGAAAGGAACATTAGATTTATGGATCGGTGAAAAAGAAGATGATGTACAGCTTTGGGCCAATAGTGACGAAGTAAGGTATGCAGTGGAGGAACTGCTCACTGCCCCTCGCTCTCCTGAGCCCCTGATGAATCACCCTTTCCAAGCAAGGCTTCGTTCTATTCTTTCAGGTTTTCTGGCGTCTGAAAAGTACGAGGGCATGTTTATTATTGCACCTGACTTTATCAGTCTCGCATCCATGCGCGATGATAATATCGGCGTCAGGAACTTACTAATCAATCAAAAAGAGTTCATTAAGCGCATATTTTCCGGGCAATCAGGGATAAGTCTCCCCCAGCCATCTGATGTAGCTCTGATCGACAGAGATGGAGTATTACGTACAGGTGTCCCAACCATGTTTGTAGCTTCACCTATTCGCAGTGATACAGGTGAAGTTATTGCTGTGATGACATTGCGGATTAACCCATTCAAGGACTTTTCACGGATAGCTCAACTTGGCCGAATTGGAAAAAGCGGGGAGACCTATTTTTTCAACAACGATGGACTCCTGTTATCGGAAAGCCGGTTCGATGGTCAATTACGTACAATCGGCCTTATCCCTTCCAATAAGTATGGCATGCTATCTATCAGGATTCGGGACCCTGGCGGAAACATGCTTGAAGGATTCAGGCTTTCCCCTTCAAGCTATAATAAACAGCCGCTAACGCTGATGGTCACTTCGGCTATTGCTGGTACATCAGGGCAAAACACCAATGGTTACAATGATTATCGCGGTGTTCCAGTCATTGGCGCCTGGACATGGGATTATAAAGCTGGTCTGGGCATCACCACTGAACTTGATGCTTCAGAAGCCTATGAGCCTTACGAACATATGAAAGGTCTGATTATTATGATCATGATGGTGATGTTTATACTATTCATTTCATTATATGTATGGACGGTTCGTGTAAGCAGAATCAGTGAAATGGAGCTTGAGAGAATAAATAAAACGCTTGAGAAGCTTTCCTTTCAGGATGCCCTGACCTGTGTCGCAAACAGGCGTCTGTTTGACCAGGTTTTGGACAGAGAATGGAGTCATGCTTTGCGAGAGAAAAAACCTATTTCACTGATTATGATTGATATCGATTATTTCAAACAATATAACGATCATTATGGGCACCAGCAGGGTGATTCCTGCCTGAAAAAGGTCGCGCAAATGTTAAGTATAGAATCGAAGAGAGCCGTGGATATGGTTGCCCGTTATGGCGGTGAAGAGTTTGTCCTGTTACTTCCAGAAACAGATGAAGAGCAAGCGTTTCGATTGGCAGAGAAGTGTCGTTCTAATGTTTTCGAACTACAGCTTCCACATGAGAAATCGACGGCTGGTTCTGTCGTAACTATCAGCTTGGGGGTTAGCACGGTTATTCCAGACGTAGACAAGCAGGCCCGATCACTTATCGAAGTCGCCGATAAAGCAATGTATCAAGCCAAGGAAAATGGCCGCAATCGGACTGAAGCCTTATAGTGATACATCTAACTGGATGAATTCTATTCAACCAGGTTGAAGCCCCTTTAACTAAGTGTATATCATCAGCCAATGTCCGCTTTTGGCCGAAAGCGGACATTCAAGATTCATTCATTGGGAGTGTTTGAGTAGGGCCAGCCTGTTTTACTGTCTCTGGCTTTTTCATCCAACATGGCGATATAGAGGTTTTCAACTTTTGTTCTTGCCCAGTCTGTCTTTCTCAGGAATTTAAGGCTGGATTTCACCGATGGGTCGCTGTTGAAACAGTTGATGTTGATCAACATGCCCAGTTCGTCCCATCCGTAATATTCAACCAGAGCATTGATGACCTTCTCCAGCGTCATACCGTGTAGTGGGTTATTAGCCTGTGTTGTCATGTTATGAATTCACCTGATACCGATCCAGATATTGTGTTTGGTGCCACGTCTGGCTGAGCGTGCCCGTACACTCTTCTCTTTTACCCTGAAACCGACTTTCAGCATGCGCTGGGTGAATGCCACGTCTGTAAATGCTGACCAGACGGTGAGTACACCGCCGGGTTTGAGTGCATCGTAGGCATTGTTGAGGCCTTTCAGTCCATAGAGTGCATCGTTGTCATCGCGGGTGAAGCCATCGGGACCATTATCAACATCGAGCATGATGGCATCGAAGCTGTTTTTGTTTTCATACATCACCTTGCCGACATCCTGTTCGAGTACTTCAACCCGCTCATCAAGCAGCGGGAACCCGGCAACGATACCGAAGTGTTCACGGTTCCAGCGAACCACTGAAGGCATGAGCTCAGAGACTACAACGGTTGCAGTAGGGCCCGTATGTGTGAGGGCTTCAGCCAGTGTGTAACCCAGGCCCAGACCACCGATCAGCAGGCGGGGGTTCTCAATGCCTGTCACATGTTCACAAGCTAACTCGGCCAGCGCCTCTTCGGAGTTGTGCTGTAGCGTATTCATTAGTTCACCGACTTTGTCCACGCGGATCGCGAAGTCTCTACCGCGTTGATAAAGTTTGAGGGTTGTACCGTGTTCAGTGGCTGAATCGATCAGTTTATAGGGGATCATGGGGCTATTATAATTATGGATTATTATCTGCATAGAGAAATGACCAGCAGACAGTTAGGGGAGGATTCATTAATCTTCTCAAGATGAAGAGTGAACAGCGCAAAAGGATTGTCGATCGCCACCGCGATAGCCTGACAAGATATGGCTACTCATCTTATGCACTCTACTGGAGTAGCACCGAGGTTCAGGAGAATTGTTTCAGGGTGTTGGCAGAAATTGGTGTTCAGGCGGGTGACTCTCTACTTGATGTCGGTTGTGGCTTTGCGGACTTTTTGCAGTGGTTTGAGAAACAGGGTGGGGCGCTGAACTACACAGGCATTGATCTTTCACCTGATCTGCTGATCGAAGCAAAAAAACGCCATCCTGATGCAGAGCTGCAGGTGGGTGACCTGTTCGATATGGAGTTTTCCGAGAAGAGTTTTGACTGGGTGATCCTTTCAGGGGCACTGAATGAACTACTTCATGATGATGGTGATTACGCCCGCCGAACCATTACAAAAATGTTTCAACTCTGCCGGAAGGGCGTGGCATTTAACCTGCTGGATGCCCGCCATTTCAAACCGCACGACCTACAGACCCATTTGCCGGAAGAGATGCTGGCCTTTTGTCATGACCTCACCTCTGATTGCATGCTGCGTGATGAGTATCTGAAGAATGATTTCACCATCTATATGAGGCGCATTTAAGAACTCACTCACGTTTTTTGCGTACATTATCCCTGCGATCCTCGCGCACATCCTCTCTGCGTTCCTTGCGCACTTCACGTAGACGTTGGTTTTTATTCATATGACTATTGAACCTATGCGGCAATCTTCCGTCACTGATATGCTTCTTCCAAGGCCCTTTGAAGTGACTGCTGTATGCCCAGTAACCATTAGAATGCCTGTGAAAATAACGACCACCATGGAAGTATATTCCTGAATGCCCTTCTACGGCATAAACGCCGAGAAACGCATCAAAGACCAGCGTAATACCATGATGGTGGTGTCGATAGCCATGGGATGGAGTAAGTGGGATGTTAATTTGAGTTGCCACTGAGCCCGGAGCATGATCGCCATAATGCCTTACAACGCATCCTGACAGTGCTGTGAAACTGAATAGAACAGTTAAAATAATAGATAACTTCTTCATGATATACCTCCGTCGTATTTACATGGCTTTAGACCGGTTATAAGAAGAGGGGCCGGAGCCCCTCCTCCACTTGCACAGCCTTTATGTTCAATAATGCGTGTTGGGCATTATCCCCAACGGCCTGATCCATGATGATCTTTAGAACGTTCCATCCGCTTCTCATGCATCTCTTCTGCCTTCTCCTGCTGTTCAGGTGTCAGGATGTCATGAATCTGTTTGCGGGTCTGGGCGTGAGCCTTGATCTTCTGAACCATGGTCTCAGCCTGTTCACGTGCCAGTTGATCAACCCGCTGCTCATAATCGGCAGCTGATGGGTCAAGCTTCATCACTGCCTGACGCATCGCCTTTCGTTCACTGCGATGGTCACTCTTTGCGTTCTTTTTGGCTTCAAAAACGGCACTGATCTGAAGAGCCTGCTGATCGGTGAGATTGAGATGCTCCTTCATGCGTTCAAAATGTTTTTCGACTTTAGCACCGTCATACCGGTGTTTGCCCCGTTCACGATCACCATCACATGCAATGGCGGCAGTGGTGATTCCGACAATGGCAAGAACACCAACTGTGGTTAGAACAACTTTGCTTCTCTGTTTCATAATAAGCTCCTCAATGTTTTGATTACAGCAGCTTGCTGTATGAGGTGAAATATCTGCTTATCTATGTAAAGCAGGGTCTCAGATATGAAAAGTTTTGTAGAGATCGTGTAAAAGTTTGTAAATAACAGGCTCTGGAGGGTCACATTGAATAAATAAGTGTGGCAAGCTAGGGCTATGAACATGAATGCACGGATATTGATTGCGGATGATGACAGGGAACTCTGTTCTCTGCTGGCTGAATACCTCCAGAGTGAAGGGTTTAGCGTGATCATGGCTCATGATGGGGCCGATGCCCTAAAGATGGCAATGGGTGAACCCTGCGATCTGATGGTTCTGGATATCATGATGCCGAAGCTCAATGGCATGGAGGTGTTAAAAGAGCTGAGAAAGGAGTCCTCGCTTCCGGTTGTGATGCTGACTGCCCGTGGTGAGCCGGTTGATCGCATTGTCGGTCTGGAGATCGGAGCCGATGATTACCTTCCCAAGCCGTGTAATCCAAGAGAGCTGGTTGCCAGAATTCGAGCTGTCTTAAGACGTGTGTCAGGGCCGGTTAACTCAGAAGTGATCCTTGAAATTGATGATGTTCGGCTTGTTCCGCAGAGACGCGTCGTTTTGAAGCTGGGAGAGCCTGTTGAACTCACCAGCACCGAGTTCAGTTTGCTCTCGGTTATGCTTTCCAATGCCGGCGAGGTGGTCACCAAAGCACTGCTCTCCGAGCAGGGACTGGGGCGACGTCTGGCGCTTTATGATCGAAGCATAGATATGCATGTCAGCCACTTGAGAAAGAAGCTTGGGCCTATGCCGGATGGCTCGGAGCGGATTAAAACCATTCGTGGTGCCGGTTATCTCTATGTGAAACATTCCGGATCAGTCGATGCCTAAAATATTCTGGAAGGTATTTCTCTGGTTCTGGCTAACCATGCTGACCGCCACGGTCGCGACCTTTTGGCTGGGTAATGTGTGGCTGGAACAGAGGGATCTTTCATCACGGCATATGGCTCACCTGGAGAGTCTTGCAGCATCTGCTGAATCTGTTCTTGAAGAGGGTGGTAAAAAAGCGCTTCGCTCCTGGATTCGGCATGTGCGTAAGCGCACACCTTTTCGGATTTTGGTGGTGGATAGCAAAGAGGGAGAAACCCTTCGTGGCCGTCATCTCCCTCCTCACCTTATGGCACACATGCGGCAAGCCCTGGATCGTGATGGCGCCGTTGAGAGTGAGTTTGAGGAACAGAAGATTTTATCCCTGCCCATTGGTAGTTCAGATGGTAGCAGGTATCGGCTGATTACTGAGATGCCGGGTAAATTTTCTGGAATACGTAATCAGCGTTTGGGTGGTGTAAGAGATGGCGTGAGACAGTTTGCAGGCAGTCGTATGCTGATTGCATTTGCCATTACAGCACTGATCTGCCTGATGATCGCCTACTTTCTTGTTCGCCCCATTCGCCAGATGCAACAGGCAGCCCGAAGCTTGGGAGAGGGTGACCTGTCGGCTCGAACCAAGATGGGCAGGCGACGAGATGAGATTGGTGATCTGGCCCGAGAATTTGATAAGATGGCCGCCAGAATTGAGTCGATGATGCAGGCACAGCAACGCCTGCTTCGTGACGTATCGCATGAACTTCGTTCTCCCCTTGCCCGTTTAAAGGTTGCGCTTGAGCTAGCCCGGCAGAGGAGTGGTGGTGCAGCAGAAAGTGAGCTAAACAGGATTGAGCATGAAGCAGATATGGTGGATGCCATGATTGGTGATTTGCTGGCACTGGTGCGGATTGAGAGCGGTGTTCAGAACGAGAAAAAAGAGCTCGTCGATCTGGCCGGGCTGATTGAGTCGGTTATTGCGGATGCAAACTTTGAATTTTCTGATCGGAAGAGGGACGTTCAATTGATAAAAGAGCAGCCGTGCCAGGTTTACGGCGATGGTTCACTGCTTCGCAGCTCTATTGAGAATGTGATTCGAAATGCGATGAGTTATTCAGAAGCGGACTCAACAGTTGAGGTGATGCTGTTACAGAGAGCAGACGGCATGACTGAAATCAGCGTGCGCGATTATGGCAGGGGTGTGCCTGCTGAAAGTCTGGCTAAACTGTTTGACCCGTTTTATCGGGTGGGTGAGGCCCGAGACCGGGAAAGTGGTGGTTTTGGGCTGGGACTCTCCATTGCAGCAAGAGTGGTTCACTCACATGGTGGTTCTATTGAGGCTGTAAATGCAGAGGGTGGAGGCTTGAAGGTTACCGTTGCCCTACCGACTTAAGGTTAACGTCTCAGCGCTTTCAGACGATCCTGTCTCTGGTGGTAAAGAATCCAGACATCCAGTGCAGCCGCAGCAACAATGGAGAGCCAGAGAGACCAGGCTGGAAGATCGGTGAATTCGGCGATTTCCACCATACCAGTTCCCCCGGTAATTTTGCTGTAAACAAAAAACGCGAAAACAAGATGACCGCCAATCAGTACGGCAATCATGACCAAAGCTGCGGAAGCAGTGGTTAAGAATGTGAAACGCGATGCGCTTCCCGGACGTCTAAGAGCCATTATTTATCGAATCCGGAGTATTCAATCTTTTTGACTCGAAGTGCATCATCATAGGTGATCTCTACAACACGTAGCTTATCTTTTTCTGTCTCGGAGTTCCGATGGTCCTCTACATAGCGAACACGATTCGGATGCAGCGGGTCAATCATGGCCGGTGTGCCGAGCAGAGTCTCTACACGAAAGCGGGTGTCACCCTCCTGAATAGACCAGATATCTTCATTTTTCATCACATTGCCCTGATGGATTTCATAGGTTCTGCAGGCTGATGTTGAAAGCAGAAGTGTGATTGCAATAACCCGCAATAAAAGTTTCATATTGATCGATTCCATAAAAGAAGTTTTCATAAACTGTCCACGGGTCCTCTGTGATTGGCTTCAAGCAGGCGCACATAATCTTCAATGCCCTTTTCCAGAGACCATGCAGGCTCCCAACCCATAATGGCTTTACTCTCTGTCAGATCTGCTTCGGTATGCATCTGGTAGAAGGTGAAAGGGTTGTCGATGTACTCAACATCAAACTCTCTACCAAGCTGCTTGCCCAGGTTTTCCACGATGTCATTAAAAGTGCGCGCCTTGCCGGAGCCGACATTGCATACACCAGAGCGTGGTGATTCAAGTGCGGCAAGATTGGCAGCAATTACATCACGGATATAGACAAAATCACGCATCTGTTCACCATGTTTGAAGAGGCGAAGCTGTTCGCCTGCTTTGGCTCGCTGATACATCTGCAGGATCATGGATGCTGTTTTATTGCCTTCGCGTTCATTTTTATGATGTTCGCCGGGGCCAAAAACATTGAAATAACGCAGTCCCACAATTGGAGCAGAAGATTTTTCATACCAGCGGGCGGCAACCCGATCCATGGCCAGCTTGGAGAAGCCGTAGATATTTTCCGGCTCTTCACCACTGCCGATTTTATTTGGAGCTGGAGAGTTTCCATAGGTGCCGGCCGATGATGCGTAGACAACACGGGTATTGGATCTCGAAGCTGCTTCGAGAATGGATGCAAAGGCATTGGTGTTAACTTCAACCATCAGACGCTGATCCATAACCGTGGTATCGGTAATGGCGGCCTGATGCATCACTGCGGAAAATTCACCGGCTGCAATTTCATCCATAAGATTGAAATCATCGCAGTCCAGTGCACGCACTTCACAATCAACATGAATAAGATTGCGCCAGTCGCCGGATGAGAAATCATCAGCAATTACCACATCGGTATTGGGCCGTCTGCTTAAAGTTGCGGCAAGATTGGAGCCGATAAATCCGGCACCGCCGGTAATCAGAATACGATCAGTCATTAGTGTATAAATCCTGTGTTAAATATTGGAGCCTTTCCACTGTAGCTGCAGGTCGGCAAGTGCCCGAACCGTTGCATCATTGCATAGCGGGTAGCCTGAATGTTCATTGATAAGGTTCATAATCTCATCAGCAGAAGAGGTTTTGACCTGTTCCAGATCCAGACCGGCCTCTACCATCAACCGTGCAATCCAGCTGCCAATACCGGGAAGCTCGGCAATCCGGACAATGTGGATCAACTGCTCTGCTCGCTCAACCTTGATCTGGCCACCACTGGCTTCAGATAGTTCTTCAGCAGTCGTTTCACCGATTTTGTCCAATGGCCGGCAGAGAAGCTTGAGAATCACCCATTCACTTTCGGTAATGAAATTTTTGTCCTCATGTAGAGGGAATGCGCCCGGAAGCGCCTGAACATTAGTCGACATAAGCAGTTGAGCCTGCAATGTAAGCACCTTTAAGTGCCCACTTTCTGATTTTGGCATTAACACGAATAGATCCGGTCAGGTTGGCACGACTAAGCTGGGCACCGGTCAAGTCTGCACCACTGAGGTTTGCATTGGAGAGATCAGCTTCATAAAGGTAGGCACCGCGAAGATCGGCGTCTTTCAGGTTGCAGCCGGAAAGATCAGCACCTGCAAGGCGGGCGCCGGAAAGATCCAGGCCTGAGAGATCTCTGCCTGAGAGGTTGTAGCCACCCATATTCTGGGCATTACTGATTTTCTGAAGTAGCTCATCATTGGTCAATTCAACCTTTGCACCATCGAGCTTTGCCTTATTAAGGTTTGCACCGTTTAAGTTGGCGGCTCCGAGTTGAGCCTTGCTAAAATTTGTGCCGCTAAGATTACAGTTCGACAGGTTGGCACCGGTCAGGTTAACACCTGAAAAATCCATGCCGGACAAGTCCATGCCGGAAAGGTTTGCACGGGCCAGAGATTGACCTGCAATGATTTTGTTTTTCAATTCGTCTTTAGCATTCATAAGGCTCTCCTCGAAGCTGGATAGTACGATCCTTGGCAAACGGTGCAATATGTTTCTATGCTATGGGGAAGCTAAAGAAAAACAGGCGTAAGAATTTCCAGAACAGTGCGACTTATATGGGCTGTTAAATGTGAGAACGAGGGTATTGAATGCATGCTACACTTCCACTTCTGAAAGAGAGTGATTTTCCGGCAATTTCCCGCACTGCGGTTGAAACACTGCAGGTGAATCTGGGCTATCTCTGCAATCAGACATGTCAGCACTGTCATGTAAATGCCGGGCCAAGACGTAAAGAGATCATGGATGAAAAAACAGTCACTACCGTGCTGGATTATCTAAAGCGAAAAAACATTAAAACATTGGACCTGACAGGCGGTGCGCCTGAGATGAATCCCCACTTCAAGCAGCTGGTAAGCCAAGCCAGAGCTCTGGATGTGCGGGTCATCGACCGTTGCAATCTTACCATTCTGGTAGAAGAGGGTTATGAAGATATGGCCGAATTCCTGGCAGAACAGGGCGTTGAGATAGCCGCTTCTCTTCCATGTTATCTGGGTGAAAATGTGGATGCGCAGAGAGGCAAAGGCGTGTTTGATGCCAGTATCAATGCCCTAAAAAAATTGAACTCATTCGGCTATGGAACTGAAGATTCAGATCTGCAGCTTACACTGGTTTACAATCCACAGGGTCCAAGCCTGCCCCCGTCCCAGCAGGATCTGGAGGCGGCATACAAGCGGGAGTTAAGCATTCGTTTCGGTGTCACCTTTAACCAGCTGTTCACCATTACCAACATGCCGATCAAGCGTTTTGGCAGCATGTTGATTTCAACAGGACAGTTTGCATCTTATATGCAGCTGCTAAAAGAGGCATACAGTGAAGAGAATCTTGATTCGGTGATGTGCAAAAGTCTGATCAGTGTGGATTGGCAAGGTTATGTTTATGACTGTGACTTTAACCAGATGCTGGATCTCCCTCTTCAAAACAGGAAGGGAGACCGTCAGCATCTGAGTGATCTGATGAGCCGGAATATTGAAGGTTGTCACATCGCTGTCATGGATCACTGTTATGGTTGCACAGCCGGGCAGGGTTCCAGCTGTGGTGGCGCATTGGAGGCGTAAATGTCATTAAGTGAAGAGTTGGAACAGTTTAACCAGGGGTTTGTTGAGCAGGTGCCTGAGGATGTGGTAAGTGAGATGACTGCTGCTATGGAGTTGTTAAAGAAGTCCGGTCTTACCAAACATGCAGTGAAAGCAGGCCAGCACGCCCCCGATTTCAACCTGCCGGAACTGGATGGAGAGGTGTTCAGGTTATCTGAGCTTACTCAAAGCGGCTCAGTGGTGATTAGCTTTTATCGTGGTGCGTGGTGCCCATACTGCAATTTAGAGATGCAGGCACTACAGCAAGCACTACCGGATATTGAGAAAGCAGGCGGCAAGCTGATTGCGATTGCACCCGAGCTGCCGGAGCACGCTGGAGAGATTAGGGAGAAAGGTAATCTCACCTTTCCGCTGCTGCATGACTGGAACAACGGCATCTCTCATGAGTATGGATTGGTCTTTACGCTGCCGGAGTCGCTCAGGCCGATTTATGAGAGTTTCGGTATTGATCTGGCAGCCAGTCAGGGCAATGATCGTTTTGAACTTCCGCTGCCAGCCACCTATATTGTCGGCCGCGATGGTGTGATCAAGTATGCTTATGTTAATGTGGATTACACCAAACGTATGGAGCCTTCAGAGATTGTTGAAGTCTTGAAAAGTTTGTAACGGAGAGTCAGATGAGTCATACAAAACGGGATGCGATTCGGAATCATGTGCGTGACAGCTATGCCGAAGTTGCCAAATCAAGCAACGAGGGTGATTGCTGCGGCGTGGAGTCCAGCTGCTGTGGTGTCTCCGATGATGCGGCAATCAATACACTGATCTCTACCCGGATGGGCTACTCTGAAGAGGATATTGCCAATACACCCGATGGTGCCGATATGGGATTGGGTTGCGGTAATCCGCGTGCCATCGCCAGCCTGAAAGAGGGTGAAGTGGTGATTGATCTGGGTAGTGGCGGTGGTTTTGATGCATTCCTGGCCGCTCATGAGGTTGGCGAACATGGCCATGTGATCGGTATCGATATGACACCTGATATGCTCAGTAAGGCTCGGCATAACGCCGAGAAGGGTAAGTTTTCTCAGGTTGAATTTCGCCTTGGTGAAATCGAGCATATACCCGTGGCTGATAATACAGCCGACATTATCATCTCCAACTGCGTGATTAATCTCTCACCACATAAAGATCAGGTTTTCTGTGATGCATTCCGTTCGCTGAAACCGGGTGGTCGTCTGGCGATCTCCGATGTGGTGGCCACAGCCGAGATGCCGGATGAGATGAAAAATGATCCCATCCTGCATGCTGGCTGCATGGCAGGCGCATCTATGATTGATGAGCTTGAGATGATGATGAGCGAAGCAGGATTTGAGAATATTCGTATTACGCCCAAAGATGAATCACGTGAGTTTATTAGAGACTGGGCGCCGGGGCGTGGTGTGGAGGCCTATGTGGTATCCGCCTACATTGAAGCGGTGAAACCTGGCGGCTGTAGTTCTGATAGCTGCTGCTAGTCAGCTCTGTTTTCCACTCTTTGATCTGGCCAAATGAGCATCTCCTCCTGATTTGTGCGATAATGATAAATTACTGTAAGAAGCAGGATCTTTCAGCGACTTAAAATGTGCGGTCTGAAATGAGGCCGAAAAGTTTTAATTATCGAGGAGATTTTATGAATAAGCTATTAGGGATGACAGCAGCGGTTGCATTACTGATGGGGAGTTTTGCGATGCCAGCCACTGCCGGCCACCACAAAAACCCATGCAATCCGTGCGCAATGAAACATGCAAACCCGTGTAATCCATGTGATATGAAAAAGATGAAGAAGCATATGAATCCATGCAACCCATGCGATATGAAAAAAATGAAAAAGATGAATCCGTGCTCTATGAAGCATGGTCACTAATTAAGGGGAGATAAGTTATGAGAACACCATTTATTCATTATGTTGCTGCGGCACTGCTGCTGATTGGTATGCAGGCAGCACCTGCATATGCTGCGAACCCATGTAACCCGTGTGCAGCCAATCCGTGTGCAGCCAATCCGTGTGCAGCCAATCCGTGTGCAGCCAATCCGTGTGCAGCCAATCCGTGTGCAGCCAATCC